>CAZDDB010000091.1:0-12528 GCA_964504105.1 uncultured Acidobacteriota bacterium
TATGGGATTGTAAAGCAAAGCGGCGGCCACATTTTTGTATACAGTCAACCCGGCCGGGGAACGACTTTCAAGATCTACTTTCCGAGAATGGACCGGCACGCGGAAATGGAACCCGCTCCATCCTGCGAGTACCTGGCAGTGGGTGGCAATGAAACGATCCTTCTGGTAGACGACAATGAATCCGTGCGCAGCGCGATTGCCGCTTTCCTGGAAATGACCGGGTATACGGTATACCAGGCAGACCACGGCCGCATGGCCATTGAACTCACAGAACAACATCCTGAAGCAATCCATTTGTTGATCACCGACGTGATCATGCCCGGAATGAGTGGGTGGGAGCTCGCAGAAAGTTTGAAAGCGGTACGTCCGGACTTGAAAATACTTTACATGTCCGGCTTCAGTGAAGAAGCTATCCGGCGGAAAGCTTTACGGGGTCCAAATACAGCATTTCTTTCCAAACCTGCCACGATGGAATCTCTTCTGAAAAAAATCCGCAGCATGCTCGGATAAAATTTGCGAGCGGGATGTTATCGTCGAGCATTTTCCGGGGCGCCACAAGGAATCTAAAGATTTAGGCACCGGCAGCAGGACTGCCTCCATATTGTGCATCGCCCGCGCTCGTGCTCATTTTCGCTCGTCCAGACCGGCTTCCTGCGTGAATGGCACGTCCTTTGCTAAATCACTTCCGTTAGGAGACGGAAAATGAAGGAAATCATTAGCGCGGTTCAAGAAGAACGAGAATGGAAGATGCTCTTGAGCGCCAGAATCTCGCATGAGTTTCGAACCCCGATGAGCATAATTCTAACTTCTGCCGAGTTGTTGCAATTCTACGGGCAGCGGTTGGATGAAGAAAAGAGACTGGAGCATTTGAAGAGAATTCAAGAAGCTGTTTTGCAAATGACGAACATGCTTACGGCTCTGATTGAGGAGTGTTGAAACGATGAAGAAGATCCTTGTAATCGAAGACGAGCCATCCGTGCGGTTGAATCTGTTAGAGCTCCTGAATGCGGAAGGCTTCGATACAAGTGCTGCGGCTGACGGTCCGGCAGGATTGAAACTTGCGCAAGAGCTTCATCCGGATCTGATCCTGTGCGATGTGATGATCCCGAAGCTGGATGGTTACGGCGTGTTGTCTGCGGTGCGCGAGCATCCGGATACTGCTTCCACGTCTTTCATATTTCTTACCGCAAAGACCGATCGGTCCGATCTACGGCAGGGAATGAACCTTGGCGCGGACGATTATCTCACCAAGCCGTTCAGGCGTGCGGATCTATTAGTCGCGATTGATACTCGTCTTAAGAAACAAGGTGTTGTTATCGAACGATATACCGCCGAGCTCAAGCAGGCCGAGCAAAAGCTGGAGCATCTGGCTTACTACGACAGTGTCACGGGTCTTCCGAACCGGTTGATGCTGCGCTCGAAGCTGCATCAATTGATGAATCAGGATGGCGGTGAAAAGCGAGCGGTGGGTCTTCTTTATATTGGACTGGACCGCTTTGATCGGATTGTTGATTCTCTCGGGACAGTCTTTGGCGATGTCCTCGTCAAATTTGCAGCCGAGCGGCTTTTGAAGTGTGCCGGGAGCGAGAGGAACATTGTGGCGCGAATGGAGAAGGACGAATTTGCGGTGGTCTTGATCGGTGTTGAGACTCAACAGGATGAAGAACAGGTGGCAAAATCGATCCGGCAAACATTGTCTCAGCCGTATCAGTTGGAAGGCAGACAGGTCTTCTTTTCTGCCAGTATTGGAATGGCGATTGACCTGTCAGGTCTGACAGACGTAGAGGAACTGGTTCGTGATGCAAGAATGGCCATGGATCACATCCGGCAAACCGGAAGCGATCAATCTTGTTTCTACAGCGATACCGCTTTCAAGTCCACTGCTGATGAATTAACTCTGGAAGCCGATTTACGTTATGCGCTGGAACGAAATCAGCTTGAGGTGCATTACCAGCCGCAGGTGGACTTGAAGACCGGCAGAATCCTTGCATCTGAGGCATTGCTGCGATGGCGCCATCCCGAACGGGGAATTGTTTCCCCCGCAGAATTCATTCCACTTGCGGAAGAAAGCGGTCTGATCGTGCCCATCGGAGAATGGGTTTTGAAAACTGCCTGCAATCAAACAAAGCAATGGCAGCAACTTGGCTCACCGGGTTTGCGTGTTGCCGTAAATCTTTCGCCACGTCAGTTCAACCAGCCGGATCTGGCAGAAAGGCTGACTCAGATCTTGAACGAGACGCATCTTCATCCCGGGTGCCTGGATCTGGAGATCACGGAAAGCGTTTTGATGCGGAACGTGGAAGCGGCAATCGCCATCATTCAGAAACTGAAGACCGCGGGAATTCAAATTTCGATTGATGATTTCGGAACCGGATACTCCTCTCTCAGTTATCTGAAATGGTTTGCCTTCGATTCGCTGAAGATAGACCGCAGTTTTATTCGAAATTTAACAGCCGACCCGAAGAGTCCTGCGATTACGGCAGCCATCATTCAAATGGCCCACGCACTTCAGCTTCAAGTAATCGCAGAAGGCGTGGAGTCTACGGGTGAATTGTCTTTCTTGTGTTTGCACCAATGCGATTCCATGCAGGGATATCTGTTCAGCCGTCCGGTGATTGCAGAAGAATTTGAAAAACTTCTGCTTACCGGAAAACGGCTGGAGCCCCTCAGGGAGTGGAATGCAACGAAGGAGAACCATCATGCCCAGGCATGAGCCCGGAAGGGAAGCCATTGTTTTCATCGCCCTAGCAGATCACAGATTGTCTGTAGCAACGTCTGCATGGGCACCGGCTTCTGCAGGTAGGCGGAATTCGGGTGCAAATTGCTCTGCAAAGCCGCCGCTTCTTCCGAATACCCGGACATATAGATCACATTGATTCCGGGACGTTTGGCAACGAGCTGTTTCACAAACTCCGCTCCTCCCATCTGGGGCATCACCACGTCCGTGATTACCAGATCAATCCCGTCGCTATACCCTCGGCTGACGTCCAGGGCCTGCCGGCCGTTGGCAGCCTGCAGTACGCGATATCCAGAAATCTCCAGAAAGGCGGCCACTGCAGTGCGAACCGAATCATTATCATCCACAAGAAGTATGGACCCGCTTCCTTTCGGCAGGCCTACTGCACGTACAGCACCTGTAGTGACGGCGGGTTCCTCTTGCCCCTCCCAGCGGGGAAGATAGATCGTGAATGTCGTTCCATGACCGGGGGCGCTTTCGACAAAGATATACCCTTCGGTTTGCTTCACAATCCCGTACACGGTGGCCAATCCAAGGCCCGTTCCCTTCCCCTGTTCTTTGGTTGTAAAGAATGGCTCAAAAATGTGGGCTCTGACGGCTTCATCCATTCCAGTCCCGCTATCCTTGACGGAGATCATGATGTGATTGCCGGGCTGAATGATCGCAGTGTCCATTTCAAAACTTTGATTGAAAGTCACATTCGATGTTTCTATTTTTAGTGTACCGCCCGTGGGCATGGCATCACTGGCATTGATTGCGAGGTTCATGATCACCTGCTCGAACTGGCCCGGATCTGCTTTCACGTGACCCAGACCTTCGTTCAGGCTGAGCTTCAGTTCAATGTTTTCCCTGACCAGCCGCCGGAGCATACCCTCCATGTTTTTAATCACGTCGTTCAAATTCAGTACTTTGGGCTCCAGGATCTGTTTGCGGCTGAAGGCAAGAAGTTGCCGGGTAAGTGAGGTGCCCCGATTTGCAGCTTTTTGCATTTCCAGAACGAATGCCTGCAGCGGGTCTGTAGGCGCTGTTTTTAGCAGCAACAGCTCGCAGTATCCGGTAATCGCCATCATGATGTTGTTGAAGTCGTGCGCCACACCGCCTGCGAGTTGGCCGATGGCCTCGACCTTCTGCGCCTGCCGAAGCATCTGCTCGGCCTCACGGCGCTCGGTGATATCGTGTGTGAAACACCGGAAGTGAATGAGCTTGCCGTCCTCATAGAACGCGCTGGAATTGAGGAGAACGTGCCTGATCGAACCGTCCTTGCGCCGGAGGCGGACGTCAAAGTCGTGAAGCGTCTCGCCACGGTTGAGGCGCTCCATCATTTGCTGGACTAACGACTGGCCCACGTGGAACTCGGCGATGTTGTGTCCGATGTATTCCTCGCGGGTGTAGCCGACGATATTCAGTTCTGCCTGGTTCACCCACAGGATGGTCCCGTCCGGTCCCACCCAGTGCATTCCCACGCTCGCGTGCTCAATGAAGTCCGAAAGTTCATTCGTCTTCCGCAAGAGCGCCTCCTCTGCCAACTTGCGCTCGGTGATATCGCGTGCAGTGCCTCGCACAATGGCGACAGCATCGTCTCGTGTACGCAGCGAGTTGTTGTATTCCCACAAACGCCTCTCGCCGCTCTTGCTTTGCACAAGCATTGAGCCTTTCGCGGCTCCCTTTGCCTGAATTTCAACCAGGTAGTTCTCGAATTGGTCACGGACCTCTGGGTCGAGAAGATCCCGCAGGTTCATACTCAATAGTTCATCTTCGGAGTAGCCACTGAACCGGGTGGCAGCCGGATTCACCGAGAGTATCTTTCCTTCCAGGTCATGCGTACAAACGAGATCGCTGCTGTGTTGCACCAAATCCCGGTAGCGGTCTTCACTCTCGCACAGCCACTCCTCTGCCTGCCGTCGCCTCCGGCGAACTTCTGCATCTGCCAGCTCCCGCTCAACTGCCGGGACAAGCCGCTTGAGTTTGCCTTTCATGATGTAGTCGTGCGCGCCGGATTTCATCGCTCCCGCTGCAGTGTCTTCACCGATCGTACCGGAGACGAGGATGAAGGGAATATCGACGCCATGTTCTTGGATCTCGCGCAACGCTGCGAGACCGTTAAACTGCGGCATCGAGTAATCCGAGAGGATGCAGTCCCATTTCTTCTGCGAGAGTGCGGATTTGAAACCTTCGGACGTGTCGACACGCTCGAAGATCGGTTCGTATCCTCCATCCTTCAACGCGTTGACGAGCAGGAGAGCATCGTCTTCACTGTCTTCGACTATGAGTACACGGAGAGGTTTCGCCATATCAGCTTCGCTTTGGTTTGGGTAGTTCGTTCATGACAAGCCAGTACAATTTCAGTTGACGAACTGCCTCTGCAAACCGATCGAAATCGACTGGCTTTCGGATATAACTGTTGGCGCCGAGCTTGTACCCGTTAATAAGGTCTTGTTCTTCCTTCGATGACGTTAGAATGATAACGGGAAGCAACATCGTTCGCTCGTCCGCCCGCAGCCGTGGTACCAGTTGCAAAGAATTACAACTTTACTATTTTCTAACCAGTCCTTCAAGACCGCGAATTTGTGCCATCAACAACAAGCGTTGATACCGGGCAGGTCTTTCCCGAGAGCCAGTTGTGATGCGGGCTTAATCTATCTCTTTGAACTTTACCTTACAAATCGAGGTAGTCGTTCCAGGTGTCGCAACTCTCCAGTACAACTTGTCTCCATCTTCTGAGGCCAGCTTTTCGAGATCTTTTTCCTGAGAGCCGCTCACTGGGAAGTAGTTGTTGCTTCCCACCTGAACTACGATCTTCTCGGAAAAGGAAGAGGACCCGGAAAACTCCAGAGTGAAATTGGTTTCTGTTCCAGTGTTCCAGCGAAAAACGGGCAGGGGAAGACCGCGATCCGCCATTCCTTTGACGTATCCGGTGTTGTTTACGGGACTGATGAGCACAAAGTTGTTGGAGGGCGTACCGTACAGAAATCTGATTGCCGCCTTGTCATCTTTGGAGACTTTATGTTTCACCTTCGAGGGGAGGTAAGGATACAAACTTGCTTTATAAGCGCTGGTGTGTGCAATTCCGAGCAAGTGACCCAATTCGTGTGTGAGCACCTGTTGCGCGTCTGCTGTATCTGCGTTTTCCTTGCTGCCGGATGCCCACTGAAAGTCTTCCCCGTTTACCTGGATGTCCGCATCAAAAATGTACGGAGGATCCTGAACGTAATAACTGTAAGCCGTGTAAGCAAGAACATTGTGAGAGTACTTCCAGCCTTTTTCAACCCAGACTACGGAATTCATTCCATCCGTATTATTGACTCCTGCTGAAGCACTTGCTCCCCGATACTGGAAGCGCACATTCTGAGAAGAAACGTTCTGCCATGCATCCATCGCTCCGATCAGGGCCTTTTCCGTTTCTGAAAATGGGAGGTCCACGGAACCTGCGGAATTCAGCGTAACGGGAATTGCCCCTTTCGAAATGTCCCATTTCAGGAAAACGGTCGATGACATTCCTTGAACTGTTTTCACTTCAAAGGCTTGGGTTGTTGTACAGGGTAGTAGAAGAACAAGACAAATGATCAAGCGTTTCATCGGGATCCCTCCTTCATGTACTCGCGAATTTGATTCACAAAGACTCGCAACGGCATCAACTTTTTTCTCTCCGGCGATTCTGACGAAAGGCTGACTATCTCCTGGCCGTTTTGGTTTTGGACATGCCGGTATCCCTGCTCCCAGCCGGTAAGATCGTAATATTCCGGAGCTTTGCCGTTCAGGAAAAGCACCGCCTTCTGCATGGAGCTGATCGCAGGCGTACCATCCACAACGGTCACCAGTGTCCGGCCTTCCACGGTTCGCGTTCCTCCTGGAATTTGGAAATAAATGACGCTAGCCGGCTTTCCTTTGATGGCTTGTTCCACGAGAACTGTTGCCACAGTCCATGTTTGACCATCTCTCAGTACCATGTTCAGTTCACTGATCCGTCCGACAGCGATCAGATCCGCATGATCTGTTAAACCCCGCAAATTCATCCTCACCATTGTTGTTGTATGACCAAATTGAAGCAGGGATGTCAGCAGTAAGATTCCCATTCCTATCCGCGTTCTCATTCCGTTCATTTTCATATCCTCCATGACCTGCATTAGCAAAGGAAATGCCAAAAGCCTAAGCCATTTAGATAGAACTACTTAAGTAAAAGACAAGCACTGCAGATTGCTCATAAATTGTACGGGCGTGCTAACGAATTGAGCACAACGAGTTTTCAGAAGGACACGTCGTTTTTTTAATTGACAATCGGCGCATCCTTTCATAGAATCCAAAGAAACTTATTTCTCTTCCGGTGATGAGCGTAGGGGGACGGTAGCTGGGAAATGTTGGAGGGGGATTCTTTGGCAAACGTTCGTCGTGTCCTTTTTGCGCTTAATCGCGCAGGCGATTATAGCCTCTTGCTGAAACAACTCGAACTTGATTTCCAACATTTAAAGATAGAACCCGTTGCTACTCTAGACGATTTCTTGCTCTCTCTTCGGGCTGGTTACATTCATCTGGCCATTGTGGATCATCCGCTGGGGTGGCATAGCTACTCCGCGGTTCTGGAGGATCTGAGAAAGTCTTATCCGGAATGTCCTGCTGTCGTGTTGGCGCCTCCTGAACAGGGGCGTTTGCCGGAAGAAATTTTGAACGGCGGCTGGAATGATGTCGTAGTTAAGACCTCTCCGGAATCCGGTTCATTTAGTTCCGCCGTTCACTCCGCTATTAAACGGGCAGAATCCAAACGAAAGGCGGATCGCGTTCAAAGCCGGCTGGCAGCGTTGTTAAATCAGTTGAATCTGGGCGTGTTTCGCGCTGCGCTTGAGGGGAGCGTTTTGGAAGGTAACGCTGCGTTCTTAAGACTTCTGGGAATGAATGCATTCGCCGGCTCCGATGCATTGAACATCCATGAGATTTTTGCGAACCGCGAGGACCGGCAGCGGATCCTGCGAGACATGGAACAGAACGGTCAGGTTCGCGACTATGAGGTTCAACTGCGGCGTATGGACGGAAGCCTTTTGTGGGTTTCGTTGACGGAGGCGCTACAACTCAGTCCGAGCGGTGCGCATGTCACGGAAGGCTTAATGGAAGATATCTCTGGCAGAAAAAAGGTGGAGGAACAACTTCAAAAAGCAGAAGCGAAATATCGTTCTCTGGTGGAAAAGGTACCTGGGATTGTTTACTTAGCGGAATTTGGTACAGAAGGCCGCTGGCATTACGTGAGTCCGCAGATTCAATCGATCCTGGGTTTCTCAGTAAACGAGTGGTTACAAGATCCCCGACTATGGCTTCAGCAGGTGCATCCAGCCGACCGGGCAGCTGTGATTGCCGAAGATCAACGCACTCACTTGACCGGAAGTCACTTCGTGCAGGAATATCGCATGCTGACCCGGGATGAAAAAGTGATCTGGTTGCGTGATGAAGGCAAACTGGTTGTAAATGAGGAAGGGATTCCGATGATCCAGGGCGTCATGCTGGATATTACTGAACGCAAGGAATCGGACCTGGCGCGCGAGGGTCTCGAACATCAGCTTCGACTGGTGCAGAAATTTGAAGCGATCGGTCAGCTTGCCGGCGGGATTGCCCATGATTTCAATAATACGTTGATGGCCATCATTGGGCATAGTGAGTTGATGTTGATGAAGATGCCCCCCGACGATCCGCTTCGAAGTTCCGTGTTCGAAATCTTAAAAGCCTCCGAAAAGAGCGCCGCCACTGTCAGACAACTGCTGGCCTTCAGCCGCAGACAGATGATGATGCCGGAAGTACTGGATCTGAATCGCGTCCTGACAAATCTGGATGGAATGATTCGTAATCTGGCGCCGAAGCAGATCGAGATCAAGTACTATCTTGCCGATGATCTCGGTCGAGTGAAAGCGGATCCGAGCCAGATTGTACAGATCATTGTTTGTCTGGTCGACAATGCCCTGGCGGCCATGCCGCAGGGCGGCTGTTTGACCCTGCAGGCCGAAAACGTGTCGCTGGACGGTGCATTTGTGAAAACTCACAAAGGCGCGGTGGCCGGTTCTTATGTGATGCTCTCGGTCAAGGATACGGGACTGGGAATGAATGAAGAGGTTCAATTACACTTGTTCGAGCCCTTCTTCACAACAAAAGAAGTGGGAAAGGGAACCGGACTCGGACTTGCCTCTGTGTACGGGATTGTAAAACAAAGCGGAGGCTACATTGAAATGACCAGTTCGACAGGGTCAGGCACGACATTCCGGATCTATTTGCCGCGTCTCAACGTTGAAGTTTCGCAGCTGAATCCATAAGCTCCCACTACTCCTCTTCGCGAAGACGGTTGTAAATCGTATTGCGGTTAATTCCAAGGATTTCCGCTGCTTTCCTGTAGTTGTTGTTTACGCTTGCGAGAATCTGCCGGATATATCTGATCTCCACTTCACGCAGCGGAAGCGTTGCGCCGGTTGGCTGAGGGTACTCCAGGGCGGATTTCTTTTGCATCGGGAAGAGATCCGGGGTAACGATGTCGTTTTGACAGAGCAGAAAAGCGCGCTCCAAAACATTTCTTAATTCTCGAATATTCCCGGGCCATTCGTAAGCTTCCAGCGCTTCCTTTGCATCGTCTGTGAGCCGGGGATGTCTGCCTGCTTTTTTTCTGGCCATCTGGTGGAGAAGGAATTCCGCCAGAGGGGCGATCTCTTGCGGCCGTTCTCTCAAAGGTGGAATCTCCAGGGTCATGACATTCAAGCGGTAAAACAGATCCTCACGGAATTTGCCTTCTTTTACTGAATCTTTCAAATTCCGGTTCGTGGCCGCGATGAGTCGCACGTCCGCATGCCGTTCCTGCACAGATCCGAGTCTGCGAAATTTTTTGTCGTCCAGGACCTTCAGTACCTTGGCCTGGACTGCCGGTTCCATTTCACTGATTTCATCCAAGAAAAGCGTTCCATCGCTGGCGATTTCCAAGAGACCGGTTTTGCTTCCGACAGCTCCGGTAAATGCTCCTTTTTCATAACCGAAGAGCTCCGATTCCAACAGTTCTTTTGAAAGACCTGCGCAGTTGACTTCCACAAACGGCATGGCACTCCGTTCCCCGTACCGGTGGATCCACTGTGCCCATCTTCCTTTTCCGGTGCCGGTCTCTCCCTGAATGAGCACCGTCACAGGATCCTTACTGACGATTTGTGCCAGCTCGTAAAACTTCAGCATTTTCGGGCTCTGGCCGGTAAAATGGTCTTCCGCGGCATCCTTCTGAGAAAGTGTCGAGAGGACTTCCTGTTTCCGGAGGTTGTGGATTTTCAAGGAGTGTTCAATAAGAATCAACAGCGATTCAGGATCAAAAGGTTTGGTAAGAAAATTTTCGGCGCCTAACTTCAAAGCCTGGACCGCCTTCTCAATGGTTCCGAAAGCCGTAATCATAATGACCACAAGGAACTCATTTTCCTTTTTTAATTCGTGAAGCAGATCCAGACCGTCGCTATCGGGCAATTTCATATCAAGGATCACCAGATCCGGGGCCTGACTTCGCGCAACCATCAGACCTCTGGCGCCGTTTTCGGCCTCCAGAAACGCATATCCCTTTGATTTCAAAAAGGCCCCGAATCCAAACCGGATCGAGTCTTCATCATCAATAATGAGGATTCTTGCTTTTTCTTTCATAAAACAACCGGCAGCCGGACGGTTACTTCCGTTCCGCTCTTCCGATTTGAGTTTACATGAATCTTGCCGCCGTGGACGTGAATAATCCGGTCGGCAAGACAAAGCCCAAGACCTGCCTTCCTGGGACGTGTGCTGAAAAAAGGTTCAAAGATCCGGGGCAGATCCTTTTCCTGAATTCCATCGCCGTCATCGCGAATCTTCACAGTCAGTTCTTGATCGTTCCCTTCTACAAGAATTTCAACGTGTGGACCGGTATCCTTGGACTCGACTGCATTCTGCAGCAAGGCACCGAAGGCCTTGCTCAGCATCTGGCCGTCCGCTTTGGAGGAGGCGCTTGATTTCTTTGAAGTTAGCCGGATGACACCTTCGCGGACCCTTCTCTCGTCTTCCACTCCGTTGATCGCTCCCTCTACCAGTCTGGCGACCGAATGGGGCTCCGGATCCATTTGAATCGGATGAGTCAGTTCTAGAAGCTGATTGATTAGATCGTTGATACGGGAGTTGTTTCTCTGAATCATGTCAAGAAATGGCTTGGCCGATTCGTCCGCTTCCAACCGGGATCTCAGAACCGCAAGAGATGCCATGATCCCCTGCAGGGGATTTCTGAATTCATGAGCCACTCCAAGCAGGATTGGAGCAAAGCTTGCGTATTTGTCTTCTTGTTTCAAGGTTAAAGGGATTTTATGAAAGGCTTCTGTAGTTGTCAAACATGGGCAGCTTGCAGATCCTGAATGAGGGTGGAATAGGATTGGTAACGGTTTCCCGCGTTCTTCGCGGTCATCCGAACGATGATTTGATACAGCTCTTGTGGCACAGCAGGATCCAGGATTTCAACGGGAGGAAGCTCATTGTGCAGGGCTTTATGAAACGTTTCTTCTACGGTTCGTCCGGCAAAGGGAACGAATCCATACAGCATCTGAAGGAATGAAATCCCCAGCGAATAGATGTCGCAGCGATGGTCAGCCTCTCCTGTCCGGATGTGTTCCGGCGCGATGTAATAAGGCGTCCCTACAATATCGTTCCGGAGCTCTGAGTTGGTTCGCGCCAATCCGAAGTCGACCACCTTTACCTGGTCATGCTCGTCAAGCATGATGTTTGACGGTTTCACATCCATATGAATGACTTGCTTGGTGAAAGCCTCATTCAGGGCGAGCGCGACCTGGAGCGTGTACGAGACGGCGATTTGCGGTTCCAGGGTTCCCCGTTTTTTCAGGAGATCCTGCAGTGAGCCGTCAGGCAGATATTCCATGCAAAAAAAAGGAAAGGGATCGTGAGCGCCGAAGTAGTAAATCGGGGCAATGTTCGGATGTGAAATGCTGGCAAGGATCCTGGCCTCGCGATGGAACCGCGTCACATCTTCCCGATCGGAGGTGTGGAGGACTTTGACGGCAACGGTTCGTTCCAGTTGTTCATCGATCGCTTTATAAACTCGTCCCATCGCCCCTACACCCAGCAGCGTAATGATCCGGAAATGGTCGAGTCTTTGCGGAAGCGGTTCGTTACGCTGTTCGAAATCCTCTTCGTCGTCTATTACTTCTTCGACACGATCGTAGCACTTCATTAGACTATCCCGTTTTGCCACACCGTAAACGTGATCTCCATCCATGAAACTACAGTTGATTCCAAAGTCTGACTCGATCCCGAGGCTGCATTGAAGCGCGGCGACTCCGCGATAGTTCATCTCCGACTCCGCATTTGCCAGATAACGGCGGAAACTTAATCTGTCTCTCTCACTGGCAAAAAGCTCCAAAAATGATCCCCCCACGATCTCCTTCTGCTCATAACCCAGAAGGGTAGCGATTGCGCGGTTGACGTACATAAAATTTCCATCCAGGTCCAAAGTAAAGACGATGTCCGGCAAATTCTCATCTATGGAAAAGAAATCTCTTCGAACCCCGGAATCCAGTGCGATTTCCTGTTGTTCGCCCATTGTCATTTTCCTATGCCTCCGATTTGCATATAGCAATAAAAGTGCCAGATCCTATCCCGAAATCAGCGTCGAGATGGAGAGAGAGCTTTCAGTCAACTGTTGAAAAACAAGGCTGCACGGGCGCATGGGTGTCTGATAAATAAGCAGAAATTCGTTGTAACGCCGGCGTCCCGCCGGCCAGACAAAAAAGGTGCACTTCAATCACCGGCCGGCGGGACGCCGGCGC
>CAZDDB010000092.1:0-12505 GCA_964504105.1 uncultured Acidobacteriota bacterium
AATCGGTGCTTGCAGAAGCATCGAGGGAGACGAAATCGCCAATATCGATCGGGTTTTGACCGATCGTAAACGCGCAATCAGGAGCGTCGCTGCTGATCACCACAGTCTTGCTGCAGCTTGTCACGTTGCCCTGATCATCGGTTACGGTCAGCGTAACTGCGAAAGTAGCTGCTGAGTTGAATGCATGGCTGACGGTCGGGTCGGTACCCGTGCTTACCGAAGCGCTGCCGTCGCCGAAGTTCCAGGTGAAGTCAACGATAGATCCATCGGCATCTGCACTGGTTGACGCATCAAAGAGGATGCTGTCGCCAATCGACCCGGAGGTCGGGCTCACAGTGAAGTTGCAGGTCGGCGCAGTGCTGCCTACCGTGACTGTTGCCTGGCAGTTCGAGACATTGCCCTGATCATCCCTGATCTCGAGTAGTACCGTGAACGTTCCGGCAGTCCCGTAGTTGTGAGAAACAGTATTGGTGGTCGTAGTTGTGCTGGTGCCGTCACCAAAGTTCCATGTGAACCGGCGCACTCGACCATCATCCGTGATCACGGCAGTCAGGTTCACTGCGGTGCCCAGCGGCGGATTATTTGGTGTTACAAGGATCGAGCATGATGCGCTGTCACCCGTGTCGATCAAGATTGTCTGCGTAATTGTGGAGCAATTTCGATCGTCGTCCTGAACCGTCAATGTGACGTTAAACAGACCGGCTGAAGTGAATGTATGGCAAATAGTCAACCCGGCTCCAGTGCTGCCATCGCCGAAATTCCACGAGGCCGCAACGATAACACCGTTGTCAACGGTTGCCTGAGCATCAAAGCACACGGGATCATCTATATGTCCCGGGTTAGGAGTAAATGTAAATGCCGGTACCGGAGCGCCGGGACCGCCAAACACGCAATCGCTCGGAGGCACAGCAGCTTCCAGATCCAGCGCATGCTGCCCGGTCACTTCAAACGTGAAGGACGGGTTAGTCATGATCGCAAAAATATAAATGCGAGTTGGAACCGGCTGTTCGAGGGAATTGGGAGATCGATAGGTTACGCGCGCAAAACCTGCAGAGTCTGTTACGACACTCAGGTCGCTCAACTTACCGATACTGACTTCGGATCCCTCTTTGTTGGCAATCCGGAACTTAATCGTCTCGTTTGGCACACCCTGGCCAAGCTGATTTTTCAGCAAAGCCGCGATGCGCGAACTTTGACGCGATGCCCCGGGCGCACGAATCAACAGGTGATCCGGGTCCGCCGACATCGTGATGAAGAGACGTGCACCGCTTGGTCCCGTTAGTGGAGGAACCTCAACTTCATCCGTCCGGCAACTGTTCATAAACACCGCCATGGTCAGCAAAGCCAACCAGATCAGCGGGTGCTTCGGAGTCCGCGATTTTCCTTTCGCTGTCATAATTCCCTCCCAGAAAATCAGAAACGGCCTAACTCGATTCGGGCGCATCATTGGTTTTCACCATAATTCGCAAAGTGGATCTCAAGAAATCCCGTAGCCGAGACGGTATGGCCTGAAATGTCCGCACCGAAAAACTTCATCTGCGCTTGTGCAGTAAGTACCAATTCCGACGAACCGTTGTCGAGTTCCGCCAGAGGTGGTTCTCGCTTTGCGGTGTGTCTGACAACGAGAATCGTATCGGTAAGGGTTCCGTTCGCTGGAACCCGCGTATTCATGGTACCGTCAATCCCAAATGGAACATCAACGCCCGGTGTGTTCCGGTTGTTCCCACGGAAATAGTCAATTCGATACTGTGTCACCATGATGTCGTTCAGGAATGTCGGATTTGTTCCGATCCCCGCTCCGACCTGCAGATAATCGTTCCGGAATGTAACGGAAGCATTGTCATTGAACACCGAACAAAACTCCGGGTCTTGCGGTTCGGTACTTGGATTGTCGCAAGTATCCGAAAGTAGAGGATTTCCATCCTCTTCTCCTTCGCTTCCCGGCTCTCCTACGATCTGATTGACAGAAAGCAAAGAAGCGGAGCGTGTGTTGTCTTCCACCTGGGTGCAGGCGTATGTGAGAAGCATAACGGCAAGGAGAACAAGCAACGCTGGTTTAAAATTCATCGTCTTTGTAGTCATCTCTGTTCCTCCTTCCTACCGCAGGATGCGCGGAGTCAAGAAAATCAAGAGTTCGCGATTTTCTCTGGTAACGTTAGTATTTTTGAACAGCCACCCTAGCAGCGGAATCCGATGGAGAATCGGGGTCCTTCCCTGCGCATATTGATCGCTGGCAGTAAAGATTCCGCCAATCACGGTGGTGCCCCCGTCTTCCACGCGAAGTGTAGTCTGAGCCCGTTCCGTATCGATTGCCGGGGTTCCACCAAGGGTTACGATCGCAAGATTTGGTCTGTTGTTCTCAACTTCAACATCCATAATCACCGTTCCCTCGGCGGTAATTTGAGGTGTAACCGATAGCCGCAACGATGCCTGAACGAAGGTGGTTGTGATTGTGTTGTTTGCGATTGTTTGAACCGGAATTTGAGTTCCCTGAATGATTTCCGCTCTGGTGTTGTTTTGAGTGGCAACCTTGGGGCTCGAGAGTATGCGGCCATTGCCGGTATTCTCCAATGCCATCAATGCAATATCCAGACGGAATGTATCGAGGATATTTCCTGCAGACAGAAGAACGGCAGAGTTTGGAGCATTATTGGTAGGCAGGTTCACCGCATATCCACCGAGCGGATTGCCGGCGATCCCGCCGCTGGAGCTGAGAAGCCCTCCATCCGCCAGAAGATTGTTGGGAAACTGCAAGGTCGTGTTGTTTCCAAACGCAGGATCCACGATTCCACGGAAACCCCATTGAATTCCAAAAGCCTGGGAGAAATTCTTGGTGGTTTCCACAATTCGCGCTTCGATTAGAACTTGCGCCGTTCTGGAATCCAGGGTATCAACCAGATTAATGATCGCATCGATATTGGTATCAATATCGGTGATAATCAAAGTATTGGTTCTGAGATCGACGATGCTGCTCCCCTTGGGAGTTAGAAGTCTCTTTACGATCCGGTCCGTTTCATTCGCTTTTGCGTAGCTCAACGGCTTTATTTTTGTGACCAGAGGCGCGCTCAACATTTGCTGTTTTTCCGCGTTCACCCGGTCCCTTTCTTCTGCTGCGATCTTAGAAAGAGGCGCAATCCGGATCACGTTTCCTTCCACGGTATAACCCAGTCCCTGGTTCTTTGTAATCAAATCAAGCGCCTGGTCCCAGGGAACCTCGGTGAGTTTGAGTGTTACGGAGCCGCGAATCCCGGGATCGAGGATGACATTGAGGCCGCTGATATCGGCGATAAAACGAAACAGGTCTTTGACATCGATATCTTTGAAGTCGAAGGAGAACGGCTCTCCGGTGTACTGCTTCTGGCCGCCTCGCAAGGTTTTTTCCTCGAAAGAGCCCATCCCCGAGCCGGTCGACTCAGCTTGAGGCGCCGGGGCCGGTGCGGATTCTCTGGAAAACAAGGAAGTATCCGGTTTAAACGCAAAGAACTGCTCGTTGTCCATTGCCTCTGGAATCTCCGTCTTTGCAATTGACGGAGCAGAAACTTCTGATGCAAGTGTTTCCGGAAGGGATTCTGCATCAACCGGTTCTGCGGAGGGTGGCGCCTCTGCAACAGCCAGGGTTTGTTCCTCAGCAGGTGTCTCAAAGGCAGTCCCATTGGATACGGGAGAATCTCCTAAATGAATTCTGAGCTCCATTCCCTCCGGAACGACCTTGTAAGGAACCTTTCTGTTCAGGTCCAGAACCGCGCGCACAACCTTCGGGGCAACCTGATACTGGGCAATGCGAACTTTCGAAACCATATCCTGGCCGCCCGCAGTCATGTTTTGGACGTGAGGAGCCATGGTCACTGCCTGCAGATCGATTACCAGTCTCTGCGGATTGGTCAATTCAAAAATGTCATAACGGAGCGTACCGTTGCCCACCAGCACAACATCCACACCATCTCCGGTGAGTGGCTGGATCTTCAGATCACGAATTTCCGTCGCGGCACTGAGTTCTTCCGGAGCCGCTGCCGGAGACTGTTTTGAGACCGCTTCCAGAGGCCGGACCGGCTCCGCTGGTTGCGAGATTTGCTCTGCCGGTGCGGGAACAGGAGCTTCTTCCGCAACCGGAGCCTGTTCCTGCGGCGGCATCACGGAACTGACTGGCGCCAGCAACGGCGTGTCCCCTTCAGCATTTCCTTCTACATCAATGTAGAGCTTGTTCCCTTCCGCCAGAACTTGATGGGGGCGAAACGAGGTCAGCTTCACAATCAATCTTGCTTTTTGTCCCTCGGTTTGGGGAAAAGTTTGCAGCGATATCACCTCGTTTGTATTGATGAACAATTCCTGAGGCAGGTTGCGCAAATCGAGATTTGCCAGTACGACCTGAACCTCGGAAGAGCTCTGCGAAGCGATCACGTTGTAGTTAAGAGGCCTGGACGTTTCCAGGATAATCCTCGTTTTATTCTTCTGCTCCTCCCACGACAGGTTTTTCAAGCCCACGAGGTCCTCAGCCACCAACGATTGGGGGATGAGGATGGAAAGCAGCAGCAGAAAGAACAGACAACAAGATGCGTGACGTTTGCTCATTATGTCCCCTCCTGGACAGGATTAAGCCGTTTTACAACTTCTTTTGACTTCAGTCCCGGCGCAGCTGGATTATCGTCTGTGAAATCCTGCCGAAATCTTACTTCATCAGCTTCAATTCCGATGATTTCACCATCGTACAGTTTATCCCCTACTTTCATAAAGCGGGCTTTATTGTCCGCTCCTACTACGATTGCGACGAAACCTTCTGTTTTACTTCTGGTAATTCCCACTACTTTTGCATCTCCGACCGCGAGCGCTCCTTTCGGGATGTTTCTTCCTTTTACTGTAATCCCTTTCAGCAAATTAATAAAGGGATCCCTTCGTCCGCCCGGGTCATACGTATAGTTTATATCATAAGTTTCGGGTTGATCCGGCTTTTTCTCAGGACCAGGTGTCTGTGCCTGCAGTTGAAGAAACGGCGCAACACTAGGTGGTTGCTGGTTTGCAATGACAACACCTGCAAGAAAACAAAGAGAGAGCAAGAGACCTATTTTCCGCATGGTTAGCGACCTCCTCTCTTTCGGGTTGTTGTTGTTGATTTTGCTTCGCCTTCTCTGTAGATGAACGTTGTAGCCACACAATTTGCCGTAAGGGTATTTCCGGCGCCCTGTTTGACGGCAGTAAATGCCTTGACCGTTACGTCATTGACGTTGATGATCCTGTAGAGTTTCCCAAGGCGTTCAAAGAACTTGGCGAGTGTATGATAGTTGCCGGAGAGAACCATATTGATCGGCCATTCTTCGTAATATTCCTTGGGTACATGGTTCCCGGGACGAAAGCTTGTGATGCTCAGACCGAGTTCCGTGCCTTCTTGCTGGATCCTGCTGTAGAGATCGGCGACTTCTTCGCTTTCCGGCAAGATTTTCTTTAGCGATTCGAGCTGAATTTCCAACCGCTTCAGCTCCGCTTCAAATTCTATCGACCGGGCTTTCAGGGTTTCACCTTTATTGATTTCTTGAATCAGTCCATCCCGTTCTGTTTCCAGAGCGGCGATCTGTGTCTTTTTCGGTTCAATCAACTGCCAGTGACCAAGCCAAAAGGCAGCAATTCCGATCACAGCAAACAGCACCGTCTGTCCGTACCAGGGCCACGCTTTGATCTTTTCTTCAAGTCCCATGCCTTCTCTATCCCTTTTTCCTGGTGGTAGATTTTGGTTCCGGGGTCTCCACCGGCTTCGGTTTGAACGGATTAGTGATCGGGGCGCTGATTTTAAAGTTTGTTGCCAGGTTTGCACTCCCTGGCTTACCCACTTGCTTCGCTTCAATCAATTTGCAAACGCCGACAAATTCGGAAGCATCGAGGGTTTTCATAAAAGTCGGGATCGCCTGCTCCTGCAGTGTCTGACCGTCTATCGTAAGGACCTCGCCTTTTAGAATCATGTTCGTCAGCCAGAGGTACTCGGGAAGAGAACGGCTGACTTCGTCCAGAATGTGAACAGGAATCGTCCGTTGGCTTCGTAATGACTCAATGGCTTGATTCTTTTTTGCCAGTTCACCTTTACGGGCTTCGAGTTCATCCACTCTCTTGATGTAGGGTTCCAATTCTTTTTTCTTGATGCGTTTTTGCTGCACATCCGCATTGAGATTGGAAAGTCGATTGTTGATCGCCAGAAAGTAAAGAACAAATGCAACCAGACTCGAGCCGACAATCAAAAGAGCGAGGAGCGTTGTGGGCACCCCTCCGCCTGCGACGGCAGCCGCTTTGGGTCTCCGCTCCCGTTCAACTTCCAGAAGGTTGATTTTGATCATCAGTCGCCTGTCCTTCGCAGTGCCAATCCTACTGCAACCGTGGCAAGCGGGGCCACCTCATGTAAGTAATCGGCATCCATATTGACCAGCTTGACATTCTTGAATGGATTCATGATCTCTGTAGGCGCGCCAAATTTTGTTTGAAAATATTGCTGAATTCCGGTGATTTTGGAAGTCCCTCCCGCAAGCATGATCCGGTCGATCCTTTCTTCCGTGGAGGTCGCTTTAAAGAAGTCAAAGGTCCGTTGGACATCCACAGCAAGATCTTCGGTCACGCCCTGAAGAATCGAGGATGCGGCCGACGGATCCAGACCTTCGATGGCGGCACCACGCTTGATGGTCTCGGCGTGTTCCCTGCTCAAATTCAATTCGCGCTGGATGGTTTCCGTATAGAGGTTCCCGCCCGTCGAGATGTCGCGCGTAAAGAGGGAAATGTCGCCCTGGATGATATTGATATTGATTAAGCTGGCGCCTATATTGATGAGAGCGATCACGTCTCCAGGATTCACATCTCCCTTATAATTCAGCTCGAATGCATTCTGCATCGCAAAAGCATCTACGTCCACAACCATCGGTCTCTTTCCCGCCTGCGTGATGACATTGGAATAGAAACCGATCATGTCCTTTTTCACAGCCACAAGAATGATATCCATCATTCCCCCTTCGGCCACACTGCCTCGAAGGGTCTTGTGATCGAGATTCACTTCATCGATGGGAAAGGGGATATATTGTTCGGCCTCCCAGCGGATCGATTCGGCAAGCTCATCTTCGCTCATGGCGGGCAGCGAGATTTTTTTGACAATGACCGAACCGCCGGAAACGGAAGTGGCGACATCCGATTTCTTTACATTATTATTTACAAAGAGGACGTCGATCCCTTCTGCAACCGCGGAAGAATCCATGATGGCTCCTTCCACAATCGCTTCCGGAGGCAGAGGTTGAATTCCAAAACTAACCAGTTCGTAGCTTTTCCCTTTTTGTTTGAGCTCAACCAGTTTGATTGAGTGAGAGCCGATATCCAACCCGACCAGGTCCCGCGATCCGCCAAATAGGCCCACGACTTACTCCTCTAACCAATGTTTGGAATCTTGGGGTACGTTAACAAAATCCATTCGCTTTGTCAAATACAATCCCCCTCGAGCCTTCGCGATGACTCCGATAGTACTATTCATAATAGTGGCAATCTGTAGTACTACTGCGGCCGAAACGGGAGAGTGGCTGAGGGCTTGCGCAAAAATAACTTAGTTATTTTTGTGAAGGCCTTCAGTTGCGCTTTTGTGTAAGTTTGTTTTCCGCGAGTGTTTCTGTGTAGAGACGAACGCCGCGCGCCAGACCTTCGGCAACGGATTGGCGGTAACGCGAAGTTGCCAGCAGACCGGATTCCCGCTGGTTGCTGAGAAAGGAGATTTCGGCAAGAATCGATGGCATTTGCGCGCCGATCAAAACATAAAATGGGGCCTGTTTAACTCCCAGGTTGGCGGCGGCGTACTCCTTCTGCAGCCTGCTCACCAGATGGGTCTGGATCGATTTTGCGAAATCGTGGGATTCTTCAATCTTGGAATTGAGAGCAATGGCGGTGGTGAGTTTTTGCAGCTCTGCCATGTTCTTTTCAGCGATGGCGTTTTCGCGCGCTGCGACTTCCATGGCTTCCGGTGTTGTGGCAAAGTTCAGATAGTAGGTTTCGACTCCGCGCGCCTGTTTGTTCCGGCTGGAGTTGACATGCACCGAGACAAAGAGATCGGCGCTGTTACTGTTCGCAAATGCTGTGCGCTGTTCTAAAGGGACAAAAACATCCTGATCGCGGGTCATCAGGACTTCGTAGCCTTGCTCGTTTTCCAGGATCGCTTTCAAACGCAGGGCCACATCCAGAGTGATGTCCTTCTCTCGAAGATTCCCTTGCATCGCTCCTGGATCATGCCCGCCATGCCCCGGATCGATGATGATCCTCTGCACTTTGAGTCCTAACTGTCGCGCCAGCGAGTACTTTCTGCCGCTATTCGCCTGCGCCATCTCAGGCGGCTCCACAGGTTCAACCTCTGCCACAGGAGGAAGGGTCCCTTTCTTTCCCTGAACATCAATGATGAGGCGGTAGGGATGATAGAGCGCAAAGATTTCAAAGGTCTCGATGCTTTTCAGATCCAGGACAACACGCGCGGTGCGGTAGTTGTTCTGGCCGACCCGAATTTGTTTGAGAAAGCCGTCATCCACCGGAAAGGTCTGCTGCAGTAAATCCTTGGTTGCGACCGTATTTTCAAAATCCACGTAAAGACGGTCCGGATCGGAGAGACGGTCCCGCTTAAACCCGACCTCCTGATCAAAATCAATTACGATTCGCGAGTAATCGGTGCCTGTATAATGGCGAATGCTTTTGAGTGTAGCCGGCTGAGCTGCGGTGGCCTCGGAACGTTTTGTAAGGGCCTTCGCCGTTGCGGGAGAGAGATTCCGTAACCTCTTCTCCATGGCCAGCGCATCCTGCTCATTTCTCAGCTCCCGTCTCATGATCCGGATCGATTCCAGCATCGCCTCCGAAACCAGCGAACTGGAAGGATATTGCTCAATCAGAAACTGATACGTGCCGGATGCCCGCCTGAAATAAAGAGCATCATGAAAGATATTTCCCATCTCCGCATACAACGAGGCAACATGGAAAAGAGAGTTGTCGCAGTAACCGGAGGAAGGAAAGGAATAGTAAACGTTGCGGAATGCCCGGATCACTTTTTCCCAGGAAGCGACCTGCTTTTGCAGGCTCCCGGAACTCTTGAAAGTCTTTTCGAGTTGCAGTGCCTGATCGTAAAGTTGCCTGGCATCTTCCTTTGCAAAGGAAGTGGATGCCACCCCCAGTAACAGTAGCAGGCCCAGGATTCGAACGTTCAAGGCGGACTCATCTCCCTTTGTTCCTACACCTGGCGCAACCGCACCAAGCGGCTGCTCCAACACCCGAAGTTGGTTTCATCATAACCATGGAATAGTGCTATGTCAAGAGTACTATGCAGATCGAAGTGAAAAACTTCACTTGCGCGGATGGGCTTTCCGGTACGTCTGAAGCAATTGCTCGAAATGGAGATGAGTGTACTTCTGAGTCGTAGAGAGACTGCTATGGCCGAGCAGCTCCTGGATCCAGCGAAGATCGGCTCCCGAGTTCAGAAGATGCGTGGCGAAGCTATGGCGGAGCGTGTGCGGAGAGACTTTTTTTTGCATCGCGATCGACTTCGCATAGCCTGTCAGCATTTGCCGGACGCGGGTCTCCGAAAAGCGGCGTCCGCGGGAATTCAGAAACAGGAACCCGGGATCCTGCCCCTGCACGAGCTTCTGCCGCACCATCAAATAAAGGCGCGCAGCTTCCGAAGCCTTGCTGCCAAAGAGGACGATCCGTTCCTTGTTGCCCTTGCCCACCACGGAAATTGTACGCGCTGAAAAATCAAGCGCGTTGATTCTTAGCCGGGCAAGTTCACCGACCCGCATTCCTGTGGCATACAGGAGTTCCAGGATGGCGCGGTTGCGCACAGCGGCGGGAGCAGTCCCAAAGTCCAGAGTGAGGAGAGACTCGACTTCACCAATTTGAAGGACAGTCGCCAGCTTCCTGGGCACGCGCGGTGTACGGACGGCGGCCGCGAAGTTTTGCGTCATGTACTGCCGGCGACAAAGAAACCGGAAGAGCGACCGCAACGAAGCGAGCTTCCTCGCAATGCTGCTCTTCTGAAGGGAGAGTCCGTGCAAGTAATTTACAAATCCGCGGACAGCAAGCAGATCGACTTGGGCAAGAATGCCGGAATCCTCAACGATCTCCCTGCCGAGATAAATACCAAGATACTCACAAAACTGCTCCAGGTCCCGCCGGTAAGAGACCAGAGTATTGGGAGAGTATCTCCTTTCCACCTTCAGGTAAGTGGTAAACTCATCCAGATACTTTTGCACGTATTCTATAATACTACAGGGATCGTACTTTGTATCTGTTCGATTTCTACCGCAAAGGCGCGCGCCGCCGTAAGGGCGTTTGAAACGAGCAGCTCTTTCTTGCGCTGTTTGTCTGCAATGCACTGGAGCTCCGGAGCGCGCAGGAGGCCGAACGTAATGTTCATCGGCTGAAAGTGTTTTGCCTCAGCGTGCGAGATGTAATAGGCGAGCGCGCCCAGCGCAGAATGAGGAGGGGGAACACGCGTGGGAAGATGGAGCGCCTGGAGGGCAGCATTGATTCCCGCAAGCAATCCCGAAGCTGCGGAATCCAGATACCCTTCGACGCCGGAGAGCTGTCCCGCAAAAAACAAACGTGGATTTTCCTTGCACTGGTATGTCTCGAGCAAGATCTCGGGGGCTTGCAGATACGTGTTCCGGTGGATCCACCCATGGCGAATGAACTCCGCATTTTGCAATCCCGGAATCAAGCGGAAGACGCGCGCCTGTTCGGAAAACCGCATGCTGGTTTGAAACCCTACCATATTGAAGTGCGAAGCAGCGAGGTTGTCCTGGCGCAGCTGCACCACCGCGTAAGGACGGCGTCCCGTTCGCGGGTCCGTCAACCCGACAGGCTTCATGGGGCCGAAGCGCAGCGTGTCGCGGCCGCGGCGGGCCAGCTCCTCAATCGGCAGACAGGCCTCAAAATAAATCGCCTTCTCGAATTCCTTGAGGGGATGGACCTGCGCTGAGATCAGAGCATCAAAGAAACGGTCATATTCCTGGTGATTCATCGGGCAATTGAGATAATCCCCTTCTCCCTTTCCATACCGGGAGGCCGGAAAAATGATCGAGCGGTTCATCGATTCTGCTTCGATGATCGGCGAAATTGCATCATAATAATAAAGGTAGGGGGCATGCGTAAACCCGCGGATCGATTCGGCGAGCGAATCCGAAGTCAACGGCCCTGTCGCAATAATGTTGATCCCGTCCACCGGAATCTCCGGCACTTCTTCCCTGCGCAAAGTTATATATGGATGGTGTTCGATCGCTTCTGTCACTCTGCGGGAAAACACTTCCCGGTCTACTGCCAGAGACATTCCTGCAGGCACTGCGCTTTGATCAGCAGCTTGCAGAATCAGCGAACCCAGGATGCGCATCTCGTCTTTGAGCAACCCGGGGGCGTGAAGCCTGTCGTTCGATTTGAGAGAATTACTGCAAACCAGCTCCGCCAGTCCGGAGGAAACATGAGCGGGTGTTTTTCGTACAGGCCGCATTTCATAGAGATCCACGGGAAGCCCAAATCGGGCTATCTGCCATGCGGCTTCGCTGCCGGCCAGTCCGCCGCCAATCACACGAATTCTCGGGAAAGTCATAAATCGCTAGTCTGAGTTGACCACGGAGGCACGGAGGCACAGAGTTCATTTTTGTTTTCTCCGTGACTCCGTGTCTCCGTGGTTAAAATCACGTTGTGACGGGTTGCGTTTCGGGCTGCTGATCCGGCTGATATTTGCAGTCTTTGTTGTAGCACTCCAGATAGGCGCCGGCACCTTTCCGGAATTTTTCCAGCATGAAAGGATTATGACACTCCGGACATTCCTGCCGGACGGGCTTGTTCCACAAAGCAAATTTACAATTGGGATAGTTGGCGCAGCCGTAGAAAATTTTCCGGCCGCGAGTTCTCTTTTCCACAAGATCCCCGCCGTCTTCCGGACATTTCACATCCACTGTCTTGGGTTTGATGTACTTGCAATCCGGATAATTACTGCACGCGATAAACGGGCCGAACCGCCCTTGTTTGACTACCAGCTCGCTTCCGCACTGCGGGCACTTCTCGCCGGGAACCTCGACACTTCCTTCCTCGTTCTGCACTTTTGTCAGTGTCGCGGTAAACTTGCATTCGGGATAACCGGAGCACGCAAGGAATTTTCCGTAACGGCTGATTTTTACAACAAGCGGCTTGCCGCACTTCAAACAAACGTGTTCCGATTCGGACCCCACATGGCCGATGTTATCTTGCGGGTGCTCATCCGGATTCTGTGTGAACTTGCATTCTTCGTTTGTGCATGCGAGAAATGCGCCAAACTTTCCCCACCGCTTTACCATCGCGCTGCCGCACTGAGGGCACTTCTGATCGGTGGGTACGCCGGTCGCTTTGATATTTTCGACTTTTACATAAGCTTTTTCCAGATCGCGGCTAAAATCAGTATAAAACTCATTTAATACATCGATCGTTTGTTTCGTGCCTTCTTCGATTTCATCCAGCTCTTCTTCCAGATGCGCCGTGTACTTGAAAT
>CAZDDB010000093.1:0-12473 GCA_964504105.1 uncultured Acidobacteriota bacterium
TCCGCCTCCGACCTTCCCGCTATTCAGAGCTAAAGTTAACACGAATGGGCCGGAGGCCCGCCCCCTCCAAAAATCTACTACGGGCAGCTCGGTTTCGAAACAACCATTTGAGTGCTGCTCAGACCTGCTTTCTGGTTGATCTTTCCACAGCCTGCGAGTTCCTGCAACACAATGGTGTAGGTGCCCGCGCCCTGCGCCTGGTAGAAGCTCAGGACGTTGGCGCTGCCTGTATTCGCTACTCCTGCTGCTTTGAGAATTGTTTCCGAGCCGCCGGGAGCGCGCAAACGGATGGCCACACAGGCGGTCAGATTGGGACCGCTGGCCGACCAGGTAACGTTTGCGGAAGTGGCGCCTGTAATTGTAAATGCAGGTGTCAGCGCGGCAGTCACCGTATTATTTTTCGCGGTCAAGGTTACACCCTGCGACGCAGTTTCGGAAGATGATCCCGATACATTGTCTGCAGCAGATGCGCCTGCAGTTGTTGCGCTGGAACCGCAGCCGTTGTTATGCCGGACGCTGTAAGTGTACGTGAGGCCATTCTGGCCGGTGAGGTCTGTATAGCTTGTTGCTGATGCTGAAAGACCGGATACGATCGCAACGCCGTTACGAAGCAGATCGTGCGTGCGCGTTCCGCTGGTATCGCCCCAGTTGGTCGGGTTCGACCAGTTAATCACGACGCCTGAATCCTGACACGCATTCACATCCGCCGCTGTGTTATTTGAAAAACCGGAGGGCGCTGTACAACCGCCGCCGCCGGTGCATGAGGGGAATGTGAACGAAGCGATTCGCGTATGCCAGTTAAAGGAACCGTCTACGGCCAGATATTCTGTCGTGTACCAGAAAGTGCAATCATTCGAAGGATCGATGGTCAGATCGCTATAATCGCCCCAACGATCCAAACCGCCGGTTTGCGAACCGGTACCTGTGATGATCGTACCTTCGCCCTGAGTCATCTGTCCCAGTGCATCTCCATTCAATC
Source organism: uncultured Acidobacteriota bacterium (assembly GCA_964504105.1). Lineage (GTDB taxonomy): Bacteria > Acidobacteriota > HRBIN11 > JAKEFK01 > JAKEFK01 > CAZDDB01. The sequence goes on from CAZDDB010000093.1 coordinate 980, forward strand.
TTCCCGTGTAAAGGATGGAAGGTTTGATTGTGCTGCTGGAAGCGCTGTAGCCGATCGCGGTGTTGCCGACCTTATCCATCGCGATGGAGCCCATCCAGCGATAGGTTGCATCAGGGGAATACGTTCCCTGCTGGTAAATGGTGGGTGGTGAGCCGCCCGGATTTCTCAATTCATACCAGCGAACGCCAACAGCGCCGCTGGCTGTTACGCTGTGATTGACAACGAGCGACTCATGCGTTCCATAGTTGCGGTAACGAAGACGATGCATGACGCGATCGCCTAGCGAATCGAGCAACTGAGTGGTTCCTGGCTGCGGAATACAGTTGCTGCCGCCGCAAGCGCGCGCGTAAGAAGCAACGGCCAGATTTGTCGGGCCGGTGAAAGTGGAGTTTGCAGGAGTGGTCCAATCCACATGAAACTTGAAGAAAGCAAGTTGATTACTGTTTCCATTATTCAGTGCCACGATATAGTTCGGTGCGCCTGCGGGTGGAGCAGTGGAGCCATCCAGGTCTGCCGCAAGAGGGCTGTGATATGTAGTTCCGGTGTTAAAACACTGTGCCGTAGCTGCTAGTCCATTCAGCATCTTCGCGCGATCAAATGTGCACACCCGGCCGCCGGTGTATGGACTGAACATGTTGAATGTCGTGTAGTAACCATCCGGCCAGAGCCCCATTTTTGGATAGTCCGGGAAGCTGGTAAATGGAAATGCATACCGCCAATACTGTCCTGTGGGATCGCCTGTCTTGGAAACGGCCACGCATTCCTGATAGTTTCCGCTTTGAAGCGCGAACTGCGCGATCACCCAGCGATCGGCGATCGAATCATAGATCACAGTGGGATCGCCATCATTGTGTGTCTCGCAAGGTGCGCCAAATCCACTCCACAATGTGTTGATGGCCACCGGGCCATAAAGCTTGGTTCCGGTTTTGCTGAAGACCGCGAAGTCAACGTTCACTGTTTGGACGTAATGATTTGGCCCAACATCACCGTTTGTATCGGGCGGCGCATACTGGACGTTGAATCCGCCCACGCCATCACTGATCCCGTCAAAATTCTGTGATGTTGCCGGAGCGGCTTCACTGCCCTGCCATGTTTGAATCACAGGGTCCAGACCACCAGTTTCCACAGGAACGGGAGGTTTCAAGTTGGGCCTGACCCGTTTTACACCGGAGGCATGCGCCGCAGGCGGCAGATCCCGCAACGGCTTTGACAGGTCATTCTTAATCGAATGAATGACCTTTGCACCCTTTGTTACTTTTTCAGCTTGATCGGCTGCATACGCAACAACAGCAAGAGACAGAACAAGCAGCACGGAAAAGACAGTTTTCTTGAAACTCATAGGTCTCTCCCCAGTGGATTTCAATGATTTTCTAATCCATCACATCGCTTTGAAGCCGGAGGTTGCTAGAATTCGCACCGGCATGTTGCCCAGTCTCGCAGGGACCATTCCCGGAGCAGTCGCAGCGCGCGAACCTTTCTTCACAAATACGAGGATCGCGAGCTCATTGCTGTCCTCTTTTGACAGCCCTAGACCGGCGCCTACGACACCTGGAATCCGGAAGAGCTGTTCTTCGTGTTGATCCTTGATTGATTTTGCGGCAAGAAGACGCGGATCCTGCATCGATAACTCCTTGAAGCCCCGGGTAGCGGCGGCGGGCGCAGCACATCCGACAACGGAGACGTCCAGTTCGTCAAGCACGTTTTGGATGAGGTTGATCGCGGCAACACCGGCATCGTCTCCCGCAAACAGGAGACCAACGGCTGCCGGACAAGTTTTCGTGTTCTTAACTACAAGCGATCCGGAGTCGCCACCCAGCACAAAAGGCTTGCTGGGCTTTCTGGGTTGGATAATGGCCTGTTCGATGAACTTGGCGGTCTTGGTTTTCGAGCTGCCGCATTTGGTTTCAAAATCGACCTCCACCGTGACATCGAGACCGATCACTTTGCCTTTTGTTTTTCCGGTTGTCCGGCCGCTCTTCTTTACCTTCGTGCCCAGGGCCAATTCTTCCGGCTGTCCTGGAATTCCGATGTCCAGAATATCGCCGGTATCGTTGACTGCACCGGGAAGGACTTCTGCAATGGATGCATCGATCTTGTTGTCCTTACCTTTGAACTCGAACTTTACGATCTTGCTGAGCAATGCAACCGGTTCCGCCAGCGAGTCATCACAATTTACTTCAATTAACCCGGGCTGTCCGATTGGATCTCCTTTGTCTCCTTTATTTACGAGACCGAAAACGTGATTGTTGCTGAGAATGAACCGCGTCCCGGTTGAATCTTCGACCAGTGAACCGAGAGTTCCGCTGCAGCAGAAGGATGCCGTCTCGTCTTCATTATTTCCGCCGGAAACGCCGAGTAGGATCGGCCGAGGTAATGTTTTTCGATGCTTTTTACCGGTTGTGTCGGGAAAAGCATTTGCGGTGATTGTCAAAGAGATCACCAAACAAAAGACAATTCGAACAAACGCGCCACCAGTTCGTGTCATGGCTCCCTCCGTTTCTAAGGACTATGGTAGCACACAGACAGTGTGATACAAATCCCAATGATGAAGCATCAAATCTCAAACAAATTCGAATTCTCAATGATCCAATGCTCCAAACCGGAATCACGTTGACAGTCGTGTTTGGAACATTGGTAAATTGGTTTTTGGAAATTGTTTGGAATTTGATGCTTGGTATTTGGTGCTTGATCTACAGACGCCAGGAATCGATTTGCTGCGGAGTGAGGGGTTGAACTTCAACAATCCCGGAGAGGTTTCCCGATTCGTACTTGATGCGGACCTGATCAGAGCCGGCAGAATCAGCGTACCGCGCCGTAATGCCCGCGGCGGTTCGGATGTCCCCTTCGTTCAGATTTCCTTCAGCAATCGTAATCGGGCCAACGACGTCGATGGAAGTAAACATCCATCGTCCGTTTTCCCCGTAACGCTCCAGAAAGCGGTTTTCCACTTCATCGCGTCCGACAACGACCTTTAAATTCGGAGAAGGACGAAAGTGGCGGCCCACTTTCAGGAGGATGACATCATCGAGGTTCGGAATCTTGCCTTCTTCAAAGTGGTTGAGAAGATCCCGCATTTTTTTTCCGTAATTCACGTCGGCGAGGGAACAGCATCCGCCGGCAGGCTGAGAGAATTCGGATACACCGAGCTCCTGCGCGAGCCTGTATTGTTCCTTTCGCGAGCGGCCGGAGATGCCTGCCAGTTTTTCACGATCGAGCCAGCCCTTTTCTTCGGGAATGGACGGCGGGAGCAATTTGGCTGAGAGAGGACGCACCAGCAGACCACCGAGGCCGCTTTCTTCGGCTACAATATCCAGGGCGCGGCGATATTGCGACATCGGACGTTGTCCGAGCACTTCGCCGGTAAACACAAATTGCGCTCCGGCTTCTTCCATATATAGGCGCGCGCGGCGAAGCATATAACTACGGCAATCCAGACAGGGGTTGATTGCCGAGCCGTAACCGTACTTCGGTTTTATCAGGACGTCCTTGATGTAGGTGGCAGAAATGTCAATGTAGTCGATCTCCACACCGAGGCCCGCAGCGGATTTCAACGATTCGTTGTAATAAACCTTCCCTTTCGCTTTCTGACGGTTGACCTGGCGGCGGAAATCTGTCGTGCAAAAGCCGGTATAGAAGTTGACGGCCTTCACCTCGATCCCCTGATTCTGAATCAGGCGACAGGCAATCGAACTATCCAGACCGCCCGAAAGTAGACCCACTGCTTTGATCATCGTTCACCGTAAAAAACGCAAAGCTATATTAAGGATTATACCTCATCCGATCAAGGCTGAGAAATAAAGCCACTGTGTGTGAAATCAAGTATTTACGGACAGAAGACGTTCAACGAGCGTGGATGGATCCGGAACTTCATGGGAAGACCGCCGATCAACTCGCCGTCCGCCTGAACGGCAAGCTCGGCGGGTCCTGTAACTTCTAATTCTGTAGTACGAAACACCTCCACCGATTCGAGCTTCTCATGTCTTCGGGCCAGGGCATGAAATGCGTACCATGTCATGCTCATGATCCCCGGGTTCTTGAACAAACAGACGTAGAAGTATTCGTCCGAGATATCCGCTTCCGGAGCGAGCACAAAATAGGCGGCATATTCGCGGGCATTACAAATGACTGCAAACACACATTCCTTCTTTTCCCCGTTGGCATGAATGTGGAACGGCGGAAATTTATATTGAAGCGCCGTGTTCCATGCAGAAATGCCAAACGCAAATTTTCCCAGCCGCTTTTTCATGTTCCAGTCCACGTTCTTGACTACTGCGGAATCGAAACCGATTCCAACCATGAGCAAGAAATAACGTCCGTTCGCCTGTCCCACCGAAATCCTGCGAGTCTTTCCCGCAGCGATCATCTTCACCGCTCCGGAAACGCTTTGCGGAATTTTTAGTTCACGCACAAACAGATTTGCAGTGCCTCCCGGAATGACGCCAAGGGGCACATCTGAACCGAACATACCGTTGGCCACTTCGTTGATCGTGCCGTCTCCACCCCACGCAACAATCAGATCGGGAGACTCACGCAGCAAATCGCGCACCTGATGGATCACACTGCCGTCCGGTCCGGTGGGGCTGGGGACAACATCGATCCCGGAGTGCTCAAACTGACGGATGACGGAAGCTACGTGCGATTTCGATTTTTGGCCCGTCCCTGCGGAAGGGTTCAAGATCAAAAAGCCGCGCTTCATAAGAAGATGATTTTACCCCGGGTTTTATAACAGGAACATGTTATTTAATCAAGTTAAATAACATGTTCTTGCGATTTTTGTAGCGCCGGCGGCTCGCCGGCCAAAACAGAGATTCCAGCTCGAGCTCTGCCAGCGAGACGCTGGCGGTACTACGCGTTTGGAACAGGAGCGGGGACGGTAGGAGCATAGAAGCGGGCCGTTTGTTTGCTGTTGATTCCCCACACCGTAAAGAAGCAGAGCAACATCAGAAACCAGCCGAGAGCAAATCCCAGGATTCCCTGGATGAAGTAATCCACGGCCACAACAAAGATGTTCGCCAGGGAAAGAGGCAGTAAGAATTTCCAGGCGAAGGCCATCACCTGATCGATCCTGAATCGCGGGAAAGTACCTCGCAGCCAGATCAGAACAAAGAATAGCGCCAGAGATTTGATCATAAACCAGAGCCACGAAGGAAGAAGAGGTCCGTTCCAGCCGCCCAAAAACAAAGTAACTGCCATGGCACAAATGGCAAACGCGCTCAAGAACTCGGCCATTTGAAACAAGGCAAACTTCATTCCACTGTATTCGGTATGATAACCGCCAACGAGCTCCGATTCCCCTTCCGGCGTATCAAAAGGAGTGCGGTTTACTTCGGCAATTCCCGTAATCATGAAGATGAGGAATCCCAGAAAACCCCAGGCGTGGAGAACATGCCAGTGAAGTCCGTACCAGCCGCTCTGGTGCTCGGCAATCGCCTGAGTGGACAATGACCCAACGGCCATCACCACGGCTACCAGCGATAATCCGAGCGGCACCTCATATGAAACCATTTGCGCAGCGGCGCGCATTCCGCCAAGCAGCGAGTATTTGCTCCGGCTGGCCCAGCCACCCATCACAACCGCCATGGTTTCCAGCGCCGAAATGGAAATAAAAAAGAACAATCCGATGTTGAGATCGACACCGATCATGCCGTGTCCGAAAGGAAGCACAATGAACATCATGAGCGAAGGAATCACGATCATCACAGGCGCCATCACGTGCAGAATCTTATCAGCTGCCGCCGGCGTAATATCTTCTTTGAGAATCATCTTGATTCCGTCGGCGATTGGCTGCAACAATCCCCAGGGACCGACCCGGTTCGGACCCCACCGGTCCTGGATACGCGCAATCAGCTTGCGTTCCAACCAGGTGAGATACATCATCAGCAGCGGCGCAAACAACAGAATTGCCAGCATGTTGAGAAGCATCGACACGAGGTCCAACCAGGCGCCGGAAAGCAGACCTCCGGCCAGCGCGACGATCTGCGCCTTGAGAGTCAAAAAAATCCGCTCAACCATGATTTAGCTCTTCACCGCAGAGGCGCAAAGAGCGCAGAGGTAAGAAAAAGAAAAACTCTGCGTACTCTGCGTCTCTGCGGTGAATCCTAATTCCATTCCAAATCGCGTTTCTTCCAAACGTAAATCAACCCGATAAACAAGATGGCTAGAAAGATGGCCATCTCGACAAATGCGATGATTCCGAGCCTCTTAAACACAACCGCCCACGGGAAGATCAAAACAACTTCTACTTCGAAGACGATAAAAACAAGAGCGTACAGATAATACTGGATCTTGAATTGGATCCAAGCGTCTCCCACTTTGCCCAGACCGCATTCATACGGGTCCTGCTTTCCAACAGACGGCTTTTTGGGACGAAAGATGCGGCTCGCTACCAGCGGCAAACACGCAAACACTGTGGTCAGCAAAAAGAAAATACCAACAAACGTGTAATCCGCCGCGTAGCCACTCATTGTCCCACCGCCTTTTTGACCGCGGCAATCATCGCTGCAGCAGCATCAAACGTTTCCTGGGGAGTTCCTTCCAGCTTTTGGGAACGAAGCAGGTGGTCTACATGAATCCGATCCAGGAATTGTTTCTTTACAAAATAATCTTCCAGCACGGTCAGCATCGCACGAAAACCGGTAGCTCTGTATTTGATCGAATGGAGAAGCGCGTGTGCCGCACAGTACATCGACTGATACGCTGTGTTCATCTGTTCCAGCGCATCCTTTTTCCCCGGCGCCTCCTTCAAGAACTTTTCCGCTTTCTCCAGATCTTTGGCAACAAGCGCTGCTGTGGATTCATCATATCGGAGATACGGACTGTCCAGACAATACTGGAGCTCGGGACTCCGCATCATTGCGGTTTTTCCTCCGGTTTTGATTCGGGAGGTGCCGGCGCCGGGGCAGCGGCGGCGGCAGCTTTCGCTGCTTCTTCAGCTTTTTTCTTGGCGGCAGCGGCGGCTTCCTTGGCCTTGCGTTTCTTTTCTTCTTCTTCTTTGACTGCCAGCTCTTTTGCCCACGCGCGCGGATGCGTTTGTGCGTAGTAATCCGTGGAAACAAGCAGGTCCTGCATGTCATAGACATGCGATTGTTTTCGTTCGTAGTTGCTGAGCTCGAACTGGTGATCCATTTTGATTGCGTCGAACGGACAGAACTCCGAACAAAAGCCGCAATTCATGCAGACATCCATATCGATGAAGAAATCGTTCGCCTTCGGTTTTGGCTTGCCATCCTGTCCTCTCGCCTGTACGATCCAGATACATTGGGGCGGGCAAACCTTTGCGCAGATTCCGCAGGCCGTGCATTTGCAATCACCGCTGTCTTCTTCATAGATCAGGACGGGCAATACGCGGAATCGCTCGGGCACTTTGAGTTTTTCTTCCGGATACTGGACGGTAAACGACCCCAGTGTTTCAGGCTGGTTACGAAAACTGCTCTGGCGCTTCTTGTTGCCAAACCAGTATTTGAAGTCCTCAACGTAGGACTCGACAAAATGCCGGGCAGTGATCGCCATCCCGGTCAGTATATTCAGTCCGTACAACCTCATAGTCTTTTATTTACCACGGAGTACACGGAGAGCACGGAGATTATTAAATTAAAAATAACACTCCGTGTGCTCCGTGCTCTCCGTGGTAAATTCCTACCTATCCGTCTCTCCCAGGACGATGTCGATGCTGCCGAGGATCGCCACCACATCGGCAACCAGATGTCCTTTGCACATATGTTCCAACGGTGTCAAATTGACGAAGCTGGGTCCGCGCACATGATACCGGTAGGGATGAACATCCCCATCGCTCACGACATAGAAACCGAGCTCTCCTTTCGGATTCTCGACGCGCCCGTAGGCTTCGCCCGCGGGCACACGAATCTGCCATCCTTTCTTGCCGGTAAAAATTTCGCCGCCAGGAATTTGTTCCAGGGCCTGTTTCAGAATCTTTACCGATTCACGCATTTCATCGATACGAACCATGTAGCGATCGTAAATATCGCCATTCTGATAAACAACGACATTGAAATCAAAACGGTCATAAATCGAATAAGGATCGGCGCGGCGCACATCGTAGTTGATTCCGCCGGCGCGAAGCACCGGACCTGCCGCGCTGTACGCAATTGCGTCCTCTCCTTTCAGAACACCCACTCCCCTGCAACGATTCACCAGAATTTCGTTCTTTGTAAGATATGTGTCCATCTCATCGATCCCGCGCGGCAACCGTTCAAGCACAAGCTTCTTTGCCAGGGGAATAAATTCTTCGGGCAGATCTTCAGCAACACCACCGAAACGAAAATAATTGCACATCATCCGCGAACCGGAAGCCATCTCAAAGAGATCGAGAATTAATTCGCGCTCTTCAATCGCGTAAAGCGCGGGTGTAAAGAATGCGCCCAGATCATTTAACAAAAATCCGATGGCCCAGAAGTGGTTCACGATTCTGGTCAGCTCCGCCATGATCACGCGGATGTATTCGGCGCGCTCGGGCGGTTTGATTCCCATCAATTTTTCTACGGCCAGCGAGTATCCGAAGTTGTTGCCCATCGAACAAATGTAGTCAAGCCTGTCGGTAAAGGGCATGTTCATCAGATAGGTGTTGCGCTCGGCAATTTTTTCGTGATTGCGGTGCATGTAACCCATCACCGGTTCCAATCCTGCGACCTTTTCGCCTTCCAGCAGAAGCTTCATGCGGAACACGCCGTGAGTGCTGGGATGTTGCGGTCCCATATTGATGAGCATCTTGTCTTTGTCCAGCATCTCCGTGGTTACCGAACCGATTGGGGTTCCGAGATCATCTCCGAATGGAGTCCATTTGTCCGGATCCCAACCTGTCGGGTAAGACACATTGCGGTGAAACGGGACGCGTTCTTCGGCACGAATGTGATGACCTTCGCGCCAGCGACTGGAAAAGATTTTGCCGGGTTCTTCGTAATACGGCTCGAGGTAATCTTTGCGAAGCGGGTATCCTTCAAAGCCCTCCCACAGCAGGATGCGTTTCAGACTTGGATGGCCGTCAAAGCGGATCCCCATCATGTCGTAGACTTCCCGTTCCTGGAAGTTGGCGCCGGTCCAGATCGGCGTGAGCGACGGAACGTGCGGCTCTTCTTTGCCGGTGCGCACCTTGAGGCCCAGCACCGGACCGCCTTTCATGGATGCGAGGTGGTACATCACCTCGTAGCAATCTTCGTAGTCCACGCAAGTCAGGTTGGCCAGATAATCGTACGAGAGTTTCTCTTTCAAGTGGCGGAATACTTCTAATGAATTAGCAGCCTGGATCACCAGGTTGTCATTCTGAGCCGCCACCGCATTTTCGAGTTTCAATTCCGCATTGATTTTTTGAGCCAGCTCCTGCGCAGAGGTCGGAGTTTCCTTGATTTCGCTGACGGCAGCGGACGGGATCCGCTTGGGCAGCTCTTTGAAGCTGCGCGCGTATTTTTCCGGATGGGTGCACGCGTCCCGGATCTCATCCAGCTGACGCGGATCCACGAGATCGGGACCAAGCTGCGGGACCGCAGCTTCCGATGGCGCGTCTTTGTCGTACCAGCGCACGCTGCGGATCGATTCATTATCGATCTTCTTTTGCAACGCAATCAAACCATCCAGCAATGCCTGAGGGGTGGGAGGACATCCCGGCACATACACATCCACGGGCACAAACTCATCGATTCCGCTGACTACGTTGTATCCTTCTTTAAACGGGCCACCACCCGAGGAACAGGCGCCCATCGAAATCACATATTTCGGTTCGGGCATCTGATTGTAGAGACGAACGATCATCGGCACCATGCGTTTGACCACGGTTCCAGAAACGATCATCAGATCGGCCTGACGCGGAGTGGCACGGAACAGCTCAGCGCCAAAGCGCGCGATATCAAAACGCGAGGCGGCGGTGCAGATCATTTCAATTGCGCAGCAGGCGAGCCCGAATTGTAGAGGCCAGATCGAGGAACGGCGTCCCCAGTTGGCCACTTTGTCGAGCATGTCCAGAAGTTTTCCCCAACTGGTGACGGCAATGTGACGCCGCACTTCTTGCTCTAAAACCTGATCTTCGGTCATTATCTGGGGCATGAAACGATCACTCGGGAAGTATTACTATAGACGAAAACATTTAACCTAACAACCGTTCCGCGGGACGCTGAAGCAGGTATCCCTGACCATAAGAAATTCCAAGATCGATCAGCATGTTCAGATCCGTTTCGTTCTCAATTCCTTCCGCGATTACAGATGCGGAAAGTCTCCATGCCATGTCCCGGAGAGTGCGGACGATCTCTTGTTTGATGTAGTCGTCCGATATGCCTTGCACGAGTTTCTCACTGATCTTAATGTAGTCCGGCTTCAGGATCGCAATGGACTCCAGAGATGCGAAGCCGCTTCCGGCATCGTCAACGGCAACCCGGAACCCGCGGCTGCGGATCAATTCGAGAGCCCGCGCAACCATGCGGTAATCGGTAATCGCGACACGCTCAGTAACTTCCAATACAACGTTCTGTACGGCCGGCTCTTGAAACAAGGGAAGGCGCAGGTAACCGTCCTGTTCCAGCAGGGAAGGTTCCATGTTTACAAAAAGCAACTTTGAAGTGGATTGAGCTTCCAGCGCTGACAGGATCTGTTTCTGGCACAGGTGTTCCAGATCCGGAAGCATGCTGCACTTTCCGGCCAGAGAAAACAGATTCTCCGCGGCTTCGAAAGCGGTCCCGGCCGGACCACGCGAGAGCGCTTCATGACCCAGGACCTCGTTGTGGTCTCCCAGCGCAAAAATCGGCTGAAACAAAGTCCGGATCTGCTGCGTCCGGACGATCTCTTCCAGTTGCCGGACATCTTCCTGATGAACTGCCAGCTGGCGGCTCAGCGCATTTTGAAACGCCTGATTCATGGAACGCGCAAGCAACCGTTCGAACCGGTAATTGGAGTTGTATTCCAGGATGGCATGACCGTGAAACAAGCGACCAAATGATTGGGGCGGCAGAATTTCCACCAGATACCGGTTGAATAGTTCTTCGGTTCTTGCGGAGACAGTTGCAAGTTGTGTATCCGTCAAACCGGCGCTGCCGTCCGCCGAAGAAAGTACCAGGATCAGGTTGTCCCCTGGAACTCGCTGCGTGGCAAACAACCGCAGCGGTGCAAACTGTGAAGCGATGGAATCGGTCCAGATGCGCAACTGAACAAACAGGGAGTCCATCCATTCCCAGTTGTGATTTTTTTCCAGAACCTCTAGATGAGTCGTATCGACAAAAATAATTCCGATTCTACCCTGCTGCGATGCGAGAGTTTGCAGGGACTCCAGGATCAGGGGCACGGAGGGGAGACCGGTAACAGCATCATGAAAAAAAGGGTGGAACGAAGAAGCTGCGAGCGGCCTGTACCCGGGTTGAGCTGGCGTTTTCATTGTCCGGGATTATAACAGAACCGCACGCGCTGCGGAAGGACGCTAGAAGCGCATGAAGCGCATCCGGAAACCCCGGTTTTGTGGCGGCGGGTAGGGAGAATGTGTGAAAGAATCGGTACAAGC
>CAZDDB010000094.1:0-5713 GCA_964504105.1 uncultured Acidobacteriota bacterium
GATTCCAGCTCGAGCTCTGCCAGCGAGACGCTGGCGTTACAAACCGCAAACATGCCTTCTTCTTCCCTTTTCGGACAGTCTCGCCGGCGTTACAAACCCGATCCTTCTCTGTGTTCTCCCGGCAACAAACATGAAGATCGCGATCATCATTCAACGATACGGATCGGACCTCACCGGAGGCTCGGAGCATCTGTGCCGCATGATCGCAGAGCGTCTAGCGCAGCGCCGGCACCAGGTGGACGTCCTGACGACCTGTGCCCGCGACTACATCTCGTGGAAAAACGAATACCCGCAGGGCCGAAGCATCCTCAATGGAGTCACCGTTTACCGCTTCCCCACCGCGAAAACACGGGACCTGGAATCTTTTAACAAGTTCTCGGAGGAAGTCTACTATAAAGATCATACTATGGAAGATGAATTGCAATGGCTGGAGGACCAAGGCCCGGTCTCTCCCGGATTGATTGACTTCCTGAAATCGATGCATTCCACGTATGAAAAATTGCTGTTTTTTACGTATCTGTACTACCCGGCATATCACGGGTTGCAGATCGCGCCGGAGAAAAGCGTGCTCGTTCCTACGGCTCACGACGAACCGGCCATCCGGCTCCGGATCTTTCAGGAAGTGTTTGCGCGTCCGTATGCGTTGATCTACAACACACATGCGGAAAAAGAATTCGCAAACTCGATATTCTCCCTGGGACAGCATCAGCAAGTGGCAGGGGTTGGAGTGGACATCCCGGCGCACATCAAAAGAAGGGCGTTTCGGCAAAAACAGGGACTGATAGAGGATTACTTCTACTACGGCGGCCGGATCGATGCCGGAAAAGGATGCCAGGAACTCATCGATTTTTATTTGCGCAAGAAGCAAACAAACGTAGAGATCCCTCTGCTCTTTCTGTCCGGTCACCTGAGTATGGATCTGCCGCGCGACCCAAATGTCGTCTACCTTGGCTATCTCAGCGAAAAGGAAAAACAAGAAGCGCTGCAGGGAGCTCTTTGCGTTATCATACCTTCGATCATGGAAAGTCTCTCCCTGCTCCTGCTGGAAAGCTTTGCTGGTAGAACCCCGGTGCTGGTAAAAGAACAAAGCGCGGTTTTGAAAGACCACTGCATTCAGAGCAACGGCGGAGTCTTTTACAATGACTACTTTGAATTTTCAGCCTGTTTGGATTACCTTATGGAACATCCCCACGCTCGTAGCGCGATGGGTCACAACGGACAAAGATATGTTCAAAACAACTACACCTGGCCACGTGTTCTCTCAATCTACGAACAGGTGCTTCAACTAAATCCGGCAGCAACCCCTCAAAATGCGACTCTTTAACACGCTCGGCTCAACACTGGAAGAACTCAATACGCGGGAACCGGGAAAAGTACGGATGTATACGTGCGGGCCGACGGTCCATGACCGCGCCCATATCGGCAACTTCCGCACGTTCCTTTTCGAAGACATCCTCCGCCGCTACCTTCTCTACAAAGGATTTGAGACGGAGCACATCATGAATATCACAGATGTCGATGACAAGACGATCCTGAAAGCGCGAAAACAAAACCTGAGTCTTCGCGATTACACGCAGATGCATACGCAGGCCTTTTTTGAAGACCGCGACGCGCTGAAAATTCTGCCCGCGCATCATTATCCGCGCGCAACGGATCACATCCCGGAGATGATCGAGATGATCCGGATACTTCTGGAAAAAGGGTTCGCCTATCAGAGCCGCGATTCCATCTATTTCCGCATTACTTCGTTTCCGGGTTACGGGAAACTCTCTGGAATTGATGTCTCCGGATTAATCGACGGTTACCGCGTGGATTCGGATGATTACACCAAGGAAAGTCCGAAGGACTTTGTGCTCTGGAAAGGACGCAAGGAAAACGAAGATTTCTGGCCCGCTCCTTTTGGGGAGGGACGGCCGGGATGGCACATTGAATGCTCCGCCATGTCCATCAAGTATCTGGGGCATCCAATCGACATCCACGCCGGTGGAGTGGATAACATTTTCCCGCACCATGAAAATGAAATCGCGCAAAGCGAGGCGGCGTTGGGAACACCGTTTGTTAAACACTGGCTCCACAGCGCGCATCTGGTCGTGGAAGGCGAGAAGATGGCCAAATCCAAAGGGAACTTCTTTACCGTGCGCGAATTAGTGGAACAAGGACAGGACCCTCTGGCTCTGCGGTATTTGCTCATGTCGGTACACTATCGAAAGCAACTGAACTTCGGCGAAGACACGCTGATTCAAGCGAGAGGTGCACTCAACCGCCTCAAGGATTTTCTGTACCGCCTCAGAAACGACCCCTTTTCATCTGGAAAATCCATCGAAATTGAAGCGTTGGTCAAGAGAGCCGTGCAATCCTTTGAGGAGTCGCTGGATGACGACTTGAACATCTCCGGCGCACTGGCCGCACTCTTTGAGCTGGTGTACGAAATCAACAAGCTTGCGGATGGAAAGAACGTCTTTGCGGAAGACATCCCCGTGATTGAAGCGGCAATCCGGAAAATGGACAGGGTGCTTGGAATTGCAGTGTTTCCTGAAACTTCGATTTCTGCGGACATTGAAGCTTGGATTGAAAAAAGGAACGAAGCGCGGCGAAAGAAGGATTTCCGCGCGTCCGATGAGATTCGCGCAATGCTCCAAAAGCAAGGAATCATTCTGGAAGATACGCCTGCGGGAACACGTTGGAAAAAAGCCTGAAAACTGCCGGTCTGGCTCGCTTCGGGGAAGATGAAGCCGGTCGATTTTTGCGCAATCAGGGATACAGGATCCTGGAACGGAATTTCCGGACAGCCAAAGGTGAAATTGACATTATTGCTGGATCGGGCAAAATGATAGTCTTTGCTGAGGTGAAGACACGATCCTCCGCAAATTTTGCGCAGCCCTGGGAGGCGGTTGGGTTCCGGAAGCGGAAACATCTGCGCGAGGCAGCGAAAATCTACATCGAGCAAAATGGAATTCATGAGTTTGAGTTCCGGTTTGATGTTTTGAGCATCGTGGTCAACGAAACCCAGCAGCCAGAAATCGAATGGATTCAGAACGCATTTTAGTCCCAACAGTTTGGTACGTCGGAGGTCCCTGCCTGCCGAAAACCAGCTCGAACAGCGGGCCCGGAGGCCCGCCCCCCAGGTAAGGTACATATGGTGAAGTACATATGCCAGAATTGAGAAAAGATCCGATCACCGGCCGGTGGGTAATCATCTCGACGGGACGCGAGAACCGTCCGTCCAGCTACGGAAAATATACGATTGAAAGCAAAGGCGGCTTCTGTCCTTTTTGTGAAGGGAACGAGAAACATACGCCTTCCGAGCTCCTTGCCTACCGGAATGGATCCGAGCGGGACGCGCCGGGATGGACGCTTCGTGTGGTTCCCAACAAATACCCCGCCCTTTCGATCGAAGGGGAGTTGGTCCGCGAAGGGGAAGGAATGTTCGACAAGATGAACGGGATCGGAGCGCATGAGGTTGTCGTGGAGACTCCCGATCATGCGGTCACACTCGCTACCATGCCGCCGGAAAACATCAAGAACCTGCTGTGGGCATACCGGGAAAGGGTGCTCGATCTGAAAAAGGATAAGCGCTTCCGCTACATTCTGCTTTTCAAGAATCAAGGAGAGCCGGCGGGCGCAACACTGGAGCACAGTCACTCGCAGATCATTGCGCTTCCGATCGTGCCGCTGCTCGCCAATGAAGAACTTACGGGGGCCCGGTCTTATTTCAACTACAAGGAACGCTGCGTCTTTTGCGACATCATTATGCAGGAAAAAGAGGAGAGTTCCCGCCTGATCGATGAGGACAACGATTTCCTGGCCGTGTCTCCTTTCGCGCCGAGGTTTCCGTTTGAAGCGTGGATCCTTCCCAAGAAACACCGCGCTTTTTTTGAAGATGCGGAAAGCCAGGAATACGAATCGCTGTCAAAGATCCTGAAACGTTTGCTGTTGAAAATGAATCGCGGACTTGTGGTTCCACCCTACAACATGATTGTTCACTCGTCTCCATTTTACGAAAACACCCAGGACTTTTACCACTGGCACATGGAAATCATCCCCAAATTGACCAAGGTCGCAGGATTTGAATGGGGAACGGGGTTTTATATCAATCCAACATCGCCGGAAGAAGCGGCGAAATTCCTGCGCGAAGTGCAAATTCCATGAGGTCCTTTATATTTACTATATTCATTCTACTTTTTATATCACTGGTCTGTTCCAGCGAAGAACCGAAGGAACTGCAAGTCGGATTTCTTGCGCTGCAGCATGTCTATAATTCTGAGTTGATGGCGCCCTACGATGTGTTTCATCACACCGTGTTCCATACAAAGCCCGGGATGCGTGCCTTTACGGTGTCTCGAGACGGAAAAGGGGTCACTACATTTGAAGGACTTCGGTTGGAGGCGGACTACAGCATCGAGAATTGTCCTGCGATCGATGTGCTTGTCATCCCGAGCGCCGAACACAATATGGATTCTGATCTGAAGGACGAAGCGCTCAAGCAATGGATCCGCAAGACCGCAGAATCTGCAAGATACGTTGTAACTCTTTGCGACGGCGCATTCATGCTTGCAAACACCGGTTTGCTGGATGGCAAGAAAGCCACTACATTCCCAACGGACGTGGACGAATTCCGCAAGCTTTTCCCAAACGTGGATACGCTTGAAGGATACAGTTTCGTACAGGATGGGAAATATCTCACGTCACAGGGAGGCGCCAGAAGTTACGATGTGGCGATGTATCTGGTGGATCTGCTGTATGGCGAAAAAGCAGCGGCGGGTGTCGGACGCGGTCTGGTCCTGCCATGGAAAAATCCTGATCTCCGCTACTACCGCGCGAACTAAGGCACAACCGCAAAGACCGCAAAGAAGGATCAGCACGGAAAACACAGAATCCACGGAATAGAGCAGTCCGGACTAGCTTACAACATCACAGACTTTGCTCTTGATCATACGATCGTCACGGGTTAAGAGCGAAGCGCCTAATACGCGGGCCGTGGACACAATGATTCGGTCAGCCGGATCCAGATGAAATGTGGAAGGCAGTGATGTAATTTCACTGGCGATGGCTGGTGATATGGGGCAGATCTGAACAAGAGGCGGGGCCGTTGCCCGCTCCAGCCATTCTCGTAAGGGAATGGCTAACTGAATCCGTCCCAGTTCGTATAGAGTGGCGATCTCCCACAGGCTAATGTCACAGACATGCAGAGGGTTGTCAGGGGAAGCGGCCGCAATCACTCTCTTGTGGCTCCTGGGTAGCCTTGATTGAGCCTCAAACCACCAGAGCAGGATATGTGTATCCAGCAGGGCCCTCATCTTTTCTTTCTTTCCACTTCCCAATTGTCTGCCGGGAGGACCGGACCGATCACATCGCCAAGAATCTTCACGGTACCCTTGAGCGTCGCCTGAGGATAACCCTTATCCCTCGGGACGGCAGGAAGAACCTGGGCAACAGGTTTTCCCCGTTTTAATACGGTCATCCCCTCACCTGTACGCGCCACTTCATCCAAAAGGAACAGGCATTTGGCCTTAAACTCGGATGCGTTCATCGTTTTCATGTGACCAGTCTAACTGACTGGTTATATAATGTCAAGAACAGAACGAGAGCCCCCTGCCCGCCGTTGCTGTAAGCATCGTGAAACATGCGGGCACGGAGGCCCGCAGCTCCAAAGTAATTTTTACAGATTCTTGTAGTTCGGGCCGCCGGCGCCCTCGGGTGTCACCCAATCAAT
>CAZDDB010000094.1:5723-5987 GCA_964504105.1 uncultured Acidobacteriota bacterium
AACGGATTTAAAGAGGCGCAAGCACTCGACACCTTCCGACCGCATCGTGTCTTTGCGGTAAAACCCTAAAACTGGATGCCGGCCAGAGCAATAACCGTAAATTCCCGATCATTGTCAAATTCCTTCTGCCCCTGCAATTCCACCACGAAGGCAACGCGCCCAGGAGCGCCGATCTCCAATCCTCCGCTGAAGTGGAAACCCAAATTGCTTTCGTGTTCGGTGTCGCCGGCAAAACTGACAAACCTTGTGAGAAGTCCGATTCCC
>CAZDDB010000094.1:5997-12309 GCA_964504105.1 uncultured Acidobacteriota bacterium
GGCCGGAGCCCCTCTGTAGGAACCGAGATCTTAATGTTCCCCCAGACATTCAAGGGAACCGCGTGGAACGTTTCACCACCAAAGTCTTCGCTGTAATAGGCCGTGGCAACTTCCCAGCCGATACCGGCAAAATCGGATACAAAATAGTCGCTGCCAAAGTCAATCAAATACCGGTTCGAAACATCAATGTCTTCGGAAGGTTTCAAAATTAATCCGCCCTTCACGAAGGCATCTCCAGCCTGAACTGTGCCGGTCAACAACATCAGACCCAGCATCAGACACCCAAGTCCAATCAACCTCATTTTCAACCTCCAGTGATGTTCTAATCTGAGTTAGAACTTTATGGTAACAAATCATACCACGCCAGGTGTGCGGATCACGCGCGGATGAACAGGGAGGCCACGCGCTGCGCCGTTACAGATTCTTGTAGTTCGGGCCGCCGGCGCCCTCGGGTGTCACCCAGTTAATGATCTGGTACGGATCCATGATGTCGCACGTTTTGCAATGAACGCAGTTGCTTGCGTTGATGCGCAGGCGTTTTCCCTCACCCGGTTTCCCTTCCACCATCTCATAGACATTGGCCGGACAAAAATGCTGACACGGGTTCCCGTATTCCTTGACGCAGCGATCGTGGCAGATACTTAGATCGGCTACTTTCAAATGAACGGGCTGGTTTTCTTCATGCATCGTTCCGGAGTAGTAGACGTCCGTAAGCTTTGTAAAGGTCAGCTGCTTATCTTCTTTTACTTTGATGGCAAAGGAGTCCGGCGCGCCCTTTCCATAATAGTCCTCGATCTTTTCCATGCGTTCGTGGCCTGCAGCCGCCTTCCAGGGATCGACCAGACCGCGGCCTCCGGTTACAAACTGCATGGCGGTGTGAAGCATCCCGATCCAAAGACCCCAGTCATATGGTTGGTGGAAGTTCCGAACTTTCCAGAGTTCCTCCTTGATCCAACTGTTCTCCACTTTTTCCAGAAACGACTTGAGCTGATTCTCCGAATAGTCCTCTTTCTCCAACGCCTCCACAATCGTTTCTGCAGCAAGCATTCCCGATTTCATACCAAGATGAATTCCCTTCAAGCGCTGACCGTTCAAGAACGAAGCGGAATCGCCGATGATCAAAAGCCCGTTTCCGTACGT
The DNA here is from genome assembly GCA_964504105.1 of uncultured Acidobacteriota bacterium. Lineage (GTDB taxonomy): Bacteria > Acidobacteriota > HRBIN11 > JAKEFK01 > JAKEFK01 > CAZDDB01. The sequence goes on from CAZDDB010000094.1 coordinate 7,138, forward strand.
TTTTGGAATCGAATACCAGCCGCCTTCCGGAATCGCTTTTGCGCCGTAACTCTGCACTTTACCGCCTTTCAGAATATTGTGAACGAGCGGATGCGTCTTGAATTTCTGAAATTCGTTGTGAGGATCCAGAAACGGATTCTTATAATCCAGACCTACAATAAAACCAACCGAAACAAGATTGCCCGCCATTCCATAAATAAATCCGCCGCCAAAAGTTTCACTCTTCAGAGGAAAACCCATCGTATGAATTACGCGTCCGGTCGCGTAGTTTCCTTCAGGCACGTCCCAAACTTCCTTGATGCCAACCGAGTAAACCTGCGGGTTCAGACCCTGTAAGTTCCACTTGCGGACAACTTGTTTGGTCAGCGTGCCACGCGGACCCTCTCCCAGAACAGTCACCTTCGCGCGAATATCGATCCCCGGTTCGTAGAGATTCTTCCTGTTTCCATTCTTGTCAATTCCCTTGTCCCCTGTGCGAACTCCAACGACCGCATCCCCTTCCAACAAAAGCTCCGCGCCGGGAAAGCCGGGTAACACATCGACCCCGGTATCTTCTGCTCGCTTTGCAAGCCACTGAACCAGCTTGCCCAAAGAAACGATGTAGTTGCCGTGATTCCTTAAAAAAGGCGGATTGACCGGAAACTTTAGCGACTTTCCCTGAGTCAAGAAATAGACATAATCTTCTTTTGCGGGAGACTCGATCGGCGCGCCCGCTTCCAGGAAATTCGGGATCAATTCCCGCAGAGCGCGTGGATCCAGAACTGCCCCTGAAATTCCATGCGCTCCCATTTCTCTCCCCTTCTCGATCACAGCGATTGTCAAATCTCTTTTCCCCTTCTCTTTCAGAAGATCGGAGAGATGAATCGCACCCGCAAGACAGGCCGGTCCTGCGCCAACAAACAGAACATCGACTTCGAGTACTTCACGTTCTTCGCTCATCGGTTCCAAAACCCACACCGTTATGATAAACACGAATGGCCAAAAAGTGGTAGGGCGACCCTTGTGGTCGCCCCTGGAGTTTCTACCTTTGGAAGGATCGTTCTTAGCCGTTTGTAACGCCAGCGTCCTCGCTGGCAGGATTGGGAGAAGCACTGTCTTGGCCGTCAAGTGAGGCTGAATGAAAGCACTGCAAAAGGCCCTTCCCCCCAATTCTTGTATAGACCTGCCTTGATTGGATTTTCCAAAATGAAAATCAAGATCCTCCCAAACTGCTCCGAAGTTTTCACAAGATGACTAACTATTCCGGGGTAAAATTCAATCATTTAGATCGACAACAGTCGTGTTCTGCCGGCCAGAGGCCAGCGCTACAAACCGCAAAGCATGTCCTTCGAAATGTAGAAACTCCAGGGGCGACCCTTGTGGTCGCCCATCGCCACTCCGGAATGAATTCCAATCGATTATAATGATCCGCATGAAACTCTTGATTGTCGCGCTCTTGGTGACTGCAAACATCACGTTTGCGCAGGATGCAACCACTTTGCTTCAAGAAGCAAATCAGCATTACCAGCAACGGGAGATGCAGGGCGAGATTGAGAAAGCGATCGCGGGATTTGAGCAGGCTGTCGTTGCAGACCCCAAATCCTATGACGCAGGCTGGAGACTTTCGAAAGCCTACTGGTATCAGGGAAAACATGTTCCAAAGGATCAGGCGGCGTGGTTTGAAAAAGGAATTGCCGCGGGAAAGAAGGCCACCACGTTGAACCCTAAAGGCTGCGAAGGTCACTTCTGGTTGGGAATCAACTATGCCCTGCTGGCCGAAAACAGCGGAAAGATGAAAGCGCTCGGACTGATCGATGATGTAAAGAAGGAAGTAAATGCGGCCATGACCATTGATGAATCATGCGAATGCGGAGGACCGCAGCGTGTGCTTGGAAAACTGTATGCGAAAATTCCCTGGTTCAAAGGGGGGAGCAAATCCAAATCTGTCGACTCCCTGAAACGATCGATCGAGATCTGTCCAAACGATACACAATCCCGGATCTTCCTTGCAGAAGTGTATTCCGATCAGGGGAAATCAGCCCTCGCTTTGGAACAGCTCCATCTTGTTTTAGAACAAGAACCCGATCCGGCATGGATTCCCGAGACAAAAGAGAATAAAATCGTAGCTTCCGAAATGATCGAAAAGCTCAGAAAGGCGAAGAAGGGAGGATCCTAGTTGATGTTTTCAAAAAAGACCGCAGGAAGATTCCTCGCTCTGCTGCTCACTTCCGTGCCTGCGTGGTGTTTTGCCAGCGGCTTTGCGCAATACGAGCTGAGCGCAGCCGCAAGCGCAATGTCGCACGCATACATTTGTCGCGTCGAGGATCCATCCGCCGTGTGGTACAACCCCGCAGCTCTGATTCGGCTGGAAGGCGACCAGGTGTATTTTGCGACTGCCTTTATTCAAACAGACGGCGATTTCACACCACGCGAATCGGACAGCGCAATCGGCGCAGTGAGAATCACTTCCGTTCCGGTAAACCTGTATTTTTCACATCAAATTTCCGATGACACGGTTCTGGCATTTGGCGTTTACAATCCCTTCGGGTTGACCACCGAATGGCCGGAGGATTCGCAGGCCTCATTTGTAAATATCCGCACAAAACTGAGGGCTTTCTATCTCACTCCTTCCATTGGATACAAGATCACACCCAATCTTTCGATTGGCGGCGGGGTCGATTTTGTGATTGCCGATCTAGCTTTGCAGCGAAATGTCCGTCCGGCTCCGGCATCGCCCTTTGTCATTGTCCAGGATGTAGTGGTGGACGGTTCGGACTTCGGCTTTAATCTGGGGGCGCTGGTGAAGACAAACAGCAACGTGCAGTTTGCATTCACATACAAGCACAAAGTGGATGTCGATTTTGACGGTTCGGTGGCGTTTGAAAATGTTCCTGCTGTATTCCGCCCCGTTTTTGAGGATGGAGGCGCCAACATTACTCTGCCGCTTCCTTCACAGATGACGGTGGGAGCCGCGACTTCATTTTCACGCGTATCGTTTGAAGCGAATGTCATTTGGACGCGCTGGGACGATCTTGAGGCGCTGCGTCTGAATTTCGATCGCAACACTCCTCCGGATACGAATCTGCGCCGCGCATACCGCAACAGCTGGAGTGTTCGACTGGGCACTCAGTTCAACGCAACGAAGCATCTTTCTCTGCGCGGCGGTTACCTGTACGACCGCACTCCTGTTCCCGACAAAGCAGTGGATCCGATTCTTCCGGATGCTTCCCGCAACCGGATTTCGGTGGGAGCGGGATACGGTTCCGGATCCTGGAGATTTGATGTGGCGTATTCCACGCTTCTGTTTGAAGATCGTGAGTCGCCGGTTGATAACTTTGCGAGTCCCCTCGCGGCCGGACTCTACACAAACACCAGCAATCAATTTGCCTTTGGTCTCGCGTACAAGTTCTAATGCCGGCCATTCAGACTTTACCTGATCTCGTCTTCCAGTCGATTCCCCATTTCAACAAGCCGGATTGCATGATGGTGAAGCGTGAAGGAAGGTATAGGAGCATCTCGTCGCGGAAAGTCGCGGAAACAGTAGAGGCGCTCTCAGCCGCCCTTCTGGAGCTGGGAGTCAAGCAGGGACATCGTGTTGGTCTTCTTTCCGAAACGCGGGCGGAATGGGCGTTTGCCGATCTGGCAATTCTGTGCGCAGCCGGTATCACTGTGCCGATCTACAGCACACTTCCATCGGCACAAATCGAATACATCATCAAAGACTCCGGAATGGAAATCGTATTTGTTTCCGGCTCCTCCGCAATGCAAAAGATCCTGGAAATCAGAAGTCACGTCTCGCAGTTACGAAAAGTAATTGTTATGGATCCACCCGATTCGATGCCGGAAAAGGTCGTCTCCCTCTCTGACCTGGTGACGCAGGGAAAGAGCCTCCTGCAAAAGAATCCTGATTCGGTGCGGGATCGCGCTTCGCTGTCAAAACCGGAAGATGTCTTCACAATTGTCTATACATCCGGAACAACCGGCGTACCCAAGGGAGTGATGCTGACTCATTCCAATATTCTGAGCAATATCCATGCGATCCTCGTTTTTTTTCAGTTCGGGCCCGACGACCGCGCGCTCTCTTTCTTGCCCCTGAGTCACATCTTCGAAAGAATGGCGGGCTACTATTGTTTGCTTTATGCGGGAGCCACAATCGCCTACGCCGAGAGTGTGGAAACCATGCAGAAGAACCTTATGGAAGTCCGCCCCACGCTTTTGTTGTCCGTGCCACGCGTGTATGAAAAATTCTACAGCCGGATCATGGATAACATAGCTTCGGACAGCGGACTCAAGAAAAAGATTGCGACATGGGCATTGAGGATTGCAGAAAAACAAACGGACGCCGCGCTGCAGAAGAAGCCGCCTTCTCTTTGGCTCGCTCTCCGCTACGCGATTGCAGATGCGCTTGTGTTTTCAAAGATCAGGAACCGGCTGGGCGGGCGTCTTCGCCTCCTGGTTTCGGGGGGAGCTGCGCTGCCGCGATCGCTAGCCTTGTTCTTTTACGGGATCGGACTCACCATTCTCGAGGGATACGGTTTGACAGAAACTTCACCTGTAATCGCCTGCAACCGCCCCGAGCAATTCAAATTCGGCACGGTCGGTCCAGCCATCCCCGGTGTGGAAATCAAGATCGCTGAGGACGGTGAAGTCCTGACCCGCGGTCCTCATGTCATGAAAGGCTACTTGAACAAACCAAAAGAAACTTCCGATGCGATCACTCCGGACGGCTGGTTCCGGACGGGCGATATTGGGGAAATTGACTCCTCCGGCTTCCTCCGCATCACCGACCGGAAGAAGGATCTGATTGTCACTTCCGCCGGAAAGAATATTGCCCCCCAGTTTATAGAAAATGCTCTGAAGCCGTCACGATATGTGGCACAGGTCGTAGTCGTGGGAGATAAGAGAAAGTTTCCGTCCGCGCTGATTGTTCCGAATATGGACAACCTGAAGAAATTTGCTTCCGCCAACGGAATCTCTGATGACGGGCTCCTGTCACACCCAGCGGTTCTCCGTGAAATCCAGACTGATCTGGACCGGTTGAGCCAGGATCTGGCATCCTTTGAGCGCGTCAAGAAAATCGCCCTGTTGGAAAATGAGTTTACAGTCGAATCCGGAGAGCTCACTCCAAGTATGAAGGTCAAACGGAGCATCGTGGAAAAGAAGTATAAGGAGTTGATCGACCAACTCTACGCA
>CAZDDB010000095.1:0-3763 GCA_964504105.1 uncultured Acidobacteriota bacterium
TGATGTATTCGCTTTCATAGTTCAAGACTGTGGTGGCGCTGTTCAGCATCGTCAAGAAATCGATCTTGCCGACCTGATAAGCGGAAACTGCGGACTGCAGGCTCAGCCGGCCTTGTGGAACGATCCCTTCGTTGTAGAGCTTTACAAGATTTGCTGATGTAGTGGCCGTGATATAAGCCTGTTTGAGCTCGCCTTCTAATTTCTTCCGTGCTGCTTCTATCTCTTTCTTGCTTGCTTCCAGCTCAAGAGTCGCTTGAGCGATCGCGGGTTTCTGTTTGCGCCAGGAATAAAGCGGTATCCGCGCCTCGATTGTGGCCATATAATAATCCGGAAACTCCGATCCTGTTTTCTGCCACTGGAAGCTTGCAGCAAAATCGGGATAACGATCTTTTCGTGCCAGACCTAGTTCCAAACTCTTCTGTTCCTGTTGCACGAGCTTTGAGAGAATTTCTGGCGATTGTAGATTCAACTTTTGTTGCAGATCTTGCAGTGAAGGCGCAAATGCAGGTGGAGCAAAATCCTCTTCGACTTTGAGCGGCGCGTTCACATCGCGGTTCAGCAGCGCATTTAGATTCGCCTGGCTGTTTTGTAAATCCTGCTCCAAAAGTTGAATTTTTTCTTCGATCGTTGATTGTTCAAGCTGCGCACGCAAAACGTCCTGTTGCAGCCCCTGCCCGACCTTGTAGCGCGCCTGACTGATATCCGTAAAGTTACGAAGCAGCTCCCGGTATCGCTCAGCAATTTGGGTTGCCTGCTGCTGATAAATATATTCATAAAATGAGCTCTTCAATTCGGAAAGCAGCCGGAGGGCGGTGCTGCGATATTCCTGGCGTAAGATCTGCGCCTTCTTATCTGCAATCCGGGACCGCAAAGAAAGTTTTCCAGGAAACGGAAGCTCCTGCGATACTCCAAAGCCAAGATATGCAAAATCGCTGTCGCTCAGTCCGGAGAACGGATGCCCTACGCCTAAGTCTGTGAAACTCACAGTCGGATCCGGTAGCGTTCCTTCCTGCATGGGAAGCTTTGTTGCAGCCAAATATCGATTCTTGGCAGCGATGATTTCCGGATTCTTCAGCAGCGTCTCCTGTTGCAAATCAGCAAGACTTTCGGACGCTAGACTTCCAGCGAACAAACAAAAAGAACAAATCAGAATGAACAATTGCGTTTTGAAATTCATGATACCCCTCCGTGCAAATGGCACAAATAGCGAAAGAAACAGCGCGAAAAAAACGCGCGAACGGAGGCTAAATCAGATACGGAGAGGACGGTCGATTAAGAAGATATCGGGAGAACCCGGTGGATATTCATGTTTTGAGTCGAAGGAAGCGAGTGGCATCGCCGCATTGAGCATCACAGGAATCGAGAGGATAGAAAGTACCTGCGCCGGTAAGATGTGTGTGGGGCCGTTATCCTGACGCTTGATTGCGGATGCCTTTCCCATGTCGCAGCTTGCGCAACACTTGCCCGAGTGGGGATCGCGAAAGGCAGTCTCGCTTCCAGCATTGTGTCCCTTTACACAGCAATCCATCGATTCGGCTGTTGTAGCATGGTTTCCACACACAGGTCCCGAAAAAACAAATGACTGCAACAGCAGCACTACAATAACCGCGATCCTCATATTGGTTAACATCAAAAATAGTTCAGTCTGACTCAGTAGTCAAATAGCCAATTGCTCTGGGTGCACGACAAATTTGTTAGGAGAAGGCATGTTTGCGGTTTGTAACGCCAGCGTCCCGCTGGCAGAGCCCGAGCTGGAAATTTCTGTTTTGGCCGGCGAGACGCCAGCGGTACAGACCGTTTTTCAGTCACTTCAACAAATTTGTCGTACGCTCGAATCTTTCGCGATATTTGACAGACTTGTGCTGACCCATTTATAGTCTTGTGTATGCGTCTTGCAGTGTTAGCGCTGGTTCTGTCCCTGTTTTGTGGACCCCTCTGTTCACTGGGGCAGACAGCTAAAGCGGTGAGTGCGCCAAGTTGTCACGATACCGGACAGAAACAACAGATTCCAAAAGTGCATTCCTGCTGCGACAATATGGCAGCCCTGAAGGCAAATCCAATCGTATCTCCGGAATTGAAGCCGGCAGAATCTACGCTGCTCGACCAATCGAACCAGACGGCAGGCGTAACAGTTCAACTCTCCGAAACGCCTGCATCTTCTCGACACAAACAGCTGTCGCGCCTCTCCATTCTACGCATCTGATACTACTGTATTAGAGAATCTCGATTCAGTTTCATCACAAGATCTTTTTTTCAAAGGAGTATTGTATGGATACAAGCAGAAGAGCCTTTTTGCGCGGTGCTGTGCTGGCCGGCGCAGGCTTATTTTCTGCCGCAAAAAAAGCGGCAGCACAACATGAGGGACATTCGATGCCTCCCTCAGTGCCGGAAGGGAACACAGTCCTGACCGGCGGAGAGGGATTTGTTCCGGTGGAAACACCCGATCTTCCGAAGCTTCCGTGGCGCATAGAAAATGGCGTCAAGGTATTTCATCTCGTTGCAGAAGTTGTCAGACGCGAAATCGCTCCGGGGAAAACGATGGCGGCCTGGGGTTATAACGGATCGGTTCCGGGACCGACGATCGAAGTCATGGAAGGAGATCGCGTCCGGCTGATCGTAGACAATCATCTACCGGAAGCTACGTCGATGCACTGGCACGGGTTTGAAGTTCCGCTCGCAATGGATGGAGTCCCGGGAATCAGCCAGCCGCTGATTCAGCCGGGGGGACGTTTTGTTTATGAGTTCACGTTGCATCAGAAAGGAACTTTCTTTTATCACTCACATATGCCGATGCAAGAAATGCTCGGACTGATCGGTCTGTTCATCATGCATCCACGCACGCAATATACGCCCCGCGTGGACAAAGATTTTGGTCTAATCTTACAGGAATGGGCGATTCTGCCGAACAACGAAGTACCGAATACGATGTCCATGGAATTCAACTGGCTGACCTTGAACGGAAAATCGGGTCCGGCGGCAACACCGCTGATCGTAAAGCTGGGAGAGCGTGTTCGCATTCGATTTGTAAATATGGGAATGGACCATCATCCGATGCATCTTCACGGCAACACGTTTTACGTTACAGGAACCGAAGGAGGGCGCGTGCCGGATGCAGCGTGGACACCCGCAAACACTGTGCTTGTCGGGGTTGCACAGGCGCGCGATGTCGAATTTGACGCAAAGTATCCGGGCGAATGGATGCTTCATTGTCATCTGCCGCATCACATGATGAATCAGATGGCATCGATGGTCGGACCCGTCAGCCATCTGGGACACGGCATGCACGCAGGCATGGGGATGGAAGAAGGGATGGGGATCATCCGCGAAGGCCCGGCCACTGCAGAAGAAAACGGACCCAGTATGGGACGCGCCATGGGTGTTGGATCTACATTCCAAGAGAACACCTCGAACATGGTGGGCCAGACCATGGACCACAGCACGCCCGAGCAGCAGGGCGGTAAGGATCCGAAAAGCGTACCGGGCTATCCGCAGGACATGTTCATGGTGATGGATAAAGAAGTTGAAAAGCCGGAAACCTACGGATTGCCGGAAGGATGGACCGGCTCCATGATGGGAATGATGACTCTGGTTCGCGTCCTTCCGCCGGATCAGTACGCCAAAGTCAGACAATTGCAAAGGAGAAAACAATGAGAAGCACACTCCTGTGCCTGTTATTTGCGCTTCCGCTTTTTGCAGAAGAGCCGCTCGCTCTGGAGCAACTGGAGCAGATGGCGCTCCAGAACAATCCGACCATCGCGCAGGC
>CAZDDB010000095.1:3773-12275 GCA_964504105.1 uncultured Acidobacteriota bacterium
GGAAGGATGGACCGGCTCCATGATGGGAATGATGACTCTGGTTCGCGTCCTTCCCTCGGATCTCTATGCCAAAGTCAAACAACTGCAACGGAGGAAACAATGAAACGCCTGATACTGTGTCTGTTTTTGCTTACCATTCCGCTCTTTGCAGAAGAGCCGATCACACTACAGCAATTGGAGCAGATGGCGCTTCAAAACAATCCGACCATCGCGCAGGCTACCGCGGCGGTGAAGGCAGCAGAGGGGCGAAAGCTGCAGGCAGGCGTTTATCCGAACCCGGTGGTTGGAATTCAGATGGAAGAACTGAGCCAGCGCGATCCGCAAGGACAAACCGATGAACACATTTTCTTCTTCGCCGAACAAACCATTCTGCTGGGAGGCAAAAGAGGAAAGGGGAAGGAAGTTTTTGAACAGGAAAGGATCGCAGCCGAAGCGGCAGTCGAAATGCAGAAACAGCGAGTCCTGAATGCGGTCCGGCTTCTTTATTACCGGACCCTCGGTGCGCAGGAACAACTGGAAGTCCGCAAGAAGCAGGCTGCTCTCGCGGAAGAAGCGGCAAAAATTACAAGCGAGCTGTTCAATGTTGGCCAGTCTGACCGGCCGGACGTGTTGGAAGCAGAAATTGAAGCACAGACCACGCAGCTTGTATCTCTTTCAGCCCAAAGTGAACTTCGCCGCAACTGGAGGCAACTCGCTGCAGTCACCGGCAACCCGGATTTGCCGCTCACATCGCTCACAGGAACACTGGATGCAGATCTTCCGGAAATTGACCAGGCCGTATTGCTGGCAAAATTACTGAGCGAAAGCGCCCAGATCAAAGCCGCTGAGCTCGAACAGCAGCGAGCCCTGGCTGCCGTGCAATTCCAAAAAGCGCAGCGCATACCCGATCTCCGGCTGCGAGGGGGACTCGGTTACAACTACGAATTGCTGGAACCGGGCGGCAAACCGGTCGGACTCGAAGGTTTTTTTGAGATCGGAATCCCTCTGCCGTTGTTCAACAGAAATCAAGGCAACATCGCTCTTGCCGCAGCGGAAGCGCAACGCGCCGACAGAGAGCTCGACCGGCTCAAACTTGTATTGACATCCCGGTTCTCGGAGATCTATTCCGAATACGAGCAGGCAAAGACGTTGACTGCAAAATATGAAAGCGATGTCCTGCCACGCGCACGGACAGCCTATGAACTGTATCTGCAAAGCTTTCAGAAAGTGGCTGCCGCGTATCCGCAAGTCCTGATCGCGCAAAGAACCCGTTATCAATTGGAAGGCGAATACACGTCGGCCCGCACACAGGCATGGACAGCCGCGCTGCAACTTCAGGGATTCCTGCTTTCCGAAGGCGCGCTGGATGCTCCTTCCACAGGAGTTCGGTTAGAATAAAGCAGATGTCGATCCGCATAAGCGCCACAGAGCTCCCGGGAATTCTGTTGATCGAACCACGCGTATTTGAAGATCAGCGCGGCTTCTTCCTGGAAACACATCATCAGCGCAAATACAGCCAGGCCGGTCTGGATGTGAATTTTGTGCAGGATAACCATTCACATTCCAGACTCAACACGCTTCGCGGACTTCACTACCAGCTGGCTCATCCGCAGGGAAAACTGATCTACGCGGCTTCGGGTGAAATCTTTGATGTCGCGGTAGATTTACGCCGCAGCTCTTCCACATTCCGGAAATGGTATGGAGTGCGTCTCAGCTCGGAAACTCACCTTCAGATCTACGTCCCGCCGGGATTTGCGCATGGCTTCTGCGTGCTTAGCGATTCTGCCGATGTTGTTTATAAGTGCACTGAATTCTATGACGCCGAGGATGAGCTCGGAGTGCTCTGGTCCGATCCCGATATCGGCATTCGGTGGCCCATATCTCAACCGCTGCTGTCAGCCAAAGACAGCGTGTTGCCAACACTTTCCCAGATCCCCGCAGACAAACTACCCTATTAGGTGTAGCGCGGGCATCTTGCCCGCTGAACATGTTCTAAGCAAAGACGCAAAGCTTGTTTGTTTTTCTCTTTGCGGTCTCTGCTCCTTTTCGAGAGATCTGCGGGCTGGAAGCCCGCGCTTCTGATGCAGAGATTCTTGCCATGTTCAACGCAATCTCGCCAGGAAACTTGTGATGGTTTGCAACACTCTTTGCGGCTGATCCCGATGAGGACTGTGACCGCAATCGGGGAGGATCAGTTTTTGTACAGGACCCGGGCATCCGCGCTCGATCGACTCCACCTGGCGCAGAGTGCCGAAATTGTCCCGTTCGCCCTGAATCACAAGGACCGGCACGCGAACCTTCGGAAGATACTCTTCGATGTTCCACGAACGGAATTCCGGATCCAGCCAGACACGGTTCCAACCCCAGAAAGCGTTGTCCACATTCTTGTGATACCTTGCCAAACGATGTTTTAAATCGCCCGTCTCGTAATCCTGACCTGCCGCCGCAATGCTGTTTATGGTGATGTCTTCCACAAATATGTGTGGCGCCTCCAATACGAGTGCGCGGATCCTTCCATCATTCTTGCTGCCTGCGTAAATCAACGCGATCGATCCGCCATCGCTGTGCCCAACAAGAATCGCCTCGCGAATCTCCATCGCCTCCAGCACCAGCGGTAGCGTCTGGAGCGCTTCGTCATGCATAAATCGGGCGGAGCGCGGCAAAGGGGCAGTATCCGAAGCGCCGTAGCCCGCGCGGCTGTAAATCAACGCTCCGCATCCGGTCGATTCTGCGACACGCGCTGGGAAATCTTTCCACATCGCAACGCACCCCAAACCCTCATGCAGAAACACGAGTGTGGGCGCGTCTGCAGGAGATGGCCCCTGCCAGACATATTCAAGATGGCAACCTTGGATCTCCAGAAACGGCATGCGCGTTCAGCGTATCACACTGGCCGAAACACTTAACCGGTTGGTTCACTATTTCGAGAGATCGGGAGACTCATTTGAAAGTCGATGCGAACAGAACTATGTTTGGAGGGTAAACCCAAAGGAGGGTCTAATAATGGCGGCAATTAAATTTGTTGTGATCTATCCACGTCCTGCGAATATCGATGCGTTTGAAAAGCTCTATCAGGAAGAACATGTTCCGATGGCAGTAAAGAATGTATCCGGAAAAACCAAAATTGTAGCATCGAAGGTAACTGCTTCGCCTCAAGGAACTCCCCCGTTCTACCGGATCGCAGAGCTGCACTTTCCGTCGATGGAAGCGCTCCAAGCTTCCGCAGCAACAGAAGGGACTCAAAAAACACTCGCCCATGCCGTATCGATTTCTTCGGGCGGTCCTCCCATTTTTCTGATTGCGGAAGAAGAAACATTTACGTTCTGATCACCCGGGTCTCTGCTTCGATTTTTACCGCGCGATTTCGGTTGTAATCCGGATCAACCGATAGGGGGACTCGCGTTGTGAATAAAAACTCTCATCTTTCAAAAGCTCGTAACCCGCAGCAAAGGTATCATTGAGAACAATTCGGAAAGTATTGACCGGAGACATCGTATCGTACCGGCCCGGCAACCGGCCCTCCGGTGCGCGGATTGCATTGAGAATCGAAAACCTCTCTTGATAAAACTTGCCATTCCCATCTTTCGCAAGGGATAGAAAACTCGATCCATGATCTCCCTGAAGGATAATCACCGAAGGCCTGGATCTCCGGACCAGGATTTTTTCAACTGCCTCTTCGACTTTCTTGTTGATGAAAGTAAGCTGGTCGATGTATTGCTTTCTTTGTGTTTCTTTGGAGGTGTCGCTAAATTCCCTCCAGAAACCAAGCGATGATTTCCGGGGTTCGATTTCCTCTCCATTCGGACCGAATACAAACGGCGGATGAAGCGCCATGAGATGAGCAAACACAAACTGCGGAGCTTCAATTGCAGGAATGTTTCCGATCTGTTCCAGGATTTGCAGGATCCTTTTTCTTTGCATGCTGTATCGTCCGAGATTCTTCGCCAGAGCCCAGGCAGGAGTCGTATCCAGAAGAGCGTCATGAAACTCGTTCAGAAACCAACCGGTGGCAAGAAATTGATCCGCATTTCTCAATTGTGTTGGAAAGTATCCGGAATCAACCGCCACGATGGAGTAACCGCGGTTTTTCAGAAAACTGCAGACCATGTTGTTTCGAATCAGATTTGTCAACGGCCAGAGATTTGTTGAATCCCGGGGAACCTGCGGGAGAAGATCGTTCAGATAGTTGAAATTCAAGGAGGAAGCGAGAGAAAGCGCGGTCCCCGGATAGTTCGATCTGCTTTGTTCTCCCACAAAGAAGCCGTGTTGTCTTAAGAAATGAATGAACTCAGAATTATCGTAACCGTGGAGTCCGGATAATACGTCCGCTCTGGGATAACCGTCCAGAATCATGTAGTAGATGTCGGGCAGCCTTCCGGTTTGAGGACCGGAAGGGCCTTGTGCCGCTGTTTCCTGCTTCCGGTTGGACTGTGCGCCTGAAGCTCCTCTCACATAGTAGAAAACAATATTAAGAACAGAGACAACGACCAGCAGACAAGCAAACAGAGTGGCAACCTTTGTAGCCTCCACCCAGTTTCGAATCGACTTCACGGAGACAAGTGTAAGCGCGGCGAACAAGACTCCGTAAAGGGAAAGAATTACCTTGTTGTCTCCTAAAATTCCCACTCCCAGGATTGCGTGTTCTTCCAATAAATTGTAGAAGTGCCCATAGGAAAAAAAGAAAAGCAGAAACAAGGAGAGCACCCAGGCAAATTTCTGCTTGTTGGGCAGGAAACTCCCGGGAAATACCCACAGCAAGATGATGAAGAAAAAGGAAAAACCCACGGGAAGCAAAACCACTGAAAAAGGAAATTCATCCATGTTGCGGGCATAGAGGAATAGAATGGGATACAGCGCGAACAGAAATGGCGTCAAGCGGTGCAAAGTCTTCGTCTTGAATCTCTCGTTCGATTCAATCCTGTTGGAATCCAACTATATCACAGCGCGGCCCTTCGGCCGCAACGAGCCTGTAGTGCGGGCTTCCAGCCCACCAGTGGTGGCCGTGCACGAATTTTCTACGGCGGGCGGGACGCCCGCGCTACCACGGTTCACAAAATTCTTGCCGAACCTAGGTTTGGGGTCCCGTTTTGGTACAATTTAGAAGGAGGAAGTACCCATGTTTGTAATTACCGGAGCAACGGGAAATATCGGAGCGGTTCTGGCGGAGAAGCTTCTGGACGGGAAGCAGAAGGTGCGAGCGATCGCCAGGAGCGCGGATCGGCTGAAGAGGCTGTCGGACCGCGGCGCAGACATTGCGGCCGGCTCATTGGATGACAGCAAATTTCTCACCCGCGCGTTTCAAGGAGCCACCGCCGCGTTTACCATGATTCCGCTGGACCTGAAGGCCCAAAACGTGCGAACGCACCAGGATCATTTCGGCGAAGCGATCACTTCGGCAATCAAGCAGGCGAGGCCGTCTTACGTGATGAATCTTAGCAGCGTTGGCGGGCACCTGCCGGAAGGAACCGGACCGATCGCCGGATTGCACGCTCAGGAGGAGCGTTTGAACCGGATCGAAGGAATCCATATTCTTCACCTGCGCCCTGCTTGGTTTATGGAAAACTTGCTGGGTAATATTCCCTTGATCAAACACATGGGAATCAACGGATCTTCCATGCGAGGCGACCTATCCTTTTCTATGATCGCCACTCGTGATATTGCATCCGCGGCCACGGAACATCTGTTGAAACTCGATTTCACGGGCCAGAGCATTCACGACCTGCTCGGTCAGCGGGACCTGACAATGACGGAAGCGACAACGATCCTGGGAAAAGCGATCGGAAGGCCCGATCTGCCGTATGTCCAGTTCTCCTATGAAGACGCACAAAAAGGAATGGTGCAGGCCGGCCTGCCGGAAGATGTTGCGAGAAGTTTAAACGAAATGGCACGCGCGTTCAACGAAGGGCTGATCGCTCCCGTTCCACGCACACTGCATAACACAACGTCGACGTCGATCGAAGATTTTGCGAACATATTTGCAGCAGCGTACAACGCATAAGGAACGTGAGGTCAAAGATGGATCAAAGAGCGAGTGTCAGATTTTTCGCGGCAGCTACTTTTGGAATTGTTTGGATACTTTTGACGGGATGCGGACCCAGCAAGGAAGCGAGAGTCCGAAACGGTGTCACGTTCGCCAAAGCAGCTCTCCAGCTTGTTGGAGTCAATCCGTTTGCTACAGCCGCCTATCAAGGTTATTTGCGGAATGGTCAGGGTGCGGCGGCTTACGTGACTGCCTCGTTGCCCAAAAAGGATCCTCCATTCGACAGTTTCGAAGATAACAAGCCGGGCCACGAATGGACAGTTGTGATTCGCCCCAGCGGAGCGCCACACGAATGGTCCATTGAAGGATACGGTTTGGATCTCAAAAAGCCGCTGATCGTGGAATATGTCACCATCTCCCTTCCCGACGAGGAATAGGGCAAACCCTATGTGGCCTCAAACTCAAGGTCTATGCGAAAATGAGGGCAGATGCAGTTGGAGCTTTTTTCCGAACCCGAGCCAATCGCGGAAGATGATCTTCAGGTCTTGTTCCAGCATCTGAACCGGAAACACTGGAACGGAGCGCTGCCTGAATACCGCTGTGAGTGGTCCGTCCGGATGATCAGCACCTGGGGATCCTGTCATCCGGACAAGAAGTTGATCCGGATCAGCCGGTTCTTTCAAAACAGGCCGCTCCAGGAACTTCTCGCCCTGCTTTGTCATGAGATGATCCACATCAAATGCCGTGGACACGGCGCAAGATTCCGAAGGGAATTGGTCAGGATCGGTCTTGCGGGCGACATCCAGCGGCAATTTCCGCACCTGATTGCATTGACTCATTCGATCCGCCGCCCCCTTCGCTTCACGTACGAATGTCCGCGATGCCTCCTGCGCATCCGGCGCAGAAATCGTATCCGTGGTATCTGTTCTTCCTGTCACGACTCCGGAGTGGTCTCCCGTTTCAAACTGCTGCGTACCGGAACAAGCCGCTTTGATTGACCTACTCCCGGAACTCTTGACCTCGAAATGCGCAAAACTCCGAGCACAAAAGAATCCCCTTGCTTTTCCGGAATTTTCCTGAGAAGATAGCTTCCGTCTCAAGATTCATTTCTTGAGATGGAAACAACTGCTGAAAGCTCACCGCATAGCAGCCTCCGCTTTTTTCGAATTTCTTGACCTGTTGTCCTCATTGAAGTAGGCCTTGAATCGATCCTTCGCGAGAGTCTGTACCCGGTCTTTTCAGTGACAAGGAGAAAATAAATGCAAAAGAAACTATTTGTAGGCGGTTTGTCCTACAACACAGATGTCGAAGAAATTCGTGAACTGTTTGTTCAGGCGGGGGAAGTGATTTCCGCCAACATCATCAAAGATAAATTTACCAATCAGTCCCGTGGTTTTGGTTTTGTTGAAATGGCTACCGAAGAGCAGGCCGCAGAGGCGATCAAGCTATTTAACGGCAAAGAGCTGGGTGGACGCGCTCTGGTAGTAAATGAATCCAGACCCCAGGAGAAAAAGAGTTTCTCCGGTGGTGGCGGCGGTGGCGGCGGATTCGGAGGCAAGAGAAGAGAACCACGCTGGTAAGACAGTCTTTTTGAAAACAGATCAAGCCCTCCTGCTGCGGCCGGAGGGCTTTTTCTTTCTTGGGAGAGCTTGCCAAACATGCGTATCGAGCAGGATCACTTCTCGATATCCCACTGATCAAGGATCGAACCTGTAATATCGTCGTGAAACCTCACACTTCCCCTGAGGGATCCGCCGGTCCTGGAATTAAACGGAACAACTTCTGCCACCGGCTTTCCTCTTTTTGTTATAACCACCGCCTCGCCACTACGAGCCACCTCATCCAAAAGAGACAGGCATTTGGCCTTAAACTCTCCAGCCGGAATACTTTTTCGTAAGGGCTTCATGGTCATATTTATGTGACCAAATAGGTCAACCGTCAAGGTCATGGGTCCCGGGTGAGCGCTTTCTGGCTTCCACCAATAGGTCGTCATCGAACGTAAACAGTACCCGCTCGCGAACATCTTCGTAGATGCCAACCGGCATCAGCCTTGTCCGAGACTTTTTAGGCGAGTTTGCAGGGCGGATGGACCAATCTCCTGGCGAATTCCATTGACAAGTTTCAAGCGACGCTCGATGTCTTCGTTTAACTCGTCCTGATGATCCGCATAATACGCCAGCGCGGAATAGATTTGTCCGAGGGTCAGGTAAGGGTGCTGAAGGGTTAGTTCTTCCGGGCTCCATCCATAGGAAATCTTTTCGACCACCAGTTCCACAACTTTCATTGTTGTGCCCTGGACCATTGGCACACTATCCTCGTTCAATATGATGTGGTCATAACCAGTCGCAACTATTCCCATGGGTGGATCACTCCTGAAACTCAGTCTATTTTCGCGTTATTCCTTTGGCAAGTCAAAACCTCACGTACGCATGTTCCGTGAAGTTGAGACTGTCTGTTGGCGAAGGATTGCGGACCGGAAGGTTATGAATGGAGCTGAGGGGATTCGAACCCCTGACCTTCTGAATGCCATTCAGACGCGCTCC
>CAZDDB010000096.1:0-12258 GCA_964504105.1 uncultured Acidobacteriota bacterium
GAAGCCGGAGCGCGCACAATATAGAGTCCCACACGCACGGCATCTTCTTTTTGCATGATTGAGGGACCTACATAGACATGGAATCCGGTGTGTCTCCAGGTGCGCATTTTAGCGATCAGATCGGGGCCGATGAGCTCTTTGGAAACCAGAAGCCTGTATACATGGGCTTCATTCCACAATCCAGGTATTTGGCCACCACATAGCCGATCACAGCCCTCCATTTGCCATAGTGCTTCTCAAAGCGCAGGTCGTATTCGCCCACAATGCGTTCGAAATGGTGAAAGAGGACCGAATAGAACGGAGTCTTCTCGGGATGTCTGGGACGGTAGACCTTCTCCTTTTTTGAGGCACACTCCATGCGGAAGCGTCATATCAAATAATGAGCCAGATAAGCTCAAACCTGTCTTGCGAGGCTGGAGAGCTTCGATAGCTTCTCAGCAGGGGTCGCAGATTCAGCATGAAAACTGCGCCTCTTCCGGCAAGTCTATTCCATTCAGTCAACTAAGCGTGTCAACAACAGTTGACTCCAGGGCTCAGAATCTTTGCGTTTTGAGCTACTGCTGGGTTATAGGATGATGAACTGGTTCAAGTTCGGGGAAATGCGGATGCAGTACGCGCGGGAATAGTCCGCTGGCATCGTTCAATGTTAATCCATCAGTGAAATCTACAACCTCAAATTACCTGCTGACCTGGTTGTTCTCAGCGCTTGTCAAATAGCTTTGGGGCAGGAAATCAAAGGGGAAGTGTATATTCCGGTGCGTCCGGCCGGGCAATCCGGATGATTCCGGACACCCGGGAAAACGAGCTGGATGGTTTCTTATTCTACCTCCTTTCTGAGTCTGAGGCAGTATGCGGACCGCGCCGGTCGCGGGCGTCCCTGCCCGCGGATTTGTTAATCAGCGCGTTTACGGCGGGCACGGAAGCCGCCGCTACAAACCAACCGCTGGCTATATCTGAATCCGGGGATCGAGTGCGGCATAAAGCAGATCGACGATCAGGTTTACGATTGCATAAAGAAAGGCGAATACGAGAATGCAGCCCTGCACCAATGGATAGTCCCGGGAAAAGATCGCCTGGATGAGAAGACGACCGATCCCGGGCCAGGAGAAAATAGTTTCGGTGATGACTGCACCCGTGAGCAATCCGCCAAATTGCAAACCAAAAATAGTAAGCACGGGCAAAAAAGCGTTGGGCAGCGCATGGCGAAAGACAACGCGCATGGGACCGGCGCCCCTGGCCTGTGCAGCCCGAATGTAATCGGAGCCTAGCTCTTCCAACAAAGCAGACCGCAGCATCCGGGTGAGGATCGCAGCCAGAGCAGTTCCCAGCGTAATGGAAGGCAAGATCAACTGGGCAAACGTGCCGCGGCCCGAAACCGGCAACCAGCCCAGGTGGATCGAGAACAGGAGAACCAGAAGCGGTCCGAACCAGAAATGCGGTATGGCGGCTCCGGTTACTGCGAATAAAGTAGTAAGACGGTCCGAAAGCGTGTTCGGGCGCCGCGCCGCAAAGACTCCGAGCGGAACGGCCAGCAAAACAGCAACCACCATCCCACCGCAGGCAAGCTCCAGTGTAGCAGGCAAGCGTGACAGAATGGTCTGAGCCACCGGAGTTCTGGTACTCCAGGAATTCCCCAGATCGCCATGGAAAACCCGTCCGAGATAATGCGAGTACTGTCTCCAGAGTGGCTGATCCAGCATTAACTCCCTGCGCATCGCCTGCATGTCCACCGACTGCGCCCCTTCCCCAAGCATGACCTCCACCGGGTCCCCCGGAATCATCCGGAGCAACAAAAAAACAATCGTCAAAACAAAAAATAGAGTAACAGCGAGAATCGCAACACGGCGGACAAAAAACGATCTCATGAAACAGAAATCTACCGGGGCCTCACTTCGTAGGCGAGAACATAACTATCGTGACGCGGTTGCCAGGAAAATGCATTGGAAATAGCATACACATCCTGATCAGTGTAGAGCGGGATCCAGGGCAGGTCGCTCATTAGAATTGTCATGATGCGCTGCAACACGGCGCGCCTGTCGTCTACTTTCAGGAGCGCACCGCTTTCCTGAATCGCGCGATCCACTTCCGGATTGCTATACCCGCTGTAATTTCTAACTCCATAATGATGTAAAGGATCGGCCGTGTGGATCTGCGGTTCCAAAATATCGCTGGCGTCCCCTACGGTTGCCCCGACGCGCGACAAAAAGAAAGTGAACTCCTTTTTGTCCAGCACCTTGAAGAAGTTGCTTTCCGGCAACACTTTCAAGGTCACACGAATCCCGATCTTTTGAAGCTGTTCCTGGATCAATTTTCCTGTTTCCTGCAAGATCTGTCGGACATGCATGGTTACTTCAAAACCCTGCGGAAGCCCTGCCCTCTCCAGCAGCGATCTCGCAGCGGCAGGATCATAATCAGGAAATGGAATATCCGGATTGAATCCAAACACAAAAGGAGGCACCGGCTGGTTCACTATAACTGCATAGGTCGGCAGTTCGGCAACAAGCTTTTTACGGTCCAGTCCTTTGTGGATTGCGAGCCGGACCAGCGGATTCTTAAATGGGTTTGGATGGAGATTGCAGTAAGGTGTTACGTCGCGCGAGACGTCATAACTCAGGTACTTGAGGAAGTAGTTGTCCTGATGAAGGATCTGAAAATTTCCCAAACGGCGGATCGATCTTTCGAATTCCTTAGAATCATACTGGGCAAATTCAGACGTGTGGGCGATTAGATCTTTGACGGATTGTTCCGGGGTTCTGCCGAGAAAGTAAGTAGCGCTTTTGAGGGGAGGCTTCTCTTTCCAGTAGGTCTCATTTCTGGTCAGCCGAATGGAGTGCGTTTTTTTCCATTCTCCCAATCGATACGGACCGGTCCCGTCCACATGATCCACGAGAAATGCCGATGCGCTCCCTTCAGGCACAATCGCCACATTGCTGAGCTTGTTTAAAAATATGGGGAACGGACTCTTGGTGCGCACACTCAGGGTCTGAGAATCGACCGCATGCACTTCCGATACATCGCTCAGGTATGTGGTAATTTCCAGACCCGGAGTCTCCAAAAGCCGCCTGTAGGAATACACAACATCTGCGGCAGTCAAGTGTTTTCCGCTGTGAAAGCGCACCAGGGGTCGCAAGTGAAATATCCACGTGTAGACGTCCGGGTTTTCCCAGCGGTCAGCAAGACACGGCTGGATCCGCATTCCCGCATCCGTAGTTACGAGCGCTTCATAAAAGTTGGATAACAGAGCGAAACTGCTGAGTCTGGTTTCCGCATGCGGATCCAGAACATCCAGCTCATAAGGAACGGACATCCGGATTGAATCAGGCTTCTGTATGACCGGTGTTCCCTTGCAGGCAAAGAAAAACAGGAGAAGAATTGCGGAGACGACTTTCTTGTTCACGCAAGTCTATTATACTGCCAACGATCCACTGCCTGTCACTCTACTTTGGTTTCAGGCCGAGTCGTTGAATCATATTGGCAAGGCCCTGTCGCGTCACCTTCAGCTCCCGGGCCGTGTGTGTCTTGTTCCATCTGTTCCGGTTGAGCGCCTGGAGGACAAACTCCCGCTCGAATTCTTCTTTTGCTTCTTCCAGACTCCGTGTGCTCAGTTTCTGCAAAAGTTTTCGGCCTGCAATCGAAGCAGGAAGATCATTTGCTTCAATCGTGCCACCCGAATCGCAATTGACAAGAAGGCTCTGGATGACGTTCTCCAGTTCCCGGACGTTTCCGGGCCAAAAATACTCGCAAAGCGAACGGACCGCGTGAGCCGAGATCGTGATTCCGGCCTTGCCGAAATTGCGGCTGTGCTTTGCGATCAGGTGTTTTACCAGCAGCGGGATGTCTTCCGGACGTTCTCGCAAAGGAGAAACGCACAGCGGATAGACACTAATTCTGTAGAAGAGATCTTCCCTGTAGCTCCCTTCCTGGACCAGTTTTTTCAAGTCTTTGTGCGTGGCGAACAAAAACCGGACATCCACCTTGCGGACCGCGTGGTCTCCAAGTCTTTGAATTTCCTTCTCCTGGAGGACGCGAAGTAATTTC
Source organism: uncultured Acidobacteriota bacterium (assembly GCA_964504105.1). Classification (GTDB taxonomy): domain Bacteria; phylum Acidobacteriota; class HRBIN11; order JAKEFK01; family JAKEFK01; genus CAZDDB01. The sequence continues at coordinate 4,039 of CAZDDB010000096.1, forward strand.
GCCTGCGCGGCGGAGCTGAGATCGCCGATTTCGTCCAGAAACAGAGTGCCGTTATGGGCGCGCTCGATCAGACCCGGTTTATTTGCCGTTGCGCCCGTAAACGCTCCCTTGTTGTATCCGAACAACTCGCTTTCAATCAGGGTCTCAGGAAGGGCGCTGCAATTCAGCGCAAGAAAAGGTGCGGAAGCTCGTCCGCTCTTCCTGTGAAGACTGCGCGCGATCAATTCTTTACCCGTACCGCTTTCACCCTGGATCAATACGGAGATTTCCAGCACCGCAAGCTTGTCAATCTGGCGGTACAGACCGGTCATCCGGCTGCTGCCGCCGATCATGCCCTCATATCCAGTCAGGATGGAATCGGTCCGCAAAACGCGGCGTGCAAGTTCGCCCCGCAAGCTGCTCTCCAGAACAGGAGCAGATGCTGCCGCAAAGAATGCCATTCTTTCCTGTTCGCGCGGCGAAAAGGAAGCATCCGGCCGGTTGCGTTCAAAATACCAGATTCCGGACACACGATCCAGGGAAATCACAGGCACGGCAAGCACCGACTCCACTTCACTCTTTCCCATCCGGAAAAATGTTTGCAGGCCCGGATCGCGGACATCATCGAGACGGACCGCCTCGCCGCGCCGAAGGACCAGGCTGAACACATGGCTCTCCAGATCCGATGCTATGTCTGTAGTACTATTTTGTGTACCGGCAATCCGTTCATAGACTCCCGATTCATTGAGAAACTGGAACGCAGCAGACGAAGCGCTCAGATCTGAAGATAGCTCTTCCAGAACCAGTTTTACTCCGCTTGCAAAGTCATCCGGGGAACGCAATTTCTCCAGGAGACTGCGCCATCGTTCGTATACCGGCTCTGCGACCGGTTTGCCGGAAACTTTTCCGTACAAAAGCCGCTGGATCATCCGGTGTTTCGAGCGGTGCCGGATCCTGCGATAAATTTTCTCCATGTGCGCCATTCGACGAGCATGCTCTCTTTCGCGCAGCAAAAGCGGATAGCTTTGATACAGCTTCAGAAAGGAATCGGCAAACTCGACCCGGTTTCGATCCTTTTCCAGGTGACGGATCGCACGTTTCAAATCAGAATCCGAGGAGCGGGGCAACGAGTCTTTCAGAATCAATCGCACGATCAGGCACTGGCCAATCAAACTTCCCAGGCGGATCCGGAGCGCAAGCTTGATCGATCTGATAATTTCATGATTCGCTCGCCCGGGATCATTCGTGGATACAAAATAAACCGCAGAAAGATAGTGGATCTGCGCCTGTGTTCTGCAGTCGTTCAGATTCGGAGCCTCCTGGCTCAGGTACTCGATCAAAGGTTTCGCGCTCCTGTAGTTTTTCAATTCCAGCTCATTCGCCAGGAGGATCAATTTTGTTTGGAGAAGATCGCCTTCCGCGTGAAGTTCTTCGCACAGCTCCAAAGTGCGCTTGAGCAGCCGTTCAGCTTTCCGGTGAAAACCCCGCTGCATACAGACGACGGCAAGGGCGCGCAAATCGTATGCATAAAAGCGTTTGTTTCCTGCTTTTTGATCCAGAGCGCGACATTTCAAGAAGATTTGCTCCGCTTCCTGCAGACGTCCGCATTCGGTATGGATAATCCCAATATTAAAGCGGGCCAGACTCTGTTCATAAGAATGATCCAACAGACTGAATAAACTCACTGCCTTTTGAAATGCGGCCATGGCCTGCCGGAAACTTGACCGTTCGAGGAAAATATTCCCCAGAAGGTTCCAACTACGCGCAATTCCATCGAGATTATCAATCTTTCGGAACACGCGGATGCTGCGCCGAAGCCCATGTTCCGCGCGTGAATATTGTGATTGCCTCCACGCAATGGAGGCCAGCAAACGCCAGGCATGACCGAGCTCTTCACGATTGTTCGTTTTCCTGCAATATCTCAGGGCTTTGTGCACCAGTGTGCGTGCCTGCGAAAGGGAACCCTCGCGGAGTGCCAGTTCGGCACATTGCCTGTATCCACTCGCCAGCGAGTTGTAGTCCTGATGTTTCTCGGCAATTTCCATCGCTCTGTCAAAGTCATTCGGACGGCGGTCGCCGCGATACCACGCACAGACACCCCTGGCGAGATAAAATTGATGGATCCACTTCGGATCATCGATCCGCAAAACCATGGCGCTCAATCCGTGAAGCATTTCCTGCGCAGGAAAGATTTCATTGTTCTGAAGAAGACACTGCGCGATCTGCACGCCCAGCTCAAACTGAAGACGGTCATCCGCTTTTGCAAGTGAAAATGCCAAACGGTAATTTTCAACTGCGCCGGAATGATTCCCTCTTCGTGAAAGTAGTTCCCCGCGAACGCGATACAGCTGCAACCTCTCCACGGGACTCAGTTCCGCAGCAAACGGTTCCATTTCCACCAGAACCGGAAGCGCATATCTCCGTGTCTTCCACGAACCTTCCGCCATCTTGCAGGCAAGAGACAGGGTTCCTGAATAGTCACCTGCTTTGAGGAGATGCTTTCCCGCATCCGGACTCTGTTCAGGACCTCGGCAGCTCAACAATTTGGAAGCAAGCATCCTGTGATACTGCGGCAGCAGATCCGGACTGATCTTCCGGTAAAGCGCTTCGGCAAGAAGAGGCCTGGCAAAACAATGATGTCCGCGCCTTTGAATCAGAACACCTTTTTTCACCAGGGATTGCAGAAGTTCGTCACCGTCCGCCTCCTGGACGGCCAGGAGGGCAGGATCAAAGGATGTACCCTGGACCGACGCGATTTTTAGAAGGTGAAGTTCCTGCGGTGACAGATGCGCATTCGATTGGATAAAGAAATCGAGCATCGTTTCAGGCAGCGCCGGAATTTCCTTTTGCGAAAAAGCCCACCGTCTCTCCTCCCACCGAAGCGACTTGTGCTGCAAGCGGAATGTTTCTTTCAAATACTGATCAAAAAAAAACGGTGTCGCGGATGTCCGTGCGAGGATCCGGTTCAGGTAAATCTTCCTTTGCTCCTCCTTCCAGAGAGGCACGTCATATGCGCTGTCCGGATCAAAAGCCGGCGCCGCTTCCAGCGGAAACACCAGTACAGAGCCGGGCAGCACGGGCCGGTCGCGGGCCGTGAAAAGAAACAGGTAAGGCAACGCTGCACTTTCTTCCAGCAACCGTCCAAGAAAATGAAGCGAAGCCGTATCGAAATGATCCAGATCATCGATGAGAAAAACACAGACAGCTCCATGTCGCGCACTTAGTTTCTCAACAACTTTGAAAAAGCTTCCGGGAGCACCTTCCGGAATCTCCAGGGACCCGGCCAGAAAATGGATCCATCCGTCCTCTGTAAGCTCCTTCTTCAAAAAACGGTAGGCGCCGCTATTCTCAAAAAATTGATCGAGCAGTTTTCGGATTGAGTGGAACGGCCGTGTCTCGGGGAGCGCAGACAAACAGGTTAGCAACGCATTGCGGGAAACGATCTCACGGTACAATTGCCGGAACAACGCAGTTTTTCCCTCCCCCGGGCCGGAGTGAAACAAAACTGCGTGGCCGGTGGATCGTTCGGCCATTTGAAATAATCCGGCAGCCAGTTCTATTTCGCGAGTAAACGGCCAATCAAAACACGAAATCGTTGCATCCAGAGCCGAAGGCTGCTTTTGCAGAATCTCTTGCAGACAACCTTCCAGAACGTTGTTCTTACGGCGTTCCCATCGTTTCAAGATGTTCAAAACCGGGCCTGCAAACCCGGCATGTCTTGCCGCAAAGATGCGAAGCTGGTTCACAATTTCTACGTCCTTTTCTCTTGATCTTCCGTGGTTCCTTTCACGCAGAGAAGTGAAGCCGGGGAGAAAGACAGATCCGGTCCTCTGGTCAAAAAGAAGATGCTCCGCATCCCATCGAAAAACGAGACCCCTGGAATGCACTGTTCGTGCGAGGGAAAGAAACTGCACCGCAAACCGGAGAAAATCCCATGTCTCCGGGAGAGGATTCACTGGAAAATCAATGGGAGTCGCGAAACAGAACGTCTTTTGTCCGCTGTAACCGGCAAGTTCCGGCTGCATAAATAAAGAATGCCGGATGCGGCTCTGTAAGAGAAAGTCACTCCAGTGGTTTAAACCCGGTTTCAGAAAGCGCTTGATGAGATACGGACGTCCCTGGATGTTTCCTTCCCAGATTTCCAGAGCCCTGTTGCGGTGAAGAAGCCTGGTCCTTTCCCAGAGAAAGGGAGTCAACGGACGACGCGCCATGACGATGGCCGCCATTATACCTGTTTGTAGCGGAAACAAGAAACGAGGTGATCGGGAATTCGATGTTCTTTCAAAAACCTGACGGAGTCGAAACGGGAACATTCTCGAGATGACTGCTGGCGTCTAAATTGCACATCTGGCCGGGCAAAGGAACATGGAGGCTCGATAATGAAAGTACTGTTATGCGCACTGATGATTCTGCAGCTATGCCAAAACGTTGGGGCTGAGGTTTCATTTATTTTTGATGATCTGCTGGGTTTCGGTGGGAGTTCCGGCAGCGCGAATAGAGTTGAATGGACAAACGATGGACTCAGAGTTGTGGGGCAGGCGTTTGAACCTGGCGACAGAGCGGTAACCGCCTTTGTCTGGAAGCCGGAAGACGGCCTTGTTCGATTGCCTCACCTGAGCCGGCTCTACCCATCTTGCGCTGCAGCGGATATCAACAAGAACGGTGTCGTAGTGGGTTCGTGTCTATCCGATACATTTCCAGTCATACATGCAATCCGGTGGGAATCCAACCGGACGCTTCATGACCTCAGTCCTGAATGTCCGTGGGACTGTGAAGCCAACGCAGTAAACAATACCGGCACTGCGGCCGGTTTTTGGCGACATCCAAGCAGCAGACTTGATGAGGCCGTATTGTGGAATCCAGGCGGTATCGATTTTCTCGGAACACTCGGCGAGCACAGCATCGCTTACGATATTACAAACAGCGGACGTGTCGTTGGTGAATCACAACTACCGGGCAGCGGCATTCCGCGTGCTGTAACATTTACACAAAGTGGGCCCCGCGTTCTTGGTACCCTCGGAGGATATGGCTCCGGAGCGATTGCTGTCAACGAGCGGGGATTTGTTGCAGGCGGCGCGGATCTTCCATCGGGACCAGGACGCGCCTTTCTTTACGATCCATTCAAGGCCCGCATGCGCGCACTTCCCGCGCCGGAGAACGTCGATTGGGCCATCGCACTTGATATCAATGAATCGAATCAGGTGGTTGGCCAATTCAGTCGTATTGGTAGCAGCGGGCTGGTCTATCATGCGTTCTACTGGCAGCCTGGTTTTCGGAACATCGTGGATCTGAATGAGCTGGTCAAACTCCCGAAAGGATGGGAGCTGTACGATGCCAGAGGTGTAAGCGGCCGGATCAAAGGCAGCAATTTCCCGTACATCGTGGGCACGGTAAACTTGCCTGATGGGACAAGCAGGCCTTATTTGCTACGGCCATCCAACGACAGGCAATAACGACGCGCGCGGTCATCATACCTGTTTGTAGCGGAAACAGGAAACCAGGTGATCATTCACCATGCCGCAGGCCTGCATGTGCGCATAGCAAATAGTTGAGCCAACAAACCGAAAGCCTCTTTCGCGGAGCTCTTTGCTCATTGCATCCGATTCCGGAGTCGTCGGCGGGATTTCCTTCAACGATTTGCGCGCATTCTTGATTACCTTGCCGCCGACGAAACGCCACATAAACGAATCGAAGCTTCCAAACTCTTTTTGGATTTCCAGAAAACGCTTCGCATTTTCGATTGCCGATTCGATCTTCAGACGGTTGCGGATGATCCCTTCATTGCCAAGAAGTTCTCTGATCTTGCGAGCCTTGTAACGCGCCACTTTCCGGGGATCAAAACGATCAAATGCGTGCCGGTATGCCTCCCGTTTTCTCAAGACGGTCAGCCAGCTCAGGCCGGCCTGTGCGCCTTCGAGAATCAAGAATTCGAACAATCTTCGATCATCATGCTCCGGGACTCCCCATTCCGTATCGTGGTATTCGATATACAATGGATGCGAATCGCCCCAACTACAACGAGTTTTCGTCATTCCACATTATTATAAGGGAGTCCGGCGTAAACCGATGCTTAATTTTTTGTTTCATGTTGCCAGAATCGGATTCATTCTCAGTCTGTTTACACACGCTGCAACCTTCCAGGATCTGAACCTGCAACAGGAATTTCCGATTGTCTGGGTCCTGCACTTTGCGATTTTCGCAGTGTGGATACCAACGGTTATGTTCGCGATTTACAGCGCAAAGAGTGTTGGATGGAAGGGGCTCTGGGACCGCATCCCTGTTTGGATGAAAATCGTGTGGATCGTTCTTCTGGCCAATTCGATATGGAACATTCCAGCCGCAGGAACCGGCGAGCTGCTTGCGATCCGGAGATTCTCAGCGCACTGGATGACATTCTATTTTCTTTCGATGGCCGTTCTTGACCCAGCGAGGGGAAAAAATACGTTTCAATGAACACTCAAACTTTCTGAAAAGATCTCACGACCGTTTTACTTGCGAATGAAGCCATTGTGGAAATTCTTGCCAGGGAAGCGCTTCGTTGTCCCCCGGAAGAACTGTTCTTCTGTTCACTCGGCATACGAGAAACCCTTTTGTGGCAGCGTCGTTGCCGGCAAGTTTCTTGAATTTTTGCAGCGGTTCCGTATGGTTTAGATTGGGCGTGGCGGTGAGCTTAACTTCGATGGGATAAACCTTTGGTCCGATGCGTAAAATCAAATCCACTTGCCTACCATCATGAGACCTCCAAAAGTACATATCTTTTGAGAGACCATGCATGGCAAGAATCTTTGCGGCTTCATTTACGACCCAGCCCTCCAAAAGAAAGCCGCCCATGAGGCCTGATAGGGCAGCCTGACCATTGGGCTGCCGGGTCAATGTACAGACAAGTCCCGAATCCAGAAAGTAGAGTTTTGGTGTCTTGTTCAATCGTTTTCCGTAATTCTTGAAGTAAGGAGATAAAAGCAAGAGTACGTAGGATGCAGCAAGAACATCTCCCCAGGTTCGGATTGTCGGCTCGGACACTCCGCATTCACGCGCAAAGGTCGCTTTGTTAAAAGGCTGCCCGTGGCGGCTTGCACAAAGTGCCAGAAAAGCTTCAAACGTGCCCAGGTCTTTTACGTTGTGAAGCTGCCTGATGTCCCTCTCCACGTAGGTCTGAAGGTAAGACCGCATCCAGAGATCGCGTTTGGATGGCTCCAGCACCGGTTCGGGATAACTTCCCAACCAGATCTGATTCTCAAGAGTGGAATCTTGCGGTTGATATTCGAAACTGCTGAACGGAAACAATTCCAGCAGCGCAATCCGGCCCGCCAACGATTCGCTCACATTTTTCATCAAGGCAAATTGCTGAGAACCGGTAAGCAACCAACGTCCGGTTTTCCTTCTCTCCCGGTCAATGCGGATTTTTAGATACGGAAAGAGCGAAGGAACATACTGAATCTCATCGAGGATTACCGGGTGATCTCGAAATTGATCCAGGAATCCATTTGGATCATCGGTCGCAAATGCTCTGGCAAGTGGATCGTCAAAAGTAACATATTGGTACTTGTCCCCAAACTCCTCCAGCAGAAAGGTTGTTTTTCCAGACTGCCGGGGGCCGGTGATCAAGACGGCGGGAAACTGCGTGAGAGCTATACGCAATACTCGCGAAAGCGCTCTCTTGATATACATTCTTGACAATTCTAAAGTTGAAACTTAGAAGTGTCAAGTATTGACTCAGCACGGGAGAAGGATACGATTCGATCATGACAGCAAAAAGCATGGAATCTCATCTTGAATTTCAGCCTGTAACTAAAGATCGTTGGAACGATGTTTCACAACTTTTTGGAGAACGCGATCAATCGTTAAGGTGCCCAGATCCAGTTGGAACCGTACACATCTATTTGATAAGGAGTCCAATGCTGGTGGATTCAATCTCTCTGGTTAAAAATTTTGAGAGGCATTTTGCCGCAGAAGTGTACAAAAGTTACCTTCACTGTGCGGCCAAAATAGTGAGACAAGAGGGGGGAGAGATAGATACTCTTAAATCGAAGATAGCGTCGAGCGGTATGCCCAAGACGAGCCTCGTTAAGCGATCCGGTCTGTCGAGGGCCCAAATCCACCGAATCTTATCTTCAACTGATCATGTTAAGGTGCGCGACGAAACGTTAAATCGACTCGCACAGGCCTTGGGACTCCAGCCTGTTGAGCTTGCTGCCGACGGAAGACTCTCCGAATTCCGGAAGTGGATGACAGAACAGCACG
>CAZDDB010000097.1:0-11944 GCA_964504105.1 uncultured Acidobacteriota bacterium
AGTTTCCACTTCGCGAGAGCTCCAGCTTCCCAACCAGGACAACTCTTTCAATTCGTTGAACGGGATGCAGTGCGACAAGACAGGAGCCGCGCTCCTCTTGTTGCCGGCTGCTTTTCGTTTGGATCGAGCGGTTGAGTCCGTTTCACCCCACAGGCACAGACTGTCCCCGCAAAAAGCGGCATGTAATATCTTCACCGCAAAGTATTATGCATCAGCAGATCCAACTCTGCAAAATAAGGTACGAGAGATCACCGCTCTCAGGATCTCATAGCTCGTGAAAGGGAAGAGCGGTTATGTTTTTTGCCAACGGAAGACCTAGATCTCCGGGATGAACCAAATAGCCGCCTGACGCCCGATTTCCAAATGCTTGCTGGAAAGTTTGGATGCCTGTTGGCATCGCCGGACGAGGTGTCGCGCATAACTTCACTTCAAACTGTTACCAGACCCAGAGACCGGAAAAGATAAATGAGCCGGCTGAATTCTTCTTCGGGGATCCCGGAGAGTTCGTGAAGCTTCTGATAATGGATCTCCTTAAAACTTCTGGATTTCGTCCTGATTTTCGCAACCATCTGTCAACCGCAATTGACGGCCATAAAGTGGCGTGTTGATTGTGGTTTTCTCAGCCGAGACAAACAGCACTCTATTTGATCTACCGAATCCAATCTCTCTGGCGGCTGCTTTTCTCGACGGCAGAAACTCTTTGCGGATCGATGGCGCATTTCTTGAAGCTGCTAGCCGTTTGTGCGGCAACCGGCAAGATGCGCACCTGGAAACACTCCGGATTTCATGTTGATGCAGGACCCACCAAAGAGGGAGCTGTCATCGATAAAATCCTGGATCATTTACAATACAAATTCGCTGTCCTGCCGCTCTCTGCACGGCCGCCTCCGCCCAAACCTTCCCCTCAGGATTCCGATTTACCGCTCGATCCGCCTGTCTGGACCGAAGGAGATTAACTCTCAGACTTCCAGCCGCCCGGTTCGATCCCGCGAAGTGTCTTCGTTTTCTACCCGCAAATGCATTGTTCTTCTCTGTCTTGACTGCGACTGGCTACGTTTCTCACAATTTTCACTCCGCGGAGTGAAAATTGTGAGAAAATGGCAGTTGAAGCTCATCGGAACCGATCGAAGAGCGCTTCAAAGGGCGCTTGAGGAAAAGCAATTTCCTATCGGAACTCCCTGGATACCGATCTCGGTTCCATTCTGCTTGACTACAACACTCTCGGTAAAGATCCGTTTCGCAGCAGAGTAGATGAGATCTGTCAGAAAGCCGGACTAAAACCCGGCAGTTATTCCCTGCAGCTAGAAGACGACCCGGTCAGTAAACGCGTTACTGTGGACCTGGAATACGATGCCGATTTCACAATATTCTTTATTCCAAGGAAGGAACGCGTACATCTTCGAAACGTAATCTCAAACCTTGGCTTATAGCTGGCGCGCGCCTTGATTTGGCAATGGTTGGTCAAAGAATTGTCCAGGGTTGGCTTCCCTGCCAATCTGTCTCAATTTGCCAAATTTTCCGAATCTGGTAACGGCAATTCGAGCATAATCTGTGGCGCGAAAATTGCCTCCGACTGTGATCGCATATTCGTCGTACGTGAGAGACGTAAACCGGTGACTGTGCAAGCAGAAAGCACAACTACTTAAAGAATCTCGGCATAGTTGCCTGGCATGTGGGAGCCCAACCATGATCGGGCAGAGCATAGCGCACTATCAAGTGTTGGAGAAGCTTGGTGAGGGCGGTATGGGGGCAGTTTACAAAGCACGAGACACTCATCTTGACCGCCACATCGCCCTCAAGATCCTTCGCTCGGACAGGACCTTGGATTCAGAGCGCAAACGCCGCTTCATTCAGGAAGCCAAAGCGGCTTCGGCTCTAAATCACCCCAACATTGTCCACATTTACGATATTGATTCAGCCGACAACGTGGATTTTATCGCAATGGAGTATGTTTCCGGAGAAACATTGGCACAGTTGATCCAGCATGGAGTAGTGAACCACGAGGTTAGTGTAAAGTATGCAGTCGAGATCGCTGATGCCCTTTCGGCCGCTCACGCGACAGGAATCGTCCACCGGGATCTAAAACCGGGCAACATTATGGTAACCGAGCAGGGGCGGATCAAGCTGGTGGATTTTGGCCTTGCCAAACTGACGGAGCCTGCGATAGGAGACGTAGACGACCCGACGCAAACTGCGCAGCCACACACCCTGGAGGGAGTGGTTCTCGGCACAATTGGGTACATGTCACCTGAACAGATCTCAGGAAAGAAAGTGGACAACCGCAGTGACATCTTCTCCTTTGGCGTTGTCCTTTACGAAATGCTGATCGGGCGTAAGGCGTTTCAGAGGGAAAACAGTCTCTCGACACTTCAAGCCATTCTAACGGAAGAACCCGAGCCTTGTCCCGCCAGAATACCGGCGTCCCTGCAGAAGGTCATCAAACGCTGCCTCTGCAAAGATCCAAACGCTCGATTCCAGAATACGGCCGATCTCAAGTTAGCACTCCAGGATTCGATCTCTCCGACCGTCGCGACGCCTTCCATTGCGGTGCTGCCCTTTGCGAATCTAAGCAAAGAGGAAAAGGATGAATACTTCAGCGACGGCCTGGCCGAGGAAATCATCAATGCACTAACCCGGGTGCGGGGTTTGCGCGTGACATCGCGCACGTCCGCGTTTGCCTTCCGGGGAAAAGATATGGACGTGCGAGACATCGGTATCCGGCTGAATGTGAATCACATTCTGGAAGGCTCCTTTCGGAGGGCCGGTGACAAGATTCGAATTACCGCACAGCTCATAAATGTTGCTGACGGTTGTCACGTGTGGAGTGAGCGTTACGACGGAGAGATGACCGACGTATTCGCTCTTCAAGATAACGTAGCTCGTGCCATTACGGATAAGCTCCGCGGCGGATTCTCCAGCAGCACGGATCTTGTGAAGGTTTCCACAAAAAACCTGGGGGCGTACCAACTGTACCTGGAGGGCCGTCACCATCTATATAAGTGGACCCCGGAGGCTTTCCAAAGAGGCCGGCAGTGTTTGGAACGAGCAATCGCTCTGGACCCCGAGTTTGCGCTCGCTTACGATTCCCTTTCCGAACTCCACTGGTTCATGGGCTTCTTCGGTCTCATGCCACCGAAAGAAGCTTTTTCTGTGTCCACTTGGGCCACGCTCCGGGCCCTGGAAATTGATGATTCCATGGCAGAGGCACACGCCCAACTCGGGATGCTCCGAAAAGAGCTGGATTATAACTGGCCGGAAGTGCAGCGTGAATTTAGGCGAGCGCTGCAAATCAATCCGGAATCTCCCACTGTCCGCCTAAGATATGCCATTAGTCTGCTACTGCCGCAAGCAAGGTTAAGCGAAGCTGCAGCGGAAATTCAGTCTGTGCTCCAATCCGATCCCTTGTCTTTGTTCACCATCTGGTGGCTGACGGTCATGCTCTACCTGGACCGGCGTTTTGACCTGGCGCTAGCGCAAGTCCGGCGCATTTTGGACCTGGATCCGGCGTACTATCTCGGCTACTGGTTCCTGGGGTTTATCCTCGATTCCAAGAACATGTCAGAAGAAGCGGTGGATGCTCTTCGCCAGGCCAGCCGACTCTCGGGCCGCGCCCCTGTAATCCTTGGATGGCTGGCATTAATGTGCGGCCACGCCGGCAAGATTTCAGAGGCAAAAAACATTCTGACAGAACTAGAGACGCTTGCACGGAACCGGTATGTGCCGGCGTCCAGCTTTGCATGGGCCTACCTGGGACTCGATGAGATTGACCTCGCGTTCGATTGGCTTGAAAAAGCCATCGATTCACGGGATCCGATGATCATTCCCCTGAAGAGTTATCCGTTTCTGGATCCGCTGCGGTCGGACAAACGCTACGAAGCGCTGGCACGGAAGATGAACCTCGAGCCATAGTCCCGCCTTGCAAGAGAGGTTCGTTTGATCACCGGACGCCTAAGTAGATTCAAGTTCTTCTTCAGAAAATCATAAGCCAGAGTTTCTGTTGCCGGATCATCTCTGGCGCTCCAGAAAATGTCCAGAGATTCCCGAATGTCAAACGCCTCATCAAGCACACGTCCCTAAAGAAGATTCCGAAAGTGAATGGATCAAGCAGCGCAAATCCACCTGGGCTGCTTTGATCAAACTCATTTATGAAACGGATCCCTTGCTTTGCCCAAAATGTGGGAGTCAGATGAAGATCGTTTCGGTTATCAAAGATGGAGCTGTCATCGACAAGATTCTGGATCATCTGTCATACAAGTTTGAAGTCCTGCCGCTCCCCGCCCGTTCTCCTCCGCCTGACTCCTCTCCCTGTGATTCCCACTTCCCACTCGATCCTCCTGTCTGGACCGAAGGTGATTAACTCTCAGTCGATCCAGCCTCTCGGTTCTATCGGTTGAAGTGTCTTCGTTTTCTGCACACAATGAGAATCTTTTTGTCACAAAAGATGGCCGGTTGAAGATTCTGGATTTCGGGCTGGCCAAGCTCAGCTTGCCTGAGCCTGTGTTTCACGACGGAAATTCAGAGCTTCAGACAGTTGCGCCCGATTCAACGCCGGGAGTTGTCTTAGGAACCGTCGGTTACATGTCTCCCGAACAAGTCCGAGGGCTTCCAACCGACCACCGTTCCGATATTTTTGCCTTCGGCGCAGTGCTTTACGAAATGCTTTCCGGGAAACGCGCTTTTTCCGGCAACACACCCGCCGACACCATCAGCGCTATCTTGCAAAGCGAGCGGCTCGCCTGCTTTGGAGCGAATCCTCAGGCACTGTCTGGAAAAAGATCCGGATCAGCGTTTTCAATCCGCGCGTGATGTTGGTTTCGCGCTGGAAGCGCTATCCGGCACGTCCGACACGCAGAGGGCCGCAGCAGTATTGCCTCCGCTGCGCAAAAACCGGGAACGTCTCTGGAAGATCGTCGCTGCAGTTTGCTTTCCGGCCGCCATAGCGGCAGGCCTGAGCCGTTTAGTAACACAGCCTCAATCTACTAAACTATTAGAAGTATCGATACTGCCTCCCCAGGATCGAATCCATCGCCTGCCGCTGTCACAGTTGTTTTCGACTGGCCCGCTTTGCTACAACGCGCCCGCTGATAGGCGCACACTGGCCCCCTGCACCAAAGCAAACCTGAGAATCACCTGCCACTCTTTGCGTAGCTAATAGTCATTTTCTTGTTTTTTTGGGAAGGAATTTAACCACAGAGTCACGGAGACACGGAGATATGGATCGTTGCTGGCCTGTTCGCTTCGCGAACGTCACTCTGTGTCTCCGTGCCTCCGTGGTTTTCCTTTGGTGCGGCTGAAGGCTGCTCTGCGTCCTCAGCGTCCTCTGCGGTTAAATTCCTTCTCAAAATCAAAATAGACACTGCGGTAAACGGCAGTTGCGGTTACGTCTACGCCAAAGCCCCGGTAAACCAGAAAGGATCCGCCAGGTGTAACGATGGTTCTCATCGGCTCGCCGTATTTTTTCTTGATCTGCGTAAGGGAAGCGAGTTCCGGCGACGGTGGAGCATCAACCAGTTCAATGGAATCACTGACTGCGAGAACATGAATGTTTTTTGAAGAATACGATTTGCACTGCTGACCTCTCATCTCAAATGACCTCGGAGCAATCCCGCGAAGCTTCACTTCGGCCATCTACTATATTAGTAATGAAGTTCAGCAATACTTCTTGCGAGGACTGGTCGGGGCAATTCATGGAGTCTTCACTGATGGCGCGGCATGCTCCGGGCATTTCGGTGGCCAGACTCTGCAGTCGCTTTTGCTCTTTATCCTTCCAGCGAAAGGAGACTTTGCCGTCCATTAGACTGACCAGACGACTGTTGGAGATTGCGATTCGATGAATGCGAAAAATGTCAGCTACCTCCTAAAAGAACGAGATATGCTTACTCTCCGTATGCTTTGAGGGAACCGAATTCTTGAAGATCCTCTTTCGAAAAGATCCGAAATTGAACCCTGGAAAGTCTTTGACCTAGTTTCGTCCTTTCGAATTTTTTCTTGAGCTCTTCCAGGAGGTTCTTTTTTTCTTCTTGATTCAGGTTCGTCCACTTACACTCGGCAACGATGTATTCTTCTTTGCCCTTGAGCGGCGCAATTAGATCAATCCCGGCGGCTGCATAGGCCCTTCCATCCGCCTTGGCGATCTTGGCGGTTCAACCCTTCGTGTTCTTCGTGGTTCATAGATACGTCGCTGTATTTGTGAAATCAACGACTTAGTCATGCACTCCAGCAATGGCTATTGAAATCCTGGATAAGCACGAACGCGCGGCCGGCAAGTGTGAGATTCGGATTTGCGAACAGGCACCTTCAATTCTGCCAGTCTGGAAACCACATCCATCGTGATTGCATCGTACTATAAACAAACGACTTAGATTGGTCGTTCTGCGCCCGAATCATTTAGGATATAATTACACATTCGGCAGGAAGCCCGCCTTTTCAGGGAATCCAAATCGATGAGTTACCAATATCCCGACAGTTTTGTCTTTTACCGCAAGCTGACACGGAAATTTCCACGCGCTGTCTCTGCGCGGGGCAGTTACATCTTTGATGAGGACGGCAAGAAGTATCTCGATGCCTCGGGCGGAGCGGTGGTGGTGAATGTCGGACATGGCGTGCATGAAATTGCGGATGCTGTGGCTTCCCAAATCCGTGAACTGGCCTACGTAAACGGCACCCAGTTCACGCACAAGCCCGTAGAAGATCTCGCCGCGGAGCTGGCTGAGATCCTTCCCGGCACACTCAAGTACAGCTATTTTCTTTCGAGCGGTTCGGAAGCGATCGAAGCTTCCGTAAAACTGGCCCGCCAGTACTGGTACGAAAAGGGAATCACCTCGAAATGGAAGATCATCAGCAGAACGCCGTCCTATCACGGCAACACGTTGACCGCTCTTTCTCTTTCCGGTCGCGAGCACTATCGCAAGGTATATGGTCCGCTGCTCACCGATTTTCCGCGGATTCCAGCACCGGACAACTACCGGCACCCTGGTTGCAAGGCATGCACCGGCGAAGCGCTTGAAGAAGAAATCATCAAGCAGGGGCCGGAAACAATAGCGGCTTTTATTGCCGAGCCGATCATCGGATCCTCGGCTGGCGCTATGGTTCCGACGCAGGAATATTACCCACGCGTTCTGGAGATCTGCAAAAAATACGACATCTTGTTCATTGCCGATGAAGTTATGGCCGGGATGGGACGCACCGGAAAGTGGTTCTCATTCCAGCACTTTGATTTCATCCCCGACATCATGGTTCTGGGAAAGGGGATCAACGGCGGAGCGGTACCGCTCAGCGCGGTTGTCGCCAAGAAGGAGATTGTGGATTTGCTGGCAAATACCAGCGGTTATTTCAACCACGCCCAAACCTATTCACACACCCCGGTCATCTGCGCCGTTGGTGTTGCCACAGTGAGGTACTTGAAACGCAATCATCTGGTCGAACGGTGCGCAGAAATGGGGGATTATTTTTTCGAACAGTTGGACCGCCTCCGCGAAAATCGTGTCGTGGGGGATGTCCGCGGCAAAGGACTCATGGCCGCAGTTGAATTTGTAAAAGACCGAAGCACAAAAGAGCCTTTTCCCCGCTCGCAAAAATTTGTGGAGCGGATTACGGAACTCGCTTTTCAAAATGGTTTGATTCTCTGGCCCAATGTGGGTCATGTAGACGGCACAAACGGCGATCTGGTGATGCTGGCGCCTCCGTTCACGGTTACCAGAGAAGAAATCCAGGAACTTATTTCACTCTTTCAGAAAACATTGGAGCAAACAGCATGAGCGAGCAACAAAAAATCACATATACCACAATCGGATCGTCTGAAGAATTCCATCGTGAATACGAAAAGGCGATCGAAGACGTAAAGAAAGATTTTGGAAAACTTTATCCAAACATGATTGGCGGTGTGCCCTCTAAATCGGACCGGACTGTTGAAATCCGCTCCCCGATCGATCGCCGGCTCTTGCTGGGCAAAGTGCAGCAGGCAACAAAAGAGGAGACGACACAGGCGATTGAGCTGGCGCACAAAGCATTTCCCGCGTGGCGCGATCTGGGATGGCGCAAACGCGTGGAAATCATGCGCAAGTCCGCCGATTGGATCAGCGCCAACAAATATTACCTGACTGCATTCATGTCGTTTGAAGCAGGAAAGAACCGTCTGGAATCGATGGGCGAAGTCGAAGAGACTGCCGATTTGATTCGTTACTACTGTCAGAACCTGGAAGACAATAATGGTTACACAAAGCCGATGCAGCGGACCATGCCAAACGAAAAGACGATGAGCGTGCTGGTGCCCTATGGTGTCTGGGGTGTGATCGCTCCGTTTAATTTTCCGATGGCTCTCGCAATCGGAATGATGAGCGGGGCACTGGTGACTGGAAACACGGTTGTTTTCAAGCCATCTCACGATGCACCCATCATCGGCGCGATGCTGTACAAGGCTCTCCGCGAAGGAGGCGTACCGGAAAACGTGATTCACTTTGTTTCCGGATCAGGATCGGAAGTCGGTCAAACAATTGTCGATCATCCGCATACGCAGGGGATGGCGTTTACCGGATCCTACCAGGTCGGGATGCACATCTACAAGAACTTCTCAACGAAGTATCCGAAACCTGTGGTTGTCGAGATGGGCGGAAAGAATCCTGTGTACATTGGAAAAACCGCAGACGTCGAAGCAGCAGCAGAAGGAGTGATGCGCTCCGCGTTCGGTTATGGTGGTCAGAAATGCAGCGCCTGCTCGCGCGCTTATCTGAATCCGGCTATCAAAGGCGAATTCATGACCAAGTTGCTGGATAAAACAAGGGCGATCAAGATGGGAAATCCGGTGTTGCGTGAAGTGTTTCTCGGTCCGGTGATCAATGAAAGCGCATATAACAATTATCAGAACTATGTGGAACGGATCAAAGCTGCGGGCGGCGAAATCCTGTGCGGCGGTGTGGTCCGTAAAGACGGCGATCTGGGACAGGGCTACTATGTGGAACCAACCATCGCTTACATGAAAGACAACAACAACGAGCTCTTTTATGAAGAGATGTTCCTTCCGATTTTGCTGGTAACAGAAGTCAAAGACCTGGATGAAGCTCTCGAGCTTTCCAATCGCGCGATTTATGGATTGACGGCCGGCATTTTCAGCAAGGATCCGCAGGAAGTAAAAAAATTCCTGGACAACATCGAATCGGGCGTTACGTACGCAAACCGCAAAGGCGGCGCCACCACCGGCGCTTGGCCCGGAGTAAATCCGTTTGGCGGATGGAAGGCCTCCGGATCCACCGGACCTTCCGCGCTGGGTCCGTATTACCTTGTGAAATTCTTGCGCGAACAGAGCAGAACCCTGATCGATATCGACGTGTAACTGGATTGCCTATGAAAGATTATCCAAAGATTAAAGTGGCGCCACCCGGTCCGCGCGCCAGGGAAGTCATCGCAGCGGACGAAGCATACACGTCCACGTCTTACATCAAAGAATATCCGCTGGTTGTGGAACGGGGCCAGGGGATGATGATCGAAGATGTAGACGGCAACCGTTTCCTCGACTTCATGGCGGGAATTGCCGTAGTGACCACAGGTCATTCGCATCCCAAAGTTGTGGAGGCGATCAAAAACGCGGCAGAAAAATTCTTGCACATTTGTTCCACCGATTTCTACTACCCTTCGTTTGCGGCTCTTGCGAAAAAGATGGCGGAGATTGCTCCAGGCCCATCGCAGAAAAAAGTGTTCCTTGGCAATTCAGGCACCGAAGCGGTAGAAGCGGCGATTAAATTGACCCGCTATCACACACGGCGGTCTCGGCTGATTTCGTTTTTTGGCGCCTTTCACGGACGCTCGATGGGCGCATTAAGCTTGACTGCCAGCAAGATGAAACAGCGACAGCATTTTTCGCCGTTTCTTCCCGGCGTCACTCACGTCCCGTTCGGCTACTGTTACCGCTGCCCGTACAACCTTACATATCCGTCCTGCAATTTGTATTGTGTAAACGTCCTGGAAGAAGAATATTTCGCCAAAATGGTTCCTCCCGATGACGTGGCCGCGGTATTTGTGGAGCCGATTCAAGGGGAAGGTGGATACATCGTTCCGCCTCCCGATTATCACAAACGGTTGAAGGAGATCTGCGAAAAATACGGGATCATGTATGTGGCGGATGAAGTGCAAAGCGGGATGGGGCGAACGGGCAAATGGTTTGCCTCGGAACATTTTGGTGTGGAGCCGGACGTGATTACGGTTGCCAAGGGGATCGCCTCCGGAATGCCGGTGAGTGCGATGATTGCCAAAAGTGAAGTAATGACCTGGCCCGCAGGCAGTCACGGCAGCACGTTTGGAGGTAACCCCGTAGCTTGCGAAGCGGCCATTGCTACGATTGAATTAGTAGAAGAAACGTTGATGGCCAATGCGACCGAAGTCGGCAACTATCTTTTGGGTCAAATGAAGTCGATGATGGATCGTCATCGTTTGATCGGGGATGTTCGCGGGATCGGATTGATGATCGGGATCGAGTTCGTGCGCGATCGCAAGACCAAAGAAAAAGCGAAGGAAGAGTCGGAAGAAATCGTGCAGCGAGCCTTCCAGAAGGGATTGCTGCTGCTCGGCTGCGGTGAAAATATTATCCGGCTGGCTCCTCCATTGATTGTGGATAAAGAAGATTCGGATCTGGCGCTCAGCATTCTGGATGAGGTGCTAACCGAAATCGAAAACCGTTAAAACTATGGAGCGCAGGCCTCTGGCCTGCATTATGGACCGCAGGCTTCCAGCCTGCTTATGAAGCGCAGGTAGCCTGTTCCCCAAAACATTGGATTGAAGCTTATGGAAAACAAGCTGATGTCGATGCAAGAAGCGATCAGCCGTTTTGTGCAGGACGGCGACACGATTGTGATCGAAGGCTTTACCCACCTGATCTGTTTTGCAGCGGGACATGAGATCATCAGGCAGAAGCGCCAGGATCTGACCGTCTGCCGGCTTACACCCGATTTGATCTACGAACAATTGATCGGGGCCGGCTGTGTCAAGAAGCTGGTATTCAGTTGGGCTGGAAATCCGGGAGCGGGCCCGTTGTATGCGCTGCGTCGCGCCGTGGAAAAGAACAATCCGCATCCGATCGAATTGGAAGAGTATTCTCATTTTGGAATGGTAGCGCGATTCGCTGCGGGAGCCGCAAAGCTGCCGTTCTTTCCACTGCGAAATTATATGGGGAGTGATCTCCCCCGGGTAAATCCAAGAATCAAAACCGTCACCTGTCCTTATACCGGCGAAAAACTTGCCACTGTTCCCGCGCTCAATCCTGACACGACCATTATCCACGCGCAGCGCGCCGATGCGGAAGGGAACGCACAAATCTGGGGTTTGATGGGTGTGCAAAAGGAAGCTGCGTTTGCCGCAGCGAATGTCATTGTGGTTGCGGAAGAAATTGTGGAACAGAGCTTGATCCGGTCCGATCCGAATCGAACCCTGATTCCCGGCTTTATTGTGAAGGCGGTGGTTCAAGAGCCGTTCGGCTGCCATCCGTCATTTGCGCAAGGTTACTATGATCGCGACAACGACTTCTACGTCAACTGGCGCAACACCTCACAGGATGAAGGCAAGTTTAAAGCATATTTGGAAGAGTGGGTCTTCGGTGTGAAAGATCGCGCGGAATACACAGCTAGAATGGCCGATCGTGCCGCGCAGCTCAAGGCAAAAGATCAATATTGCGAGCCCGTAAATTACGGGTACTGAACAAGCACCAAATCTCAAATCACAAACTCCAAACAAATTTCAATTTCCGAATGTTGCAAAGTCTCTCGAACCGGTGTTTGGAGCATTTGAGTTTTGTGATTTCGAATTTGTTTGGAATTTGATGCTTGCAATTTGAAATTTACGTTATGTCCTGTTCGTAGCATTTGTGAATCAGCGGTCGGCAATGATTGTGATGAGGATCTCCCGTTTTCGCGGACCGTCAAACTCGCAAAGGAAGATGTTCTGCCATTTTCCGAGCGCG
>CAZDDB010000098.1:0-11941 GCA_964504105.1 uncultured Acidobacteriota bacterium
TGAATTCCTGATCAAAGAATCAGCCATTCTTTCACAATGGCGTGAATCTGATCAGGAGTCAGAGGATGGCGGGTGTATTCAAGTAGAAAGGAACTCGGCGTGGCGAAGATTACCAGCAGGAAAAAAAGGCAGAAGATATCCCATTGCCAGGAACCACGGGAATAGCTCCAGTAGAATACCCGAATCAAGAACCGTCCAATCATAGGGCAAACCGTTATGTGTTCGTGTGACTCCGCTTTTTCATGATATCAGAAATCAGTTTGACGAGTGCAGGAAGCGACAACACAACGAACAGCACCAGGATGTATTTCGACGGCAGTTCTTTTCCGAGATAAGCCAGCAATAGATAACGCGGAAATCTTCCCGTAAACGTAGCTCCCACATACTTCCAGTACGGATAAGCGCGTGAGATGGCCAGAAGCCGGATCACGTCAATTGGAATCGGTAAGAACGCCGCGCCCGATAAGGTCAGAAACGCATGACGGTCAAAAAAATCAAGCAAGCGGCGATACGTGTTGATATCCCGGATTTTTCGCACTTTGTGGTGCCGGAAAAGCAAACCCAGAATCGCGTAGTCGTTCAGGTTCGCGATACAGGTCCCCAGCGAACCCACAACTGCGATGAGCAACGGTGAAAACAGCTTTGCCATAAATGCAATCGGCGGAAGAGTGGGGATTGGAAAGAACTGACATGCCACCGTCATGTACAAAAAGAAATCAAACAGGATCGATGGTCCCGGCGTGATCGCGTTTCCGGGCTTTGCGAAATGCTTGATCAGAGAGAACAACCCGGGCCCTTCCAAAATAAGTCCACGAATCGAGAAAGCGGAAACATAAAATACGAGCAAGAGCACGAAGAGCCTTCCTGTAGAAATCTCCGGGATCGCCAGAGGCAAAAGCGCAGGAGCAGGCGGAACCGCCTCCTGTTCCAGCTCACTGACCTCATGGATCAGCTCACGAACGGGATGCTCGCTCATACTGAAATGCAAGCCCGGAAAGCGGGAAGATTCCTACTGGATGATATAACCACTGTGAGTGACCAGGAGGCTGCGTTTGGCTCCTGCAAAATACGGAGACTCCGTATAGAACGGGTCTGCAAAAGGAAACCACTCCTTGTTCTTGTAAAAGAATACATAAAGCCAGTCCGCATACGATTCAAGCCAAACAGCGGTGGGCTTTATATAATGATACACATTCTCCTGGTTCCCCCGGAATGTAATCAACCTGTGATAGGTCTCCAGACCAAGAATCCGCATCCACGGTGAAAAACGGAGAAAAATACCGCCCGCTGCTACTTCCCCGCCCCGAACCGCATACGTATTCGAAACTCCATTGTGACTGACAAAGCTTACATTGTTTCGATGCAGCGTAGCCTGTCCGGCCGGATATACCTTGTCTCCCACATATTGGTACCGGCTCAGATAGATTGCAAAAAGAAATAGAACAAGTCCGGTCAGCACTATAAAGAACCAGAAAATGGAAGCGTTTCTGTAATAAATCAGTAACTGCGGCTGATACGGAGCGGGCGGATTCCATTTCCGTCGCAGCTGAGAGAACATCGATTTCAAGCGTCCGATGAAAAAGTAAGAGACAAACAGCAGATAGGCAGTCGCCACCAACGTGAAGTGCAAATAGGGACTGTGAAATGCAGCAACAAAAGAGTTGATATTCAAAGTTCGATCTTCAAATTCTTGAGGTAATTTCTCTTGAGGTACCCGTTGATTCTGGAAATCAATTCATGTTTCATAGATTCGAGCGTGGCTTTCCATTGAGGATCGGTCACCCGGACGTACAAGACTCCGCCGCGGAAACTCACCGGATCTCCCGCATTCCGAATCTTTTCACCAAGACAGTATTTCCAGGCCATCCGGACGATTTCCGATTGCAACTCCGGATCATCGGGCGCGTCTTTGAGAAGGGATGGAAATATCGCTGCCAGAGGGGTCATTCCAGCACCATGAGAACCTGTGCGGGAGACACGGGTTCCCCCTCTTTCACATGAATTTGTTTCACAACACCCGACCGCGGAGCCTTCAGTTCGTTTTGCATCTTCATCGCTTCCATAACGAGGAGCGAGTCTCCTTCCCTGACACTTGCGTTTAGAGATACGGAAACTCTCACAATTTTTCCCGGCATCGGCGCCAGAACCTTTGACGGCCCGGATGATCCCGGCTTTTTTACAAGCCCGGCTGCCTTGTATTTCCGCGCCTCGAAAAGATCGAGATCCACGGTGTCGTTGAAAAAACGAACCGAAAAAGAATTGACCCGCTTCTCTATGCCCAGCTCGTATGATTTTCCTTCAATCAACAGAGATAACGTTTGCGGACCCGGGTAAATCGCGTCTACGGTAAGACTTTTGTCACCCAAAGTCAAACCATACTTGCCGTCTTTCTCGACGACTTCAACCGGGAACGGTTTTCCATCAAAGATCGCAACAAATTTCATGAACGCAGCCCATCTTTTCGCGCAGAGCTGCGCCATTCGCTACCGTGTTTGAGCGGAGCGGGTGTTGCTGAAATAGAACCGGAGCTCAGATGCTCATATTCCGAAATTGCGGCCGCAATCATGGCAACTTCCCGGAGCGGATGTTGCCGCGCCTGATCCCGGGTAAAGATTTCATCGATGAATGACGTGGTCACATTTCCCATCATGAAAACGGGATTTCTCATCACCCTCTGGTAAAACGGGATGGTGGTCTTGATCCCGAGCAGCTGATACTCTTCGAGGGCGCGTGCCATTCGCCGGATCGCTTCTTCACGGTTGCTTCCCCAGGTAACCAGTTTGGAAAGAAGCGGATCGTAGTGAATGGGGACCTCATATCCGGCGTAGATTCCGCTATCTTCCCGCACTCCAGGTCCGCCGGGCAGGCGAAGTCCCGTGATTTTTCCCGGAGAAGGCATGAAGTTATGGTCCGGATCTTCGGCGTAGATCCGGCATTCGATTGCGGCGCCTCGAAACGGGATGCTCTCCTGCGCCTGCTGAAGCCGCTCTCCCGACGCGATCCGGATCTGCTCCTTCACGATGTCGATGCCGGTGACCATTTCGGTAACGGGATGTTCCACTTGCAAACGTGTATTCATTTCCAAAAAATAATAATTCTGATCTGCATCCACCAGAAATTCCATGGTTCCCGCATTTGTATACCCGATTCCGGAGGCCGCATGGACTGCGGTCTCGCACATTTTCCGGCGTGTTTCTTCGCTAATAAAGGGAGAGGGGCTTTCTTCAATCACCTTCTGATGACGCCTTTGAATGGAACATTCCCGTTCGCCAAGATGAAGGACCGTCCCATGATGATCCGCCAGGATTTGTACTTCAACATGGTGCGGACGTTCGATCCTTCGTTCCAGATACAACGAAGGATCGCCGAATGCCGACTGCGCCTCGGACTGCGCCAGACGAAATCCCTCCTCCAGCTCGCCGGAATTGCGGGCAAGTCGCATTCCCTTTCCACCACCGCCGGCCGCAGCTTTGATCATCACAGGAAACCCGATTCCGTTCGCTACCTGAATCGCCTCATTCACATCACGCAGCGGTTCCATTGCACCCGGCACAACGGGCATGCCTGCCTTCTGAACCGCATGACGAGCCCGCGTCTTGTCACCCATCAGATCGATGATCTCGCTGCGCGGGCCGATAAATGTGATTCCCTCGCGTTCGCAGGCTGCAGCAAATGCCGCTCGCTCGGACAAGAATCCGTAACCGGGATGGACTGCATCACAACGCGTTTCTTTCATCAATTCAATCAAACGGGGGATGTTCAGATAACTCTCAGAAGAAGGAGCAGCTCCGATTCTGTACGCCTCATCGGAAAGACGAACCGCAAGCGAAGCGCGATCCGGATCCGAATAGCCCACAACGGCGGTAATCCCCAGCTCGCGACATGCGCGAATGATGCGGACAGCCACTTCTCCGCGATTTGCAATGAAAATACGTTGCATCAGAAATACCAAATTTCAAGCATCAAATTACAAACAAGCTCAAAACTCTAAATTCCAATGCTCCAAACATCGATTCGAGAGCC
This sequence comes from uncultured Acidobacteriota bacterium, assembly GCA_964504105.1. Lineage (GTDB taxonomy): Bacteria > Acidobacteriota > HRBIN11 > JAKEFK01 > JAKEFK01 > CAZDDB01. Next base: position 4,024 of record CAZDDB010000098.1, read on the forward strand.
TTTGGAACATTGGAGAATTTGAATTTGTTTGGAGTTTGTTGCTTGAGATTTGGTGCTTGTTCTTAGAACCCTCATGAATTCCTTCGCGGATTATCCTCTTACAGGGGAATATTGCCATGTTTCTTGGGTGGATTTTTATCGCGCTTATTTTCCAGCACTGCCAGGGCTCCAATCAGACGCGCACGGGTGTAGCGCGGTTCAATCACTTCATCAATAAACCCGTGCTGCGCCGCAATATACGGATTCGCAAATTTTTCCCGGTATTCCTGAATCATCTTTTGACGCCGTTCTTCCGGATGTTTCGAGCGACTCAATTCGCGTTTATAAACGATGTTTACCGCTCCTTCCGGTCCCATGACGGCAATTTCGGCCGTCGGATACGCAAAGTTAAAATCGGTGCGGATCTGCTTGCTCGCCATCACACAGTAGGCGCCTCCGTAGGATTTGCGCGTAATGACGGTGATTTTCGGCACCGTAGCTTCGGCAAACGCATAGAGCAGCTTGGCTCCGTGCTTGATGATCCCGTTCAGCTCTTGATCAGTTCCCGGCAAGAAACCGGGCACATCTTCAAACACGATCAACGGGATGTTAAAACAATCACAAAAGCGCACAAACCGCGCCCCCTTCACGGAAGCATTGATATCCAGCGTCCCTGCCAGATGTGCAGGCTGGTTGGCAACGACTCCCACGCTTCGCCCTCCCAGGCGGGCAAATCCTACTACAATATTAGAAGCAAAGTGTTCCTGCACTTCAAAAAACCCTCCGTCGTCGACGACGCGCCGGATCAGGTCCTTGATATCGTACGGCCGGTTCGGATCCTCCGGAACCAGAGTGTCCAGAGTTTCGTCGATCCGCGCGGGATCATCTTTTGAGGGACGAAAAGGGGGATCTTCCAGGTTGTTCGCCGGAATGTAGGAAAAGAGCTCTCGAATCATGTTTAAACAGGACTGATCATCTTCCGTGGCAAAATGGGCCACACCGCTTACCCGGTTATGGGTCATCGCCCCGCCCAGCTCCTCTTTCGTGACTTCTTCATGTGTGACCGTTTTGATCACATCCGGTCCGGTGATAAACATGTAGCTTGTATCTTTGACCATAAAAATAAAATCGGTGATCGCGGGGGAATAAACGGCGCCGCCTGCACATGGCCCCATGATTGCAGAGATCTGGGGAATCACACCCGAAGCCAGCGTGTTGCGAAGGAAAATTTCGGCATAGCCTGCGAGACTTGCGACTCCTTCCTGAATCCTGGCGCCCCCCGAATCATTCAACCCGATCACCGGCGCTCCCACTTTCATGGCGAGATCCATGATCTTGCAAACTTTGTGAGCGTTTGTCTCGCTTAAACTTCCGCCAAACACTGTAAAATCCTGCGCAAACAGAAAGACCGTGCGGCCATCGATTCTACCGTGTCCGGTAACAAACCCGTCTCCCAGCACAGGCTGGATTCCGAAGTCGGTGGAGCGCGGCAATACGAAGCGGTCCATTTCTACAAAGGAACCCTCATCCAGCAGGAGTGAGATCCGTTCCCGCGCGGAAAGTTTGCCTTCCTTGTGTTGTCTCTCGATCCGCTCGGCTCCTCCGCCCCGCTCCGATTCTTCGGTCAGTTGCCGAAGACGTTCCATTTTGTCGCTCATAGCATGGTTATTTCACCACAAAGAGCAGAAAGAAACAAAGCGGGAAGGATTCACCGCAGAACCGCCGAGAACTCGGCTTGCCCAGTGCGGCTCTCCAGACTTTATAAACATCAGGCGTCTTCACCGGATTCGGAGCAGTGAGCAGCCACAACGTATTGTCCCCGGCAAGATAGAAACGATCATGGTTCCACGGGTTTTGAGATAGAGAAGACAAGTCAAATGCGGAAATAGGATCTGCCTGAAACAAAATGCTTCGATTCCCATGTTGATCAACTCGAATCGTGCTTCCCGTCGCGGTTTGCAGGATAACTCCACGGCCTTCTGATTTTTGTCAAGTGGTGTATATCGAAATGCGGTTATTTCTTACCAGCTCAGGCGCCAGAGGTCCCAGATATTATCGATCCCGGTACGAAAGACTTTGGAGACAAGAAACCATAACAAGCCGGAAAAGACGGGCGCGAAGAGGAAGCACGCAGTAGTAAGTGCTGCCTTGAGAATCCCAGGACGTTTGTTGCACTCAATTTGACTGGCAAGCATCCATAAACCCAATGCTCCCGCAACCCAAACTGGAATCGTGGAAGCCAGCCAGAAAGGAACCGTGCTCAGCGGAGAAAGAACGGCAATCCGGCTAAATGACGCCATGAAAAATGTATCCAATCCGACCAGAATCACCGCAAGTCCGGCGCCAAGAACGGGGAGCTTGAGGGCATAGGTAATGGAAAATGCAAGAAAGTGCAGGTAAAGCAACGCAAGTGCGAACCACGTCAACTCCATTGTCCAGGACGGGTACATGGCAAACACCATGAGAACGATTCCCAGAAAGTAGATCGCACCGGCTACGTAAGCCCCAAAAACTTTTTCCGCGGGATTTGACGGCAACATTTCTTCCGAATCCCGCACGCTCTGGTTCCGGATTCCCATCGCCGCCGAAGCGCCAACTATCGCTCCTATCAGCGGCAGTCCATAAAGACAGAACGTTATGGCGCCCAGGTATGCTTCAGCGACACTCCACTTTCCCTGCGCCACAAAAAAGGTGGTTCCCGTTACACCCAGTATCATCACTAGCAAAACGCTAAGAGAAGCTTTTCTCTGCTTCCTCATTTCCAACGTGAGTATTTTGCGAAACATCATGTTGTCAACGTGCACTCAAATCACCGGCCGGCGGGACGCCGGCGCTACAGACCGTTTAGTGGAATCCTCAATTCTCTGTCCTCTGCATTCTTTGCGTCTCTGCGGTGAAATCCTGAGCCTTTTTCAGTTTGGCGGTTCTACTGTTTTCGAAAGCAACAGTTTGAAGGTGGTTTCCAGCGGCAGCGGTTCCGTCTCCATGTTCTCCAGCAGTTCCTTCTTGCGGATTTCATACAGCATTTGCTTATCCACCACCAACCAGCGTACCAGGTCACCGATTCTTTGCTCTTCCACGATGGCAGAAGGGATTGTTGCCGTCGATTTCAAGCGTCCGATGACGCGGAACGAGTGCTGACGCAATTCTTCGATCGTGTGAGAACTCTGGATTACTCCACCGGCAATGATCCAAACCTCGTCCAGCACGCCGAGCAATTCCTCCATGTGATGGTTGGTTACCAGAATCGTTTTTCCTTCTTCCGTCATTTCCCGCACAAAGTGCGTAAGTACAGAATCGCGAATTACAGCATCGAGCCCGGATGTCGGCTCATCGAGAAACAATACACTGGGATTGTGAGCCGTAGCGCAGATCCATGCGAGTTTTGCGAGTGTCCCTTTACTCGCGCCTTTCATGGAAGTCTTTCTGTCCAGCATCAGCTTACCGGCCATATCCTGCGCCTTGTCCCAGTTCCAGGAGGGAAAGAAGCCTGCACGCAAACGCAAAACATCTTCCACGTTCATGAATTCATGAAACGAGGGGCGTTCCGGAATGTAACCAACGATCCCACGGATCTTACCGGTTCCGTTGGGAGAATTTCCCAGGATCGAAATATTTCCCGAATCGGCTGACAGGATGTCGAGCATGATTCGAAGGAGAGTGGTCTTCCCTTCGCCATTGCGTCCCAGCAGACCGACCACTCTTCCCTGCTCAATGCGGCCGGAAACTCCTTTGAGCACAGACTTCTTTCCAAAGGACTTTGTTACGTTGTCTAGAATAATAGCCGCGCTCATAGTCTTAGTTTAGTACAGTTTGCCGTGAGGGCGACCACAAGGGTCGCCCCTACAACTTTACTTTGCCGTTGCATCCAAAGACGCTGCAGTGTCCGCCTTCGGTCCAGCATTCATTATGGTGTGTGGTGCGACACAGGATGCACCGGACTGTCTTTTCGTTTTCCTGAATGCTCTCGCGACAGTACGGACAAACAGCCTTTCCACCGGATGCGGGCCGCGGCTCAAAGTAGAGTTTGCTGAAAATTTCCGGAAGAACTTTCTCGCGTCCGGAATCATCGCGGCCTTTCAACAGCTCAATGATAGATTCCATGTCTTCGTAGCTCAAACCGGAATGCTGCGATGTTTGGACCGACTCTATAAACCGTTGCAACACATCTCCGACGGTTCTGGCTGCACGATCCTGCGCGGAAGAGGCGATCACATGGATCTGGCCGGCACGCTGTTCAAGAAAACCCTCTTTGACAAGCTCGCGGTAAGCACGGTGAACCGAATTCGGACTGACCAATAGCGTTTCGGCAAACACCTTTGCGGACGGAAGCTGTTCCCCCGGTTTCAGCAACCCTTTCACGACAAGATCCCGCAGTCCGGTCTTGATCTGTTCAGGGATCGGGACTGAAGAGCGCAAGTCGATTCGAAACATAAAATATCAAAAATCAAATATCAAAAATAAACATAATGACATAAGCAAAAAATCGGTTCAGGTGGTCCGTCACTGACGTGAACGTTGTGCTATACGCAACGAAACACTACAATCCCAAGGTTCACACCAACATCGAAACTGATCCTTTACTTATTGGTTTCTGTTTATTTGATTTTTGATTTTTGATTTTTGATATTTATTCATCTAAATAGCCGAGGGCTTCCAGGTTTTGCCGGGCGCTCTCATCGATCACAGCCTTCTCAATCCTGCGGCGTAATGCTGCCTGCCGGTACTTCTCGGTATATGCCATCAAACGGGAGCGGTAGTATTTTGCGCGGACCGGTTCCGTAGGAATCAGATTATGCAGCTCGCCGGGATCCTGATGCAGGTTGTACAATTCTTCACCACCGTAAACATGATCGGTGATGTACTTGTAATCCTCGTCCCTGTATGAGTAGGCATGCTGCAGCGTGGTTTGTGTAATCACATCACGCCCATCGGGCGGTCCTGAAATCAGATAAGAGAGAGAACTGCGGCCGTCCACGCTGATTTCTTTTCTTGAAAATCCGAACAAATCCACAAGTGTGGGATACAAATCGATGGTCCGGACCATCGAATCGACCGTCTTGGGCTCACTGGATCCGTGTGTCAACTTCATGATCAGCGGAATCCGGGCGCTCTCTTCGAAAAGCTGCGAATTATGCCCTTGGAAACCATGTTCATAGATCGCTTCACCGTGGTCCGCAGTAACAATGACAATCGTGTTGTCATACTGACCGGTTTTTCGCAATCGGTCCAGCACCTGTCCCACCTGGAAGTCACCGTAGGCCAGATTCGCATCATAAAGATCCCGGATCCGATTACGGTCCTCCGGCGTAAGATCCGCAGCATTCGTATTGATCCGGATACGCTTTTCAAACGATGTGCCGATCTTCCCGTTGTACCGGGGATCGACAAACTTCTGCACCCATTCCTCGGGCGGATTGAAAGGATCGTGCGGCTCGCGATAGTGAAGATACGCAAAAAACTTGTTTCCGGCGATTCGATCCAGCCACCCGGAAAACCGGTTTGTGACATCCTGTCCCCACCCCGTATAGTTTTCATCGCGAAACACCTCGGCCACTTCGTCAAATCCCTGCGTCATTCCAAAAGTGCCGGAGGCGTTTCCGTTTGCTACAAAAGTGGCTGTTTCATAACCATTTTCGGAAAAGACACGCGCCAGAGTGCGCGTACCGGCCGGCAACTTATTCTTCATGTAGAGGATCCGGTGGTGCTCGGGATACAGTCCGGTCATCAGACTTGCGGTGGAAGCCAGGGTATACACTGCATCCGTATAGGCGCGGCGGAACAAGATGCTTTCCTTCGAGAATTGATCTACTATTGATGTAGTATTACGTCCATAACCGTAACAACCGAAGTGATCTGCCCTGGCGGCATCCAGAAGGATCACGACCACATTGGCCTTCTTGTTGGCGTTGCGCAGGACAGCGCCGCGGTCCCGGATGTCCGGTGATTGTTGCCTCTCGGGCGCGTCCATTTCCAGCACCGGCTGTAGCCATGCTGTTTGCTCCCGGTCCGTGGAATCGCGCGCTATTTGAAACCGGATACGGTAGACCGCTGCCCCGTTCTCAGGAATCCAGGAAGCAAGAGGAAGACGCACAAACTCCATGCTTCTTCGCGCAACCTGCTTCTGAAAGAGATTGCGTTCGGGTTTCCCGTCCTTTTCCAGCAGGACGCTGAAGGAAGTGGAATGCTCGCCATCGGCGTTTGGCGAGGGACGGTAAAGGTATCCAAACCGGAGAACCGAGCTGTGATCGAGCCTCTCGTAAAAGTCGATCGTACCGCCGGTCCGCAATACGATAGCAGGCACTCTCTTTGTGCCGGTACGAACGTGGTCCACAACAAGAAACTCTCCTTTGGGAGGTTCCCGAAAATGCCGGCTGGGAGTGATCCAGGCCTGATACGCAGCGGCAGCAAGCTTTCGAGTGTCTGCCCCACCGTCCGGCGATCTGAATTCCGCAAACCGGAACTCCACAGTGTTGGACGGCACAACAACGGCATTGGCCGGCATCAGAATTGTGTACTCGCTCTGGTGGGAATCCACCACAATCCGGGCGATTTTTTGTGAATTGACAAAGACCTCGGCCGGGTTCTCAAAGAACGACTTCATCTTCACATGAAGATAGAGCGGCCGGCGTCTCTGCGCACTGAAAGTAAAAGAAGCATTTCTCGAAACGGCCCACTGAAAAGGTCCTTCACGGTCTTTTTCCGGGTCGCCCCATCCGGAGAAATCCTGCTTTTGTGTATCCTTTGTCCCAAAAGTGATCTCCTGCACATCCGTTGACGTTTCCGCGTAAATCAATCGCTTTGTGAGATCAATTTCTACTGTATTCGTAGTGCGGGAACGGCACGAAATAGCGAACAGAAGACATCCCAGAAGAACGAATGTGGAAAAACGAAACATTATGATGGAAACGATCGTCTCGAAGGAAACAAAACAACGGTTAGCAGTTTTTTGCTTATTGAATTCTGTTTCTTTGATATTTGATTTTTGATATCTACTTTTATCTACTTTGAAACTTTTTCCCAATCTTTGCGGAACCGTTCCGCTCCAATGTCTGTCAGCGGATGGTTCAATAATTTATCCAGCACATTATACGGCAGGGTAACGATATCCGCCCCTGCGAGCGCGGCCTGAACTACATGCACCGGATGGCGGATACTGGCAGCCAGCACTTCGGTTTCGATATCGTAGTTGTCATAGATGGACACGATTTGATCGATCAGGTCCATTCCTTCTTGAGCGATATCATCGAGACGTCCGATAAAAGGGCTGACAAACGATGCTCCCGCCTTGGCAGCAAGCAGCGCCTGGGTGGGAGAAAAAATCAATGTTACATTGACGCGAATCCCTTCGGAGCTCAATTTACGAATGACTTTCAGTCCTTCCCAGTTGATAGGGACTTTGACCACAATGTTATCCGCAATTTTGGAGAGGGACCTGCCTTCTTCCACCATTTCTTCAAAACGGAGTTTAACTACTTCGGCGCTCACGGGACCTTTCACGATGGAACAAATCTCCTTCAGAATATCGCGATAGTCCCCCTGCTCTTTTGAAATCAGACTTGGATTCGTGGTGACGCCGTCCAGGATGCCCATCGCCTGGGCTTCGCGAATTTCCTTGAGATTGGCGGTGTCAATAAAAATCTGCATGGTGTTCCTCCATCAGTCAAGAACACGACATTATATACCAACCTGCTCTGCCTTTGTTGCAGGACTCATAACCACCAAGGATTGAACCGCTGAGCTACGGAGGGCTCAGAGAAGAATTTACCACAGAGGTCACAGAGAAGAATCACGGGAGACATGCAGCCGCCGGACGCCGCTGGCGTCCGGCTCTGAAAAAGAATGCGCCAAAACAAAGTGAAACAAACTATCTTCCATCAAATCACCGAGGTTCATTCCTTTGTTTTTGCGCATTCTTTTTCAGAGGGCCCAAAGGGCC
>CAZDDB010000099.1:0-11816 GCA_964504105.1 uncultured Acidobacteriota bacterium
TTGCTTTGCCCGTCCGGAAGTGGAAGGCCTCGAGCTCAATTATTTCACCCCTCATGTCTCATACGATGCCCTCTCTCTCCGCCGCTGATCCCGCCGGGCCGCTGGGTCCATTACCGGGGGTAGGGTTGCGCCGCGGATCAAGAAAAGGGGAAATGCCCGCTACCGGCGGAGCCAGAGTTTTTCGTACGGAACCACATGCTTCATCTGCTCGGCCTGCTGATCTTGCAAGAAAACCCGCATGAATTTCCAGAGGCGGAACACCGAACGTAAAACATTACGCTGTGATCTTGAGCTGTCGGATGGAGGTAAGTTGTTTTCCTAGGGTGTCCTTCTCTTTTTCCAAGGCGTATCGACCTTGCAGGTTCATCCAGAAACGCTCGGAGGTTCCAAAATAGCGCGAAAGACGCAGTGCAGTGTCGGCGGATATAGCACGCTTTCCATGAATGACTTCGTTGATCCGGCGCGCCGGAACAGAAATGTCCTTAGCAAGGCGATACTGGGTGATCCCCAGCGGCCGAAGAAACTCCTCCATGAGAATCTCTCCTGGGTGAATCGGCGCCATCTTTTTTTTCATTTTTGGCCTCAATGATAATCAGTGATGTCAACTTCCTGGGCATCCGATCCCATCCAGCGGAAACAGATTCTCCACTGATCGTTAATTCTAATGCTATATTGACCTTTGCGATTGCCTGACAGGCTCTCCAATCGGTTTCCGGGAGGGATCAGCAAGTCATCCAACTTGTCGGCACCATCGAGAATCAGCAGCTTACGCAACGCCATTCGCTGCAATCCTCTTGAGAATTTCTTCACATACTCTCGCTGGAACACCTTTTCAGTATCCTTGTCCTTAAAGCTGAGGATCACTTCCGGGAATAATAACGTATTACGATAATAACGTCAAGCGTTAACACCCTACCGTTAAAAATAGAACTGCCGTTTACCTCTACCTCACAACCCTGTTTGGTTCCGGCTATGCCGGGTTAGGAATTGGGGAGTGTCTGCAGGGCAATACAACTACCGGCGGAGCCAGAGTTTTTCGTAGGGAACTGTTTCGCGGGAGATGTGCACTTCGAAATCCTGAATTTCAGGAGCGGCGAAACGATTGCTGATTTTGATGATCCGGATAGTTTTACTCATGGGCTTTTCCATTCGGGAATCGGCCAGTACCGGCGCTACTATTCTTCTAAAGAATTAGATCAGCTCATTGAACAGGGGCGCCCGGAACAGCAACCGGAGCAAAGAGAAAAGATTTACCGGGCAATCGAAAGACATCTTCTGGATCAAGCAGCTTTCATTCCGCTGTTCCATGATGTCGGCCAAAGGATAGCCGGCCCGAAGGTACGGAACTTAGCTCTGTCCAGCAGTCTTCCGTACGTGAATTATGCTGAGGTTCAGAAATCGGAAACGATCGCTGTTTCTCAGGTGGTCCGAACGGAAAGAGGAATTCTTCATGTCTCATACGATGCCCTCTCTTTCCGCCGCTGATCCTATCTGTCCAATCTTCTATTTACTCATTCTTTAGGGTCACCAGCGCCCTGATCTCCCTTTTGATGCGTCGCTTCCAAATCAACGTCGCCGTATGGGCCGGGTTTATATCCGAGGTCAACGTCAGTGGTACCGTCGGAATCAACGGGGGGTACTAGGGCCATCCATATGCCTTGCCACCACACTTCCGAAGACCTCTCTTCTCTAGAACAACCTTTTCAACGGGCGTCAACATTTTTGCGGACTGCAACCTTTGTAATGCAGATTCGATGGAGCGCATTTGGAAGCAACCAGGAATACAGATCCGGCTATTCACTAACCCGACCGGTTTAAGAATTGCACAACATAATAAGCAAACTGATCGAAATCATCGAGATCTTTCATCAAATGTGCGTGCACTTGCTCAAGATCGATCCTCGCATACTCATGGACGAGAATGTTCCTGAAGCCGGCTATTGGGGCAAAACGGGAGGCAAACTCTATGGGCAAAACGGATGCTTCTCCAAGAATTTCGATCGCTTCCCGGTATTCTTCCGGCTTCCTAAGCTCAAACTCAGCTATCAGCATTTCGGCTACATCAATTACGGATTCAACTGAAAGATGTAGGTATCTCTCCACCGCACCCCTGAGTAGAGGATCACGCTTTAAATCCGCAAGGGTATATATCTGACAGCCCTCGAGATACCCTTTGTATTCCTTTAGCCTACCGAGTTTGTTGGCCAGTTTTTCACGAAAAGTCATGCGGATTCAGGCCTTCTGTCGATTCGATCCAGAATCATTTCAGCCCTTCTGCGGTCATAGTATCGCCGGTCCAGGTACCGGGACAGAATCCGGATTTCTGTGTCGATTCGCAGCGGTCTGTCCTTGCAAAAAATAACGCTCCCGTGTTTGATAGCCTCATAGCAAAGGCCTGCCGGAGCATCGTTAATAACAACGAGGTCCACTCTTTTGCGAAGAATCGCCGAAAGCTCACTCGAAAGTTTTAGCCTCAGATCAAATCTCTTATCCTTGGAGACAACCTCATCAAGATACACAGCAAGGTCAATGTCGCTAAGGGATGTTGCCTTGCCGGACACCTGCGAACCAAACAGGTATGCAAAAAGAACCGGGTATTCTTGTAAACGGTCTGTTAACAGCTCATTGGGGAAGTGCTGAATGCTCATCTGATTAGTTTAGCATGGGTTCATCAGCAATTTTCTCCGTGCTCAATGGCCACAATGGCCAGTGGCTTTGCGGGATCATAAGCGCAAAGAGTGTCCCAATGCCAGGGCATCTCTTGCAGGGCCTTCGTCTTCGCTAAAATCTCGCATGCGATTCGGCACCAATTCGAGGCTATCGACCTACGCATTGTTTTTTGGATCGGTGTAGCGATTGGCCTTCAGTGCCACATCAAGAACTACGGTAACGTCATTAACGTCATTCAGACGGAGCAGACTTTCAACATTTGTTTGATAAAATGAAATCAGCAATGTTGATGCAGGGCGGTTTGTAACACATACGGAGGCACTCCGCCGGCACATACAGACGGCGACAGCATTGTGTATTTCGAAACGAAAAAGATACTTCATATGGGTGATTTGCTCTTCTACCGCGTGTTTCCATTCATTGATGTGGATAGCGGCGGATCTGCCCGCGGCTATCTAAAGTCGATCGATCAGGTCATCAGCCGCGTTCCGGCGGATGTTGTGGTGATTCCAGGGCATGGGCAAGTGACAAATCTAGATGGCTTGAAAGAGTTTCGAAACTATATTCAAGATCTGATCGATGCCGCGGTACAGGCGAAAAACGCCGGAAAATCCAGAGAAGAGTTTTTGAAAACCACGCTGCCGCAATATCAGCAGTGGTCCAATCCGGAGCGTTTTCCGCAGAACGCCGGAGCCGCATTCGACGAAGCGGAGTAGCGGGCTAAATTGAAATCATCCAGATCTTTCATCAAATGTGAGTGCACCTGCTCAAGATCGATTTTTCAAGGTGCTGGGCCAGTGAATCAGTAAGCGCAGAAAATTCTGGCTTGCATCCAGCGAAGGCACAGCCGCAAGAAAACGGGCGTCCGGTGAAACATCAATGGCTGTATTGCGCGGAACCGTGAAAAGAAGATTGGGTGACGCGAACTGAAATTCGCTACCGGTTCCTTTCACTTGCACAGCCATCACTCGATTTTGAAATTGGTAATAAAGTTCGCTACCATCTTTTCGCCAAAATGCCACATCTCCTCCGCCGGTTGAAACCTTCCACTGCCGGTTGCACGTTGGAAAAGGACAAACGTAGATCTCGAACTGCCCGGTGGCATTGGATTGGTAGGCGAGCCATTTCCCATCCGGTGAAATTCTGGGGCCGTTCTCGTCATAAGGTGTTGCAAGGATTGCGAGAGGCTTTCGATCACCAGAGACCGGTAAGGCGCAAAGGTCATTATCTCCTCTGGCATTTTGTCTGCTGTACAGAATGAATTTTCCATCGGGTGACCAGTTAGAGACGCCAAGAGATCGATCTTCCTGGATGAGCCGTTCTTCCTGTGCTCGTCCACTCACGGATTTCAGAAAGATAGCATAGTTGACGCTGCTGTAGGCGATGCGCGATTGATCAGGAGACCATACTCCGGTTTCCGCGACCTCCCGATAGACGGTAAGACGTGTCAACTGTCTTCTGGAAGTTTCCAAAATCCAGAGATCGTACTTGCCGGCGTTTCGGTCCCAGCGGCGAAAGCAAACTTTCGATCCATCAGGTGAGATGCGCGGTGCCGTATTATAAATGCTATCGAGACCGCGGTCGTAGATTTCTTCCGCGGCAGAACCGGCTTCCTTTCCCGAATGGTCGAGCCATACCAAACGTGTTAATGTGGGCTCCTCCGGCTGATAGGCCAGAATTCCGTTCCGGGAAATACTAAAAGCGGTAAGCCCACGCAAAGGTATGTAGTTGACCTTTTCTTCCAGTAGAGGAAAAGCTTCCCCGGTGATCTTCAGATTGTCTGCGTCAAAAGGCTGAGCGGTTAAACTTCCTTCACGGAAAAACAGAATGTAGCCCTGCTCCGCATAAACTGCGTTGGTATACAAATTGGGTATTAATACTTTCGTCTCCTTGGAATCGAGTGATGCTGCGGAAACACCGGACGAATCATCTTGGTATAGGAAGTGGCGTCCGTCCGGTAAAAACGATGGCCACCGATGAGAGACACTCGGTCCGCTTACCTGAGTAACAGCAGCCGGTTTTCCACCCGCTGCGGAGACCTGCTGGAGCCCTCCGTAGGGTTGGGGTGCCAAAACGATGATGCCCTTCTCATTCCAGGTACCTCCACGTCCATCCGGGGCTTCACAAATGGTTTGCGCAGACCCGCCGCTAATTTTAATCTTTTTCAGTTTCCCAAGAGTGAAGAAAGCGAGATACTGACTATCGGGCGACCAGAAGGGAAACTGGCCATCTTCCGTATCGGGCAATGGTTGCGGCGCCGGGTGGGCCAGTGATCGCAACCAGATCTGCTTCTTCCCTTCATCGGAAACAGCGACAAAAGCCAAATGCCTGCCGTCGGGAGAGATGGCCAAACCTCCCGCGAACAGCTCAAAGCTCCATTTGGCCGGCAGTTCCATGGAGATATGATATACATCTACTGGCTTAGAATTAATACGATAGTAGAGAATGCAGAAGGCGGCGGCAGCCATCATTCCTGCCATCGCAAGAATTTTCCAAAGGTAAGGGGGAATGGCGCGCCGTCTGGTCAACGCAGCAGCTTGCGCTGTTGTCTCCGAGATTCCCGACAGGGATTGCAGATCGAAGGCAACGTCGCTGGCTGATTGAAAACGCTGCTCTGGATTCTTTTCCAAACAATGCTGAACGATCCGCACCAGGGGCGGGGAAATGCCGGCAGCGATTTGAGTCATTTCGGGCGGATCCTTGTGCAGGATGGCGCTCATCGTATCGACTGCCGTATTCCCATGGAAGGCTTTCTTGCCGGTCAGCATTTCATAAAGGATCACGCCAAGGGAAAAGATGTCGGACCGGTGATCGGCCTGCTGACCGCGCACCTGCTCGGGGGACATATAACCCATCGTGCCTAAGATCATCCCCGGTTCGGTTCCCGGCGATGTCGGTAAATGTGTTACCTCCGCCAGTGGAACCTCCTGTTGCGTCAACTTGGCCAGCCCAAAATCCAAAAGTTTTAGACGACCCTCTTTGGTGATGAAAAGGTTTCCCGGTTTTAAATCGCGGTGCATGATGCCTTTTTCATGCGCCGCGGAAAGACCCTGCGCAATTTGTAGTCCGTAATCTACTGCCTTACGTTGCGGCAGGGGTCCGTGCTCCAATTTCGTAGCCAGTGTTTCCCCTTCCAAAAGCTCGGTCACCAAATAAGGAGCGCCGTCTACGCGACCAATATCATGAACCGAGAGGATGTTGGGGTGATTCAAAATGCCTGCGGCCCGCGCCTCCTGCTCGAAACGCTGCAACCGATCCGGATCAACCGAAAAATCGGAAGGCAAAATCTTAATGGCAACTTCCCGTCCTAGCCTTGGATCGCGTGCGCGATACACCTCTCCCATGCCGCCCGCGCCCAGCGGTCCCAAAATCTCATACGGGCCGATCTTGTTGCCTGCCACCAATTGCATGGGTGTTCTTTATCATATTATGTGGATGAAGTCACTCGGCATCCGCCAAGACTTGATGGATCTGGCACGCCTAGCGGGGCGAATCCTGTTTGTACGCTACCGGCGGAGCCAGAGTTTTTCGTACGGAACTGTTTCGCGGGAGATGTGCACTTCGAAATCCTGAATTTCAGGAGCGGCGAAACGATACGTCTGTTCATGAAAGAGCGGCAACATCAGGGCTTGCCGGATGATGATTTGTTCGATCTCCCTGTAAATCCGGTGGCGCACTCCGGGGTCCGTTTCTGTGCGACCCCGTTCCACGAGACGGTTGATCTCGGGCGTTCCGCAGTATTCTCCGATAAGTCCTTTTTCTGTGCGCAACAACCCGTAGTAAAAGGTATCCGCATCCGGATAATCATCAAACCAGCGCATGAGGCCAAAATCCGCTTTCGTTACCTGCGCCGAAAATTCACCGGCATCGAAGAGCTGAATAAATTCCTTTTCATGCTCTTTGACGGAGAAGCCCTGTTCCTTGAATTTCTCAAAGAGTTCTGTTGCCAACGCAGAGTAAGGTCCATGATAAATATGATGAATGATTCCGGTAAGCTCCACCTCTGATTCGCGTTTCTCTTTTCGCGATTGACGGGCCACCACAGGAGCGGTCGATTCGTAGCCCAGCAGGCCGGGGGGAATCAGACTGTGCGCCGGGATGGCAAGGCGTCCTACGGTTCTTCGAACCAGATCGGCAACATCGATCGCCTGAACCAGACGATGTCTTTCCTTCTCATCCGATAACGGCCCGTGATGAATATTGAAAAATGCATAATAAGTGCTCAACTGCGGAGTTTCCCGGTACCCGGCGGCAAACTTGGCATCGTGTCTCAGGATTTCCGCATCGGCCGGGAGCAGATCCCCTGCAATCGTAAATTTTCCGCTTCGAAATCCGGAAAGAATCTCTTTCGGCGGAACATCAAAAACAAAAATCAGGCCGTCTGTTTTGGGATATGCGGGACGCCAGTAATTGGGATTTGCTTCCAGCTCCAATCGCTGGCCTCGTTCCCATCGAACGATGCGAAAAGGTCCGGTTCCCAGGCAGCCCTCACGCCATCCACCCTGGAATTGTGTGGTCCCCTCCGGGACAATGGATGCTGCTGTATACGCGAGTAACGCCGGGAAGAAAGACAATGGTTGAACCAGTTCAATGCTGAAATCGGAAGAAGATTGAATACGGAAGCCCGCCAGTTCTCTCGCCTCTCCTTCTGCAAGCTCCTGAGCACCACGGATACAGAAATAAAGAGCTCGCTGTCCGCTCTCAGGATTCTGCAACATGCGCTCGAAAGAATATCGTACGTCTCGGGAAGTCAACCGGCGGCCATCGTGAAAGCGTACATCCTCCCGCAATCGGAACCGGAATCGTTTGCCCGCATCCTCTGCCTGATACTCTTTTGCGAGCCAGGGTATGATCCGGGCTCCTTCCACCTGCCGTGTTAATGTCTCAAAGACCGGAGCGTAAACCTCCGACATCAATCGTGTGAAGGTCGTTGCGGGGTCAAGACTTGAAATCTTTCCGGACATCGGGACTTGAAGCACACCTCCGCCCGGCTTTGATGCAATGGCGGGCGCCGAAGCTTCTGTCTTGTACATTTCAGAATAGTTGACGTAAGGTCGACTGCTTCTCAGAGTCAAACGTCTCACACGCGGACTCGCAACTCGATAATCCACTTCATGGAACAGCGGAAGAAGCAAACCGTTTTCCATCAGGAAAGATTCAATCTTGCGATAGAGTTTCTCCCGCGCGGATGGATTACTTTCGGCGCGCGCCTCCTCAATCCATCCGTCCATCTCTTGCGAAGAGCAATAGTTTCGGAACTCGCCGAACTCCGAGTGAAATAAGGCAAAAATGAAATTATCCGGATCGTCATAATCGGCGTTCCAACGGGCGATCACCAATTCGATTCCTTCATTCTTTTGCCAGCTTTCCAGGAAGGATGCCATGGACGGAGTTACGATGGAAAGCTGGATTCCGATATCCGTCCATGCTTGAAACAAAGCATTCGTCAAAGGGGCATAACGATCCTGAAGGATCGGGTGAACCGACACCTTTACCGGCAGGGGAAAATCGAGTCCCGAAGAACGCAATAAGTTTTGAACCTCTTCCTTGCCGACAGGCTGCCTCCTTCTTCCGGGATCGTGCCCCAGGATGCCCGGAGGATAGAGGCATTCCGCGGGTTGTGCAAATCGTCCCAGAGTTCCACGCACCAGATCATGAATACGCAGCGCCCCACACATTGCCTTGCGCAGTGCTTCGTTCTGCCCGATCGAAGTTTGCTGATTGAACAAAACAATGTAAACATTCTTCTTCGGCGATTCTACAAGGTTGGCGCGCCACCATCGGTCGTGAGTGATTTCATCGAGGTCCTTCGGAGATAAGTTGCTGGCCAAATCAAAACTTCCGGAGCGAAGACCGGCCGCTATTTCTGCAGAATTCATTCCGCACTGGAAATCGATCGAATCGAGTGCAGCGGAAGTGCCTTTCCAGTACTTGTCATTGCGCTCCAGAAGCACCTTCTTTTCTGAAAATGAGGTAATTCGAAACGGACCGGTGCCAAGAGCCAATTGTGTTGTGCTCGACCCTTCTGCAGGCACCGCAATATAGGCCCTCGGGTCCGTGAGAAACGCAGGGTACACAGGAAGCGGCTCTGCCAGCTCAATTTTCAAGCTGTTTTCCGATTGAATGACAATCCCTTCAACATGATCTGCTGAGCCATCCAGATATTTCGACACGCCCCGGATGGCAGCAAACGCAGCCGGAAGAGGCTCACGACTTCTCCGAATCGCCTTTTCAAAAGAGAACCGGACTTCGCCGGCCGTTAACGATTTCCCGTTGTGCAGTTGTACTTGAGGCCGCAAACGGAACAGAAACGATTTCCCTTGCTCCAGAACTTCCCATTCTTCACACAGGCAGGGAACAAGATGTCCGCGTTCATCCATACTCAACAAAGGCTCAAAGACGTTCGCCAGTATTTCCGATTCTTCAAGAATGTTAATATCCACAGGAACGAAAGCAGATACGGGAACGGGCAGCGCTACGTGCAGCACCCCTCCCCTCTCGACTACTTCTTCCTTTTCCTGAATCGCAGGGTGAACACGTTCGGCTTCTTCCAGATATTGTTTTGCAATCTCATATTCACCGCGCAGGTTGGCAACCGTCGCTCCTAAAGAAAGAAGATTCGCAAGAATATCCTGATCCGCAATTCCACCGGCATGAGCCAGATCGAGCCCCTTCTGTACCCAGCTCCGGGTTTCTTCGATGCGGCGTCCTTCCCACGCAGTTTCGGCCGCCAGCACCAGTGCTCCGAGAACGTTTTCCGGTTTGCCGTATTGCTCGTAAATTCCAATGACAAGTCCAAGCTCCTGGAGCGCTGCTTCGATGTTTCCCGCCATGCGATGCGCGCTCGCAACGAGAGATCGCACTTCGCCTTCTAATAATGTCGCAGCATCGGACTCTCCCCGCGCGAATTCCAGAACCACTTTCGCGGAACGGAGCGCATCGTCCGGGCTGAAGGCATCCAGTGATTTCCGGATCTGTTCCATACCATATTCGATAACTTTTTCCGGAACGTCTCCTTCCGAATAATGATGAACCAGCGCAGAATAAAACCGTTCCAGATGACCCGCGTTTCGAGATTCCAGCTCTTCGGCATATTTCCGGTGCAGTGCTCTCCTTCTTCGCCTTGGAACCTGCGCATATAAGACCTCCCGGACAATTCCGCTGGAGAAGGTCAATACTTCACCCCGCGATGCTCGCTCTTCTTCAATGAATCCGGCGCTGATCAGTCCGTCTACGATGTCATCCAGGTTTTCTTTCCCTTCCGAAAGAGTTTCCAGATCATGGAACTCGAATGTCCTGCCCGGAATGGAAGCAACCGACAGGACCCGCTTCCAGTCTTGAGGCAGACGCTCGATCCGTTTTTCGACCGTTTGCTGAATGGTTGGCGGAAGCACATCGGAAGATAGAGCTGCTTCCCCGGAAAGGCTCCACGCGCCTGTATCTGCCTTCACAATGCGTCCGGAATCAATTAAAGAACGAACAAGCTCTTTGAGAAAATGAGGATTTCCTTCCGTGGCATCGTAAAGACGGTCCACCGTGCTGCGGTCCATCTGTGAGCTTCCTACGAGGGCCGCCAGAAACTTCTTGTGTTCCTCCCGTGTAAAGGGTTCCAACTGAACTTCCAGGAACCGCCGGTCTCCCTGAAAGCCGTTGATCATACGACTGAGGGGATGGCTTTTATCGACTTCTGTCGAGCGGTATGTTCCGACGATGAACGTAGGAGTGGGACCGAGACGCCGCACTACGTACTGGAGGGCATCAATGGATACGTCGGCATTATGCAGATCTTCGAAAAAGATGACGAGAGGTTTGCCTCCGCCGATGCGGACAAAAGAGCGGGCCAACAGATCATATATATAGGTGCGATCCTGGATCTTTTTTGTTTCGGCGCCTGCAGACACTTTTTGCCCACCGGTAATTTCTTCCATTTCCGCAAGTACAGGGAAAAGCGAGACCAGATCGGAAGCCAGATCGGAAAAGTCAACGGGTCCGGAGCCGGCAGATACTTTCAGGCGGAAGTAATCCTGGATGGCTTCACAGAATCCTTGATAGGGAAAGGCCTGATCTTGCTCCACGAAGCGGCTGTGCAGCAAACGGATTTTTCTGGCCTTCAGCAGATTCTCCAGCTCATCCAGCAAACGCGTTTTGCCGATGCCGGCATCTCCGGCCACGACTGCAAACTGACATTCATTCTGCAAAGAGGCGTTCAGCCTGTGCTGTAGATCGGCAAACTCCTTCTCGCGTCCGATGAGAGGCGAAAGCACAGGTCGTTGAGCCACAGTAGAAGCCCGGTAGACCACCGATAGTTTCTGATCGCGATCCGAGTCGCGCAACTTTGAACGTTGCCGGATCAGGGCATCGGCAATCTCTTTGGCTTTCTGCGGGCGCCGGGAAGGCTCTTTTTCCAGACATCGCATGACAATCTCTTCCAGCTCTTGCGGAACATCTGCGCCGATCGAACGGGGAGACTGCGGAATCTCATGAGCAATCCGGTAAAGCACCGACTGCAGCTCTCCGGAAAAGGGCGGTTTTCCCACCAGACATTCATACAACACCGTGCCGAGTGAGAAAATGTCGGATCGCCCATCGATGTCCCGTTCGGTCATCTGTTCGGGGCTCAAGTAGGCAATCGTACCAACGAGCGTCCCGGTCTTGGTTAGATGACTGTGCGCGGATGCCATTGCCAGACCGAAGTCGGTAACACGCACGCGCACATCCCCGGAATCCAGGCGTGTCACCATGATGTTTTCCGGCTTGATGTCCCGGTGAACTACTCCCTTAGAATGACTGTATTCGAGCGCTTCCGCCGCTTGAATTCCGATGTCCAATACCTCACCCAGGCTGAGGGATTCGTCTTTCAAGAATGTGCGAAGATTGGTTCCCTCCACGTAGGGCATAATGAAGAAGAGGGATCCGTCCTGCTCGCCGATGTCATAAACGCCGACAATGGCCGGATGATCCATCCCGGCCACGACGCGTGCTTCCCGGCGGAAGCGTTCAACTGCGTCCTGGCTCAAGATATCCGGTGTCATCACTTTGATCGCAACATCTCGCATTAACAAAGGATCCCGGGCAAGGTAAACGACTCCCATTCCGCCGCGTCCCAGCTCGCGAATCATCTGGTAACGGTTCGCAAAGGTCAGTCC
>CAZDDB010000100.1:0-11793 GCA_964504105.1 uncultured Acidobacteriota bacterium
CGCTGCTTTTCGCTCCGGAGGGTGGCCGTCCGTGCCCGCGGTTTTGCCGAACCTTTGGAATCTTTTACCTTTTCGCCCTTTTTGTCAACTTTGGGTTTCGCAACCATTTGTGTTTCACGTCAAAGAATCAAGGTTTGGTTCCGTCCGGTTCATCACCGAAGGATATACCCAGGGAACGCGCGGTCAAGACCGTGTCGCAATCGAGAGGCACTGTTTTCCTGATCAAGGCTTCGGCGATCGGGATAGTTTTTACACGGGGCGGATCGAGCGCAACCATGACGTTGATTTTTCCTTCCAGCAGACATCGGATTGCTGCAGCCCCGAAGCGGAGACCGAGCAAGCGGTCGAATGTGGTAGGGCTGCCTCCCCTTTGAAGGTGTCCCAGCACCAGGGCGCGTGTTTCTTTTCCGGTCCGTTTGGAAATTTCGTCAGCTACAAATTGCGCAATACCACCCAGCAGTATTTCGCGTCCTGGTTCCTTGGGCCCTTTGGTCATTACATCCCGGTCGCTTGGATGCGCTCCTTCGGCACAAACAACGATCGCAAAGTGTCTGCCTGCCGCTTCCCGCCGGCGGATCTTGTCGCAAACGCGTTCGATGTCGAACGGAATTTCCGGAATCAAAATGACATCCGCGGATCCTGAGATGCCGGAGTTGAGAGCAATCCATCCCGCGTAACGTCCCATCACTTCAACGACCATAACGCGTTCGTGCGATTCGGCGGTGGAGTGCAGTTTATCGATCGCATCAGTGGCCGTGGTAACCGCCGTATCAAATCCAAACGTGATCACTGTGCCGCTGAGGTCATTGTCGATCGTTTTTGGGACCCCAATCATAGGAATCCCTTTCGCGATGAAATTCTGCGCGATCGTCAGCGACCCATCCCCTCCGATGCAGATGAGGACATCCAGCCCCAATCTGTGGAAGTTTTCCACTACCGTGTCCGATATATCGATGATCCCGGTTCCTTCAGCAGTTTTGACCGGATATTCGAACGGATTTCCGCGGTTGGCGGTTCCAAGAATGGTGCCGCCCAGATGCGTGATTCCGCGCACATGATCCGCCGTCAGTTGGACCATCTGATCCAAATCCACCAGACCGCGGTATCCATGACGGATCCCCCAGACTTCCCAGCCCTGGCGCAACGCAGCGAGCGTGACGGCGCGAATGACCGCGTTTAACCCCGGAGCATCGCCCCCACCGGTGTTGATCGCGATTTTCCTGATCGTTGACGGATCCATGTTACAAACCCCCGCGTTTTATCTCCCTATCTCCAACATCTTCCTATCCCCCTTGTTACACGTTCACTGTACAACAGGGGCAGAGGGCGCGCAAAAGCGTGAAGGGATAGATTCCGGTCTCGTGATGATCCGTGAAGGAGAAGTGAAGCGCGTAGTTGCCTACCAGGTCTGCTCGCAGTCCCTTGAGATCTGCAGGCACGCTATCTGGATCCAGCACGCGGATTCCGCTGATTTCGTCACGGCATCCGGCGCAGGCGCAGTTTTGCCGAAGGTAGCGAAACGTATACGTGCTGAGGTGTCCGTCTTGCCACGTGATCCTGAATTGCTCCTGTCCGATTTTCTTGAGCTCAACCGGAGTAGAGTTCATCTTACTCTTCTACGATTTGGAGCGGACGCGCGTTGAAGTTTGCGATGCTGATTTGAGCCGCGAGCTTTTCTACGATCGACTCAAATGATTTTGCCGCAGTTGAATCCGGAGCAGAGAGCACAATCGGAGATCCGGCATCCGCTAATTCGCGGATACGCGTATCCAGTGGAATTTCACCGAGAAACGGAACGCCAAGCCGTTCCGCCGCTTCACGAACGATTCCGTGACCGAAAATCTCCTCGCGTTGTCCGCAATGCGAACAAATGTAGTAACTCATGTTTTCAATCATTCCCAGGATCTGGACTTTTGTTTCCACGAACATCCGGTAAGTTTTCATGGAGATTGTGAGCCCGACATCCTGCGGTGTCGACACCATGACGCCGCCTGTTACAGAAATTGATTGCACGAGAGTCAGGTGGACATCTCCGGTGCCCGGCGGCAGATCGACAAAGAGATAATCGAGATCTCCCCAGGCCACGCCAAGCAGGGTCTGTTGCAATGCTTTGTGCGCCATCGGTCCGCGCCAGATGAGCGGTTTATCTCCCGGAGCCATCAATCCCATGGACATGAACCTCAACCCGTGGGCTTCGATCGGAAGAAAAAGGTTGTCGCGCGCTTCAATCGCACTGTCCCTTTTACCAAGCATGATCGGGATGGTCGGACCGTAAATGTCGGCATCGAGCAGACCCACTTTGGCGCCGCGTTTTGCCATGGCGACCGCAAGATTTGTGCTGACGGTCGATTTTCCAACGCCACCTTTTCCGCTGCAAATCGCAATGACATTCTTGACGCCTGCGATCGCATTCTTGTTAAATGACGGTTGCTGCCGCACTTCCGCTTGCATGTTCACGTTCACCGACTCAACCCCCGGTAGACCGCCGACCAGTTGAATCGCGTCATCTCGCATCTGATCCTTTGCCGGGCAGGCCGGTGTGGTCAAAACAAAATCAAAAGCGACTCTGGGACCGTCGATCGTAACGTTCTTGATGAACCCGAGAGACACTACATCTCTATGCAGGTCCGGATCCTCAATTTTTCGAAGCTCGTTCAGTACCGCGGCTTCCGTAACGGCTGCCGATTTTGAAAAAATTCCCATTCTGGAAAACTCCCTGAGTTTGGATTTGACCTGGGTATGCCGAAGAGAGGACTCGAACCTCCACGAAGGTAACCCCTCACTAGACCCTGAATCTAGCGCGTCTGCCAATTCCGCCACTTCGGCAAGGAGATCACCAAGTTTAGTTTATTTCTCGCAAAGACGCAAAGCCCACAATGCGGCCAACGGGATGTCTGGTTCCTCTACCAAGCAACTTCTCTTATGCCAGGACGATGATGACAACGCGGCGGTTTTTGCTGCGCCCTTCCTTTGTTGCGTTATCCTGTATCGGACGTGATTCGCCGTAACTGATCGTAGAGACCCGGTGAAGCGGGATTCCGTTTTCAGATAGATAACGGCGCACAGATTCGGCGCGCTGTTCACCGAGTTTCAAGTTGTAGTCCTCACCACCGCGATTGTCGGTGTGTCCCTGAATCTCAATGTAAACGTTCTTGTTGTCCGCTTTGAGCTGGCTCAGCAGGTTATCCAGGATTTCCCTTGCTTTATCCGGCAATTCCGCCTTCGCCGTTTCAAACTTTACATCTTCATCCGTCAGTGTAACTTCATACAACAGTTTTCCCATCGCAAGTTTCTTAGCGCTTTCAGCGCGGTCCAACGCTTCCTGCGATTCTTTAGAGAGTTGCGCAATCTGCGTATCATGCTGAGAAATCTGGGCATCGTGTTCTTTCAACCGAGTCTGATTTGCTTCGACACTGGATTCGATTCCTTGCATTTCTTTGTCAATTCGATCAACTTCTTTTTTGACGTTTTTCTTGGAAGCGCAACCGGTCTGAAAGGATGCCATCAAGGCAACCGCGGCCAGCGCGACAATGATCCGCCTCATTTTAACCTCCGTGGATTACCGAGTACCTGACGCGTACCCGGTGTTTTGGATTTCTTGTTTTCAACTCCAATCTGCCATACACAGAATGGCCACCCTCGGGGACGTACCCGATGTAATACTGGTATTTTAAGTCTTCGAAAATTTTCAAACAGGCTTTCGTAATTTCTTCGCTCGAAAGCTCATCCATGCTGAAGTATAAACCACCTGTACCTTCTGCGAAAGCCTGTAAGGGAAGGTCGTCTTCGTTTCTTTCCCTTCCCTCTTCCACCCACTTGCTTCGAACAAGCTCAAACGTGTAGATCGGCAGCTCCACTGCTGCTGCCTTTTGAATCGCTTCCTGGAGAGTCAGATCGCTTCGAGTATCCACTCCGTCGGAAAGCAGGAGTACTCCTTTCTTTCCAACACTCTGGATCAGCAACCGGTGGCAAAAGGCGATGGCGTTTCGCAAAGCAGTCCCGCCATAGGGTTCAAGTTTCGCGATCCTGCGGATCAAGGCCTCTTTGTCGGTTGTGAAATCGATCAGCAGTTCCACGTCCCCATCCGCAAAGATCAACAATGCCACCTGGTCCTCCGGTCCAAGGCGTCCGCAGATGTCCCGGATAATCCCTTTGGCGATGTCCAGCTTGCCAAGGTACTTCATGCTTCCACTGACATCCAGGAGGAACGCGATGTTGAGCGGTTCGGTGATATCCGCAGAAAAATTGGTGATTGTCTGATGCTTTCCATCTTCAAAGAGTACAAAGTCCTTTTGCTTCAATGCGTAGACCGGCCGGCCTTTGGAGTCCCGAACGGAAGCATAAAGATTAACCAACGATACGCTGACCTGGTCCGAGAATCTTGGCGATTCGGTTTCTGCAGCCGACAAAGCAGAAGCTACGCAGAGGATCATCAGGAGAACCGTTTTCATGCATACCATGATAGGGCTCAAAGTGTCATTTGTCACGGTGTGGAACCACGAAGACCACGAAGCTCGCGAAGAACAGGCGCCCGCCCTCCAGGAATGAAGATGGTATACTGAATATCAAAAGTAATCTGAACAAGATTGACTATGTACATCCTGACCGCGGGGACTCAGCTTGGCAGATTCAGACTGATCCATCTTCTTGGTAAAGGGGGAATGGGTGAAGTTTGGAAGGGAGACGATCCGCGTCTTGGCCGTGACGTGGCGATTAAGATCTTACCGCCTGAACTGGAGAAAGATCCGGACCTGCGTGCGCGTTTCTCGCGTGAATCAAAGATCCTGGGAGCCTTGAACCATCCTTATATCGCCCACATTTATGAAGCCGGCGAAGAGATCCCGCAAAATGCTGCGACACCAATGGCGAGCTCTCAACCGGTCTCGTTCCTGGTGATGGAGTTGATTGATGGGAAGAGCATTTCGGAGATGCTCCATCAAGGGCCATTACCCGTAATCACAACGGTTCGTCTGAGCCGGCAGATTGCGATCGCTCTTGCCGCAGCGCACAAAGCGGGAATCGTCCATCGCGATTTGAAACCTGCAAATATTATGGTAAATCCGCAAAACCTCGTAAAGGTGCTTGATTTTGGATTAGCCAGACCGCTTGGCAGCACCATTGGCGACGGCAGGCCGATTCTTCCGGATGTGACGCTTCCCGGTGTCGTGATGGGAACTGCGGCCTATCTGGCGCCCGAGCAGGTAAAAGGAAATCCGGCAGATATGCAAACGGACCTCTGGGCGCTTGGATGCGTGATCTATCACATGCTCGCGGGTCGTCGCGCCTTTGACAGCAACTCCGTTCCTGAGATCCTGGCGGGGATCCTGCGCGATGAACCGGAGAGTCTGCTGAAAATCAATCCCGAAGTGCCCCCGTCTCTCGCTGCCATGGTGGAAAAGTGCCTGGCAAAAAAACCGGAACACCGCCCGCGGAGCGCGAAAGAAATTGCCTCAACTCTTCGGGATATCGGCCATCAGCTTCGTTACGGTAAGGAAGGCCCCGCCAAGCGTTTGCTTTCAGAAGAAGCGGAGGGATCCATCTTTGCCCCCAGGGCCGCGAATCTGGAAAATTTGAACCGCTATCTAAGAATGATAAGCCCGGATTATCCGCAGATTCCTCCGGCGCGGTCGGGGCCTGCATTTATTGAAGTAAATCATCGCGGAGTGATGGTGGGTATCCTGGTTACTGCAAAGGCAAAGACCGGTCTTGATATGATTGCGTTCATCTCTCCGGTCTTCAGCGTCCCCGCTGAGAACCCCGCCGGTTTATATAAAAGACTTTTGATTCTCTCGAATGGTCATTCTGATGTGGGGCGATTTGGTTTGGATCCCGAAAGCGGCCACGTGAATTTGACCAGCATTCGTATTTGTGAGTACCTTGAGTTTCGCGAGTTTCAGTACACGCTCGATGCGTTCAGCAGAGTGATTGCTCAAATAGCGATTCCGTTAAAAACGGAGTTTGGTGTCGGATAAGGGCGAGCCCTAAGGGGGATTTGTGCCGCGTTACGAAAGTAACCAGACGATGATCGCTTTCATTCGAAGGCTGTCGGCTAAATTTTCCGGGTTCAGTTCACAGACTGTCCCCATGCCGGAAGGATCGACGCAAATGTTCTTTGGACGCATCGTGTATCGGGAACAGGAGATTTCGATTGCCCTGTTTACTCGACCGAGCGATAAATTGGACTGTCTCGTCCTTTCCAGACCCTTGTTTTACGTTCCCGATTCGGGAACCGAGGATGTCTTTGAACAGTTGCTGTTTTTCAATAACGGGGCGACAGAAGGGGTCCATTTTGCGGTTGATGAACCGCTCAACACCATCAATCTGGTCTGTCTCCGAACGATGGACGGAATGAGCTTTCAGGAATTTCAGTATTGCGTTGAGAACATCATCGCAGTCGCAAGAAATTCTGCAAATCGTCTGATTCCTGAATTCGGGCTGATGAGATATCCGTAGGGAGGCTTTGATGAACGGAAAGCGCATCGCGTTCTTTGTTTTCTTTTTCTTTCTTGTTTCTCTTTGTTTTGGTGAAATGACCATCTATTTCAAGGATGGAAGGGAAAAGCGCGTTCAGAAGATTGTGTTTCATGGGAGCAAAGCTGATCTCTATACCACCGACGGTAGCGTGATTACAGTTCCCGTTTCCGAGTTGGATTTGGAGACGAGCGGGATCGGTGAGCCGGTCGGAACTTACGGAGAAACGAGGGTGACCCGCCCCGGCAGACAGCAAGTCGGCGCAGGAAGGATGCCCGGTCCCGGCACTGCTGCCAGGCAGGCTGAGTTAGCTGCCGAGTGGGACAAGGCTCCAATCACTGCGAAAGCTAAGAAGAATGTTGGCTCGATCCGGGCAGGAGATTCCGTTCGCGCTTACACCGTTGGAAGCCAGGCAGAGAGGGAGGTAACGAGATACATCTACTTTTGGTACGATGACGATACCGATACGCTCTGGTATGACGAAGATTTGAAGACCACGCTTGCGCCCGACTCCGCTTATATCATTATTTATAAGAACACAAACGGCACATTCGGGAAAAAAATTCTGGACGCTGTCACTTTTGATTCCAGCTTTGACGTTCCAAAAGCGAAACCCGAACCGAGACCGGAGTCCAATCCACCCGCATCCTCCGAACCGATCCCCGCGCCTCCCCCGCAGCTACCCCTTGAAAATAAGCCGGCCGAACAGCCGCCCACTCTAGAAAACCAGCAGCCTCAGGAGGAACCAGCCGGTGAGGAAAGCGCCGATGAGCAAACTTCCGCTCAAAGCGAAACGCCCGAAGAATCGGAATCTGGAACAGGTTCGGGTTTTGTGGTTCTGGTGATCGTGGGGGTCCTTGGAGCGGGCATTCTTGTGTTGCTTTACGTTCTTTTCCAGAAGCGGAGCAAACCGTTTGTGGACGAGGCTCGTTTCCATCAGTACGAGCAGGATTTGCGCGACTTTGAACTGGACATCTGGCTGCGGCACGGCAAGACATTGGACCAGCTCATTGAGATCTGTGTGAAGAAATTTTATCAGGATAATCCGGCGGCATTGAGCATTGTCACACGAATGCTCAAAGGGGGCCAGAAGAACATGTTTGTTTCCATGATCGTGAAACAGGCGGGAGTTCAGGCCGCGGCAGCAGAAACCATTTATTCCGGGTTCGCGGAGCGGATTGAAATAGTACGGGGCTTGATTGATGAAGTCTCAGCGAAAAAAGGGATCGCACCGGTAAGACCCGCGCCGCAGCCGCCGCCAAAAGCAGATGTGACGGCAAAACCGCTCCTGCAATCCGCTGCCGGCGCCACACAAAAAGTAATCCCGCCTGTTGCTCCAAAGCCGGCTCCAACTCCTCCAACCCGGCCCGCCGGCCCGGCAAAACCTGTGCAGTTAGCGTCCGCTCCGAAACCCTGGCCGCTTCCTTCTCTTCCAGCAGAAATATCGATCCCGATACCCGATGCCCCACAGAAGCGAAGTTCTAAAAAGAAGACCGGACCTGCCGCAGATCTGCCGGCCTATGCCGCCGGTGTGTTCAATCAGATCGGTTTCCTGACCTCGGATGAGAAGTAAACTAATTAGAGGATCAGTAGCAGACGGTCTTTCCGTTGTAACTGTAGCGCGCTGCCGGCAAGAAACAGCAAAGTAAACAGGCTCAAGACAATCCATTCGACGGATTTGTTCTGCGGATGGTCAATCCACACGAATAGCTTTGCCTTTGAACGCAGATCTTTTTCCGCGTCTTCCACTTTCTTGCGGGCTGTTTCGATCCGCCTTTGCTCGGTGCGCAGGTTTGTTGTGATCTGGCGGGCATCGTAATGTTGTACCTCGAGCTGAACCGGGTCCTCAGAGTGTTCCATTTTGCTCAGTGCCCTCTGTAGATCTTCCTGGAGCCCTTCAATCTCTTCCTGCGATTCCTTCATTTTTTCCTGATTTGTATCGATTTGGTTTTCCAGCTTTCTTTTGGATTCAAACGACGGCAGCTCGAATTCCTTTTTCAAGAGATTGTAAGACCACTTGCTGACCATCACTTCGCCGATGGTTTTTCTGAACCCGTACAATTCGCCAAAGATTCCGGAAAAAAGTACTTGCGGAATCAGGATGATGGGCACCAGCGCAATGGCTTTATCCGGAGAATCCACAATCGAGCTGACAAACAGGCCCATGGCAACGCCGGCAAGACCGCAAAGTAGAAGAGGCCAATATGCTTGAAAAAACTGGTGGGGCGTTAGAAGGGCAAGAACGAGACACTGCAGGACAACAAGACCGAAAAGGATCACGAACTTGGAGCAAAGATAAGGAAGAATCGAGAGATTCACCATTCGCTCGCGTCTGTAGAGCTGGAGCTCCTTGCAGATTTCTCGCGCAGAGTTGTTGCAGCCGAACCAGAGCGCGGCCAATGCCATCATAAACAGCCTGCTGCTGAGATTGGAAGTTGCGATGGTGATGAAAAAAGCGATCAGGGGAGCTTGAAGCAGCAGAATACCCGTATTTTTTCTGTCTCGTAAAATGATATCAAGGTACCGTCGTGAAAGAATTCTCCATTGTGAAAGTTGATGGCTTGCCGGCTCCGTCTCGTAATGGGGAACCGAAACTTCCCCTCGTCTGGAGGGTAAGACCTGGTCCCTCAGCCGGGCGGCTTCATTCTGGTTTGCCGGAGTTTTTTGAAATTCTTCCTGCCATTCTTCCGCCGGTCTTGTCTTGATTTTTGAATACAGGGCGCTGACCGCGTTTACCTCGAAGAAATCGGTTGCTTCGGCCGGAGTACCGAAGAAGATTAATCTTCCGTAATGCATCAGTGCGATCCTGGAAAACATGTTGGCGTGTTCCAGCAAGTGAGTGGTCAAAACGGTGATTCTTCCATCTTGTGACAACTTCTTAAAAAGGATCATCAGCTTTTCGTCGAGTGCCGGGTCCAGACCGGAAGTCGGCTCATCCAGGAACAGCATTCCGGGCTTGGTGAGCAGCTCGATGGCGATGTTGACGCGCTTTCTCTGTCCGCCGCTCAGACTGTGCACCGCCTGCCGTTCTTGCTCTTCCAGCTCCAGCTCAATCAGGGTTTCCCAAACGCGCGTCTTGCGTTCTTTCTCCGACATATCCTGCGGCAGGCGCAATCTTGCGGCATACATCAGTGTTTGCTGCACGGTGAGCTCCCGGTGAAGGATGTCGTCCTGCGGGACATACCCGATGTTGCGCTTGAACAGCTTGAAATGACTGTACACTTCCAACCCGTTTAGCTGGACGCGTCCGCCGGCAGGCATTGTCTGACCGCTCAGACACTTCATCAGGGTGGTCTTGCCTGACCCGCTCGGGCCGATCAGCCCTACTAATTCATTAGAGCTACAGGCGATCGTGACGCGGTCCAGAATTTTCTTCGTGCCCGCTGCCACGCTGACTTGGTAGCCGATGAGTTTGCTTTCCCGTTGAAACGTGTAAACGTTGATATATTCGCCCGTAAACAGCAGAAGGTAGGGCATGATCACAATCGAATCACCTGGCTGCAAACTCGCCCTGTTTACCGGAACGTCCGATACGTACGTCCCGTTCGAGCTGTCGAGGTCCTCGATCATGATCCGGCCCCCCTCGCGGGTGACTTTGGCATGATACGCGGATACCTGCGGATGGCCGAGCACGAGATCGCACCTGGAGTTTCTTCCAATCAGTAGCGGGAAACTCACCTGCTTTTGCATGACAAATGCGGAAATCTGCATCGTGTCCGTTCCGGAAGGCGCTGAAGCTGCACTCACCGCCGGTGCCGGAGTTCTATTGGTGGACGGTACGAACATCGCATGTTGTGTCGGCTCCGATCCGCTCATTGCGTGACAGTAAAATGGAATGTCGTTGACTGTGAAGGACTCACCGGCCCGAATGACCGCCTGATGACACGATTTTCCCTGATAAATAAAATAGGAATCGCGCTTCGCTCCCGAGACATAAAGCGTGTTGAGTGAGTATTCAATGTTCAGATGATGCGGAAGGATACCGGAGGACTGAATATTCAGGTCGTTGCTCAGCGAGCTGCCGAATGTATTGATTCCGGGCTTTAAGTTAAAAATCCGTTCGTCCGGACTCTGCGGCGACCTGATGAGCACTAGCTCCATGGCATTCTATTATACTTCTACAAGACGCTACTGCTCCGGTATCACGAAGGCGAAAAATATCCACTTTTGGAAAAAGATCCATCCATGCCCGATCTCCTGGAACGGATCATTCAGCCGAGAAGTACTATTGATACATACTTGACATACATATCATGCCGCCTTACAATCAGGAAATATGAAAACAACATTGGAAATCGACGAGAAACTCGTCGAGGAAGCGATGACTGCCTCAGGGGCGAAAACAATGAGGGCGGCTATCGAATTGGGATTGAAGGAACTGGTTGCCAGTCGCCGCCGGAAGGAACTGGCTGCTATGATCGGGAACACGGATTTTGATCTGACCCATGAAGAACTCGATCGAATGCGTGCAAGCCGGCTGACCGATGTATCTGATTGACACCTCGGTTTGGATTGTGGCCCTCCGAAAGGATGGCTCCAGGCCGATTCAAAAACGTATCACCATGTGGGTTAGCAACAATGAGGCTGTAATTACAGGTGTAATCAAAATTGAACTGCTTTCAGGCTGTCGCACCGAGCAGGAGGCGAGAAAACTTGCGGAGAGGCTGAAGGGCATTTTGTCAATTCCACTTTCCGAACAAGACTTTGAACAGGCAGCCGTGGCAGCATTTAAACTTCGCAAATCGGGGAAAACGACTCCAGTTCCGGATCTATTGATTGCATTGGCTGCATCAATTTCCGGAAATATTTTAGTCCATGCCGATTCTGACTTTGAAAGAATCGCTTCGGTTTTGCCCCTTCGAACGATGAATCTTGTTTCTGAGGTAGAGAAGTGGAGAGTCCGTCTCTGACGTTTTGGAGGACGATATTTTTACCGAAAAGATTTTTTCAAATCAGGCCGTGATCATCACAGGTGGGGGCACAGGGCTCGGAAAGACAGTTGCAAAGATGTTTGCCCGGCTGGGAGCGGACGTCTTGATTGCAGGACGCCGCGAAGAGAAACTGAAGGAGTCTGCTGCGGAAATTGCGGAAGCAGGAACGCGGCTGGTCCCTGGAACGTGAAGGCTTTCTCGGATTGGAAATGAAGTGAGATCCGCATCGCATTGAGGCCACAGAGGATAATTCGCCACAGAGGTCACAGAGCACACAGAGAAAGAGTTTTCTATCCGCTTTCTTACCTCTGTGATCTCTGTACTACTAACTGGCAAATTGTTGCTTTTTGAGCAAGGATTTCAACGCAAAGACGCAAAGGCGCAAAGACAC
>CAZDDB010000101.1:0-2131 GCA_964504105.1 uncultured Acidobacteriota bacterium
AGCAAGAGAGTGCGCAAGCGGAAAAGGAAATAATGCGTGCGGTGATTGACACCAACATCCTGATCAGGGCCCTGATCAAACCGGAAGGCACGGTAGGCCCCGTGGTTCGGAGATTAAGCGCCGGTGACTATACACTGATTTATTCCGAGCCAATGTTGAAAGAATTGTTGTCCAAGATTGCTTTGCCGCGCATTCGTGACAAATACCATTTGACTGAGGAGTCTGTGGAGATCGTGCTGACCGTGATAGCTCTACGCGGGGAATTTGTTGTGCCGGAACGAAAAGTTCGCCTGTGCCGCGACCCGGATGACGATATGCTCATCGAGGCTGCTCTGAAGGGAAACGCGTCATATGTAGTCACCGGCGATGAAGACCTTTTGGTATTGAAAAAGTTTGAAACCGTGCGTTTCCTCCCGCCTCGCGCCTTTCTCCAGCTCTTCTGAAAGCCGGCAGAATCTTTACCATCTCGGGTCTTTCATAGTAGATCGCAAGAATCAGCGCGCTGTCGCCGGATTCGTCCGTTGTGTTCGGAGAAACACCCTTCTTCAGAAGATTCTGGAAATCCTTCATGTATCCGGATTCGATGCTGTCCAGAAAGTCCTGTTCTTTTTCCGAAAGATCCGCGGCAATGAGATCTACCGCAATCACAAGTGCAAAAAGCGCAAAGATCGTAGTCCATCGGCCATATTTCATGTGGAACCTCCGATTGAGAATCGGATATCTATTTCATCCTACCAGAAGTTGGAAGCACGGGCCTACCACGATGCTACTCTGGTATACTTAGGGCCTGCGCAAAAATAACTCGCCCGCCGCTCGCGCCAAAATGGGAAGTTATTCTTGCGCAGGCCCTTACTCTTATAGATATCGAGCGGGAGGGTGGATTGCCTTCCTGGCTTTTCGTATGAAACGAGTTTTTGCGTCCATTCTTTTCCTGGTGATTTTGTGCTTTCTGTCTTGCAAGGAATCCGGCAACATTGCTTCGAGCGGCGATCACCTGTTCCTGACCGCGAATCCGCCGCAGATTAGTTTCAACGGCACATCTTCACTGACTGTAACCGGAACCGATGAAAATGGAGCACCTTTGCCGGATGGAACGGTTGTTTCGTTCCGAGTAAATGAAGCCGGGCGTATCTCACCAAATTCAGTACAGCTTCTGAGCGGAGCCGCCACTGCTACCTATTTCGCCACACACTCCGCAGGAGACATCATGGTTACCGCGACCTCCGGAAGTGTCCAGGCCAGTACCACTGTCACCGTTGCGGATAACATAGCGCAGAATGTGTTTGTCTCGGCAAATCCTGCGACATTCCCGGCGGGCGGCGGGACTTCGCTGATCGGCGCGGTTGTGACCGACGACAGCGGAACTCCCCTGGAGGACATCGGCGTTGATTTTTCCACAACGGCAGGAGAGCTGCAATCCGGCGGAGCCCCGATCCAGACCAACAAGAACGGTCTTGCAATCGACACACTGAATACCACAGCGAATGCCACCGTGACCGCTACTACGGAGGACGGTTTCAGCGGCCAGACCACGGTTCTTGTGGGCGTTGGACGTGTCGTGTGTCATATGACCGTGAGCACGAGCACTCCGACGCTTGGCCAACCCGTATTGCTCTTTGATACCAGTGATGATCCCGGCGCGCAGATTGTCAGCTACCACTGGGACTTTGGTGACGCCACCTCAGCGAATGGTCAAAACGTACAACACACTTACGGCACCGAGGGAACATTCAATGTTGTCCACAGTGTGACAGACGCCCAGAGCAACACTATTTTTTGCGATCCATTCCCTCTCATGGTCTCCAGATAAATTAGCGCTTTTGCAAAGGACGGCCTGCAAGGGCCAAAGAAAATGGATCGCGTTGGAACGGGAGGGTCCATGTTTCGCTCATCCGACATCATTGCTTCCATCGGCGTTGCGATTCTGTTGATCGCTTTCTTGTTGAATCTTCTGAAGAAGCTGTCTCAAGACAGCGCGGGCTATTCGATTCTGAATATGATTGGCGCCGGGTTCGCGTGCTACGCATCCTGGATGATCCATTTCTGGCCCTTTGTAGTGCTGGAGGGTGTATGGTGTCTTGCCGCTACTGTTTCGTTATTCCGACGCGCGGCGTAGCCGCCTCGAACAACG
>CAZDDB010000101.1:2231-11752 GCA_964504105.1 uncultured Acidobacteriota bacterium
ATTGGCAGGGGCTCAAACCTGCGTTATGATTTCCAAAGCAACTTTTTATGGAGGAACCGTCGATGAAACAGAATCTTGCGGTTGTGTTTATTTTGTTTGCTTTTTTGCCGCTTGCCTTTGCTCAGGAACTGAATCTGCCGCGGCCGAGTCAAAAAGCTTCCGTGATGCAAACGATTGGATTGACCGATGTGACCATCACCTACAGCCGTCCCGGCGTGAAAGGACGCGTCATCTGGGGCGGACTTGTCCCTTATGATCGCGTATGGCGTACGGGGGCGAATGAAGCAACAAGCATAACGTTCAGCGATGAGGTCACCATCGATGGGAAGACGATTCCAGCGGGTGTGTACGGCCTGCATACGATTCCAGGGAAGGCAGAGTGGACTGTAATCTTCAACAAAGCTGCGAACCAGTGGGGCAGTTACGATTACGATGAATCCAAGGACATTCTCCGGATTCAGGTGAAGCCGCAGGAGGGACCTCATCAGGAATGGATGATGTTTTCCTTTGCGGAGGTGCTTCCAGGCTCCGCAATTGTGGAACTTGCGTGGGAGAAACTTCGTGTCAGGTTCCGGATAGAGACCAACACGATGAAGAAAGCAACGGAAAACATCAAAGCTGCACTGGAAAGAACGGAAGATTGGCGTATTCCGTATCGCGCAGCCGACTTCGCCTGGAACACAAACAGCGAAAACAGCGCGGAGACCTATCGATGGATCGATCGGTCCATTGCGCTGAAAGAAACTTACTGGAACCTCCGGCTCAAAGCGTCCATGCTTGCGCGTGACGGCAAGAAGAAGGACGCGATCACGATCGCAGAAAAGGCGGTATCGCTTGGCAAAGAGAACAAGGATGAACCAACCGAGATTGAGAAGACTGAAAAGCAAATCTCAGAGTGGAAGGGAACAAATTAGTTGCCGAATCCAGTTTGTCCCTGATTGCGAGAAAGAGCAACCATCGGAGAAACCATGAAGAGAGTTTTCCTTATCCTTGTTCTTCTGTTGTTTGAAATCACAACCGCATTTGCGCAGAAAAAACGCCCGCTCACGGTTGATGACTATTTTGCGCTGAAGGACGTGAGCGATGTGCATATCTCGCCGGACGGCAAATGGGTCGCTTATGTTGCAAGCAACTCTGATGAAAGCAAAGATGAGGAGTTCTCCAACATCTGCCTGGTACCTGGTAGTGGAGGAGATCCGCTGCAAGTCACGTTCAGCGGAAAGGATGAGCATCCCCGATGGAGTCCTGACAATAAGTTCCTTGCATTTCTGTCCGATCGAAACAAGAAGACACAAGTTTATTTATTGAATCGCAGTGGGGGCGAGGCTTTTCCGTTCACTGATGTTGCACAGGGCGTAGATGACTTCGAATGGTCACCGGATGGAAAGAAGCTGCTGCTTGTGCTGATCGACCCGGATCCGGATGAAAAAGATAAGGAGGACGGCAAAGCCCCGCCGCCTTACGTCATCACAAGGCCTTTTTTCAAATTCGATGAGGTCGGATACATCAAGAATCTATACAAACACCTTTATGTTTTCGATGTCGCCACTCACACCTTGAAGCAGATCACATTTGGCCCGTATGACGATGCGAACCCCACGAAAAGCGATAGTGACTATCCAAGTTCGCCCCGTTGGAGTCCGGATGGCAAGCAGATTCTGTTTGTCAGCAACCGCACGACGGAGCCGGACCTGAATACGAATTCGGATCTATTTGTCGTTTCCTCCAATGGCGGGGAACCGAAGCAGCTGACCACAAATGAGGGTCCGGATCAAATTCCGGATTGGAGTCCGGACGGCAAGTCCATCGTATATGTGACTTCGCTGGAGCCGAAGTATTTGTGGTTTGATCAGCTCGATATCGCGACGATTCCCGCGACCGGCGGCAAGCCGCGAATTCTGACAACAGACGTGGACCGCAATACCTGGAATCCGCGATTCGGACCGGACAGCCACATCTATTTCTTGATTGAAGATAGCGGTACGCAGCGACTCGTCAGTATGCCGGCAAACGGCGGAAGCATCACCGAAGCCACACCGGAGAAGGTTGTATACGATTACGACATCCATCGGCAAGGAACCATTGTTTATAACGCGGTACGGCCTGATCTTCCCGGAGATGTTTTTGCCATGATTGACGGGAAAGCGAAACAACTCACCCGCGTCAATGACGAAGCGTTAAAAGGGATCGAGCCTGGAACAGCTGAGCGGATCCGCTTCGCTGCCAAAGACGGCACATCTGTGGAAGGATTCATCACAAAACCGCCAGGGTTCGAATCGGGCAAGAAATATCCCGCGATCCTCTGGATTCATGGCGGACCAAACGAACAAGAAACGGGCGAGTTTTATTTTCGAACTCAGTTTCTGGCATCGCGCGGCTACGTCATCATCGGTATCACTTACCGCGGCTCGACAGGATATGGATCCAAGTTTCAAAAGGAAATCTTCGGCGACTGGGGGAATAAGGAAGTTGAAGATCTGATGACCGGTCTTGATTATGTAATCTCGCAGGGATACATCGATGCAGATCGTATCGGGGTAGGCGGACACAGTTACGGCGCAATTCTTACCGACTATCTCATTACAAAAACAAACCGCTTCAAAGCAGCGATTACTGATGCCGGTGAATCAAACTACTTGATGAACTACGGCGTGGATCAATATCTGCTGGATTGGGAAGCGGAAGTCGGCAAACCCTGGGAAAATCCGCAACGGTACATAGAACTGTCTCCTTACTTTCAACTGAAAAATGTACGGACACCCACACTCGTTGTGTGCGGGGAAGAAGACTGGAACGTTCCGCTCATCAACTCCGAACAACTGTATCTGAGTCTGCTGCGGATGGGTGTAGAAACCATGCTGCTAGTCTATCCGGAACAGCCACATGAGTTCTGGCGCCCTTCGTATATAAAGGACCGTTACCAGCGCTACGCTGCCTGGTACGATCACTTCCTCAAAGGCGCGCCGGACAAGGTACCACCATCAAAGCCGTAGTAATTTTTGCTCGCAACTCTTGAGCCGGGCGTGCATACCGTCAAAGTCATTTGCCAGACGCATGTAGTCGCGATCGAAGTGCGCAACCCAGCGTCTCGTCTCACGGGCAAGCTCTTTGACGGCCTGTTCAACTCCAGTCAAACGTTGTGAGTGTTCGAGCAGGATCTTCGTGTGCTGCTGCAGAATAGACGTGTGCTGCTGCAGAATAGACCTGTGTTCCCGCAATTCATCTCGAATCCCGATCAGTATCTTGGTGTTCAGGTCGAGAACTTTTCCCTTGTTGCCATTGCCGTTTTTCTTTGTCATGGTCTTTCTCCGAAAGTTCATTCCCGCCTGACTCTTTATGATTCTATGACCTTTCAGGTTTCGAAATCAAGCGAACGGCGTGTCCGCGATTCTAGCTTTGCCAGGCATAGGGATACTTTCAGGAACACGGAACGATCGGTGCGCGCCATAGAGTTCGTGTCGTTGACGGAACCGTTATTGTATGGCAACCGGCAACGCACCTTGCTTTTTCGGCGTTTTTGTGAGAGAATCGAAACACTCTGAAAGCTTACCGCAGAGCAGCCTCCGTTTTTTCGGATTTCTTGACCTGTCCTCATTTGGAAGTAGGCCTTGAATCGATAGTTCGCGAGTGTCTGTACCCGGTCCTTTCGGTGTCAAGGAGAAAATAAATGCAAAAGAAACTTTTTGTAGGCGGTTTGTCCTACAATACAGATGTTGAAGAAATTCGTGAATTGTTCGTTCAGGCGGGAGAAGTTATTTCTGCCAACATCATTAAAGATAAATTTACCAATCAGTCCCGTGGTTTTGGATTTGTTGAAATGGCTACTGAAGAACAGGCAGCACAGGCGATTAAGCTTTTTAATGGGAAAGAGCTGGGTGGTCGCGCTCTGTCGGTGAATGAATCTAAGCCTCAGGAAAAAAGGAATTTCTCCGGGGGCGGCAACGGAGGATTCGGCGGTAAGAGAAGGGAATCACGCTGGTAAAAACAGTTTTTTTAAAACAGATCAAGGCCCTTCCGCCGCGCGGCGGGAGGGCCTTTTTTGCGGGAGACTTACTTGAAGAGAATCAAGAGCATCGAAATGAGTGATAAGCAGGCGGAACGGATCATTGAAACCTACCAGAATGCCGTGAGAAATGGAGAGGAATGGGCTCATGATGTCTTCCTTCACCGCGGCACGGACAAATACGAAAGGAGTTTGTTTGCCCTCAACGAAGCGTTCCGGACTAAGTATATCGATCGGACGATTGAACCACTGAAAGCTCAAGCGGCAGCAACTTTACGAAAACAGGTCCGACACTGACTCCTTCTACCGGGGGTTCTGCAGGCTGGAAGCTCGTGATGCGGCCGTTTGCATTTCCCATAGCAGGGCATATTTCAAATAGCTGGAATAAGCTGAAAGCCCTGCGATCAGTACTCCGGGTATTCCGTCCAGAATTCCGCCGCCTAGCAGATAGGTCTTCAGGAATCGCGCCGGAGGATAAACAAGAAAGCTGATCCAGGATGCGCGATGACCCTTTTGAAAAGCTTCCCTGGCAGAAAGTAAAGAATAGGATTGTAGCTTGGGTAAATACTGCGAGAAGGAGCGAAACGTAAAATGCAGCATCGGTGAAAGAAGGGGGCCGACACTGCCCGAAACAAGCAGCTTTTCGTGGACCAGCTTGTCCGTTGCGTAGCTGCCTTTGCTTTTGCGAAAGAATCGAATCACCGACCCTCCACTCCAGCAACGCACTCTTCGTCCTTCAAAGAACGTTTCCCGGCGAATGGAGAAAGCATCGTGCTCCGGATTGTTGTGGAGCACTCTGCGGATTTCTTCCTGCAAAGACGGTGTCAAACGCTCGTCCGCATCCAGCATCAGAACCCATTCGCATTGTAAAAGCTCCAATGCCGCGCGCCGCTGCGCGCCATAGTTGTCGAATGGCCGCCGGCTAACCTGCGCGCCTTTTGAGCTTGCTATCTCGACAGTCTTGTCGGTGCTAAAACTGTCCAGTACAAACAATTCATCAGCCAGATTGCCGATCGAATCGATGCAAGCGGCGATGTTTTCTTCTTCGTTGTAAGTGAGAATCAGAACAGAAAGTTGTTGAGGCATGGATATGACTAAATTGATGCTCCAATGACAAAATTATCCTACCCCATGGAAAAGCGTTCAACAACCATGCCCAGCGGATCAGGGTTGTAGGTTATCGCTCCGGCTCTTCAGCATCTCCGGCCTTTTGGTTCTCTTTTCTGATCGCCAGCATTAAGATAAAGAATAGTCCACCCCAGACAATTCCAATCACAGCGATCATGTTGAACAGAGTGACGAAGGACATCAAGATTCCTTTTGTTCTGAAAAGCTCCGCCGAAACATCCAACGGTTCAACAGGAGAAGGGTTGCCATAACCACGCCCCATTGTAACAGGCATGTTGCCACGCTATACATGTGAAACGGATTCCACCAGCCGCTGCGATCATAGCTGGTGATCGCAAGAAAAAACCACCAGCCAATCAGCACCACAACCTGCAACGGAATCAGCCAGGTAATGACATGGTTGTACCACTTGCCGACAAGAACGTCGGTCCCAGGACCATTCACGGCATTTTCCCGAAAGCGATCCACTCCATATTTTGTAACCGCAAAAGAGATGAATCCACCGCTAATCATTAATGCGATTCCCCAGACCCAGTCCTGGTTTTCAAAGAACCCCAGGCTGACGGCGGAAGGGATGCCAAAGAGGAATCCGACTACGGCTACCATTGTGATCGCCCGGCTGCGCATCATACCCATATCCAGAAATACCTTTACCGCAAGCTCGATCATCGAAATCAACGAAGTCATTGCGGCGAAAGACAGTCCGGCAAAGAAAATTGTAGAAAAAAAAGATTGCACGAACGTTCCGCCCGGAAGTTTCGCGAAGAGTTGAGGAAGAAAAATAAAAGCGAGTCCGGTGTTCGTGCTGCCCCGGCCCGAGATCAATTCATGAACTCCGTCACCGGGGGCCAGTGCAAACACGGTAGAGAAAATCGTGATGCCAGCCAGAAGCGAAACAGAGTTGTTTGCGAGCGCCGTAAGAGCTCCGTTCAACACTACGTCTTCCCTCCGTCGCGCGTAGCACGCGTAAGTCAGAATGAGCCCCCAGCCCGCGCCTGTGTCCCAAGCATTTTGCGTCAAAGCAGCAAGCCAGACTTTGTAATCCAGCAGTGTGTTCAACTCCGGAGTGAAAAAATAAATGATGCCGCGCATGGCTCCATCCAGGGTAATTGCGCGAATTGCGAGAATGAGGAGGATTACCAGAAGTGTAGGAATGAGAATTCTGTTTGTACGCTCGATTCCGCGCACTCCCCGGTAGATGATGAATGCCCCACCTGCCATCGCAAGAAAGTGGAAAAAGATCGGCTCGTAACTTTCTGTAAAAGCCTCCCATATTGCAATGTGGTCAGAAGTCCTTACAAGTCCGCCGGTGACTGCATTGAGCAAATATTTTAGACACCATCCGGTTACAACCGAGTAGTAGAACATGATGGCTGTGGCAACAAAGCCGATGAACGCTCCCATCCACGCATATTTTTTTCCCGCCAGCTTTGCAATCGCTCCTACAGTGCCGTATCGAGTGAACTTGCCAATCGCAAACTCTGTGATGATCAGTGGAATCGACCAGATAAAAAGGAATATGACCCACGGAATCAAGAAGGATCCGCCACCGTTTTGCGCTACGATGCGTGAGAACCGCCAAATATTGCCCGTTCCAACCGCAATTCCGATGACGGACAAGATCATTCCCCAGCGTGAAGAAAAGAGATCCTGAGCCCCCGGCATGCACCTTATTGTAGCATCTGATTCTGTCATACCCCGTCACAGAGTCGTGATAAGCTTATTTGTACAAAAATTCTCAAACATGGAGGAACCAATGAAGAAACTGTTGTTACTTATGATTGCGTTGTTGATTACCGTATCGTGGGTTTGTTCCGCGTCCGCCAAGCCCACAGATGATCAGTTGATTTCGAACGTCAAGATGATGTGGGAAGCCTTTAAGAACAAGGATACCAAAACCTTTGATACCTGGCTGACCGATGATGTGATTGACGTTACACCTTCGGGACCAATGGACAAGGCGGGAATCAAGAAGATGATGATGGACTTTAACGTTGCTGAATATTCCCTCACCGATTTTAAGGTGACCTGGATCGACAAAGACGCTGCAATGATTACATATAAAGCGTCCAGCAAGGGATCGTATCAGGGAAAAGAAGTGCCTCCTGGCACTCGTTTGTGCACTGACATCTGGGTAAGCCAGGACGATAAATGGCTCGGGAAGTTTCATCAGGAAACACCGTTGATGGAAATGCCGGCAGCGCAACAATAATAAAAATGTGGAGGGCGGGCCTCCGTGCCCGCCCGAGTGAATTCTCAAATCTAACTGGCGGGAAACGTCCGCACCTCTCCAAAAGTGGTTGTTTCAAGAATGATCATCTGCTTAGCCGGTTTGATCTTTGCATTCTTTATCACGCCGCTAAACGCACACGATTTTCAGCTCGCGCCGCGACTCCCAAACGGCCTGACACTTGATCCGGCGGGCCCGACATATGATGTCGGGAACATGCCGCTTTCCGGAGTGATGTCCCGCGACGGCAAACTGGTGCTGTTACTGAGCGGATTCCGTGAGCAGGGCATTCAAGTTTTTGATCCACATTCGGGAAAGGTCATTCAGACTTTGTCGCAACCTGCTGCCTTCTTCGGACTGGTCTTTTCGTCTGACGGCAAAACACTGTACGCCTCCGGTGGTTCTGAGGATGTGGTGCATGTATACAAATGGAGAGACGGCATGGCTGAATTGGGCGGGAACCTTGTTCTTGCAGTCCCCGCAGAAGACGGCAAGAAGGGACTTCGCAGCCCTGCCGGAATCGCGCTCTCCCGGAACAACCGGTATTTGTATGTTGCCGAAAATCTTTCCGACACACTTGCTGTTGTCGATCTGAAGACGGGAAAGGTTGTAGATAGAAAGCCGGCGGGAGGTTACCCCTACGCAGTGATCGCAGCACCTGATGGTGCCGTTTACGTTTCA
The DNA here is from genome assembly GCA_964504105.1 of uncultured Acidobacteriota bacterium. Classification (GTDB taxonomy): domain Bacteria; phylum Acidobacteriota; class HRBIN11; order JAKEFK01; family JAKEFK01; genus CAZDDB01. The sequence continues at coordinate 10,274 of CAZDDB010000101.1, forward strand.
GCCTGGGGGAACAACATTGTTACGCGCTTCAGAACGAATCGTTCTAGTGGGAAGCTTCTTCAATCCCAAACAGTAACTGTTTCATGGCATCCGTCGGCGCTTCTACTGAATTCGAAGACATCCCGCTTGTTCGTTGCCTCCGGAAGCACCGACACGATCACAATCGTGGATACAAAGACATTTCAACTGATCGGTACTTTGAAAGACCCGGCACCCGGAGTCCAGGAAGGCAGTACCCCCAATGCACTGATGCTGTCTCCTGACGGGAAAAGGCTATTTGTAGCCGAGGCAGATAACAATGCAGTTGCAGTGTTTCAGCTTTCCGCCTCCTCTTCCGGAATTCCAAATGGATGGAAAGACGATCGCTTACTGGGCCGCATTCCGGTCGGCTGGTATCCGACTGCGATCCTGGAATCGCACGACCACATTTATGTGATCAACGGAAAGGGCCGGGGGACTCGCGCAAATCCGGGAGCTTCCCAGGGGGAAGTGCGCGAAAAGACGCCCATGGAGTATACACTTGGTCAACTGAATGGAACGATCACCAAAATTTCTGCCAACATCACGGATGAGGAACTGAAATTGCATTCACTTCACGTGGCGAAGCTGAACAACTGGAATCGGACTGAAGAAAAGCCGGCCTACCCGCCGTTCAAACATGTGTTGTACATTATTAAGGAAAACCGGACGTACGATCAGGTTTTGGGAGATTTGATACAGGGGGATGGTGATCAATCGTTGGTATTTTTCCCACGATCGGTCTCGCCAAATCACCACGCAATGGCTGAACGGTTCGGCCTCTTTGATAGATTCTTCGTAAACGCAGAAGTCAGCTCCCAGGGGCATCCCTGGTCGACTTCCGCATACGTGACCGATTTCACGGAAAAGACTGTCCACTCTACATACTCCGATCGCCGGGAAGGGGAGAAACCCGATGATGAAGTCTCGGATCCTGCGACCGGCTATCTCTGGGACCTCGCGTCGCGAGGCAATGTAACTATACGAATTTATGGAGAGTATGCCGAATTGTCAGAGGACACGAAGGCCTACCGTTCTAAAAAGCGAGGTGCTGCGGAGTTTACCAGCCGGACGTATCCCAGTTACGATCTTGCGATTCCGGATCAAAAGCGGGCAGATGCATGGATTTCGGAGTTCAAAGAGTTCCTGAAAAAAGGAGAGATGCCCGCGCTTCAAATTTTTCATCTGCCTGCCGATCATACCGCCGGAGCCATTGCGGGAATGGGCACGCCCGCAGCTTACATGGCGGACAACGATCTTGCGCTGGGCCGCATGATCGAAGCGCTGTCCGGCTCGCCATTCTGGAAAGATACGGTCGTTTTTATTGTGGAAGACGATTCCCAGAGCGGGCCGGATCATGTCGATTCTCACCGGTCCGTACTTCTGGTTGTGTCAGCATACAACCGGCCGTCGGTCTGGAAGCGCTTTGTAAATACAACGGATGTGATCGCCACGATTGAG
>CAZDDB010000102.1:0-9671 GCA_964504105.1 uncultured Acidobacteriota bacterium
AGTTTCGAGGCGGCCCGCGCAACCTTCAGGAGTCACTGGAAAAAATCGATCTGTGCATCGCCCTGCGTGACTCGCAAGCCCCGAGTGTCTCGCAGTTCTTGAGATCGAGGTAGACCACGGAGGCACGGAGGCACGGAGAAAAATAAAATAATATCATCCTGACCCCGTGTCTCTGTGCCTCCGTGGGTAGATTATGCGGTGACGAGTTTCTTGAGGGCTTCAGCGTGGTAGTGGGTTGCAAGCGCGTTCAGTATTTCGTCCAGATCACCTTCCATGATGCGATCCAACTGATAGAGGGTGAGGTTGATCCGGTGATCGGTAAACCTGTTTTGCGGGAAATTATACGTTCGGATTTTTTCACTACGGTCCCCCGATCCAACCATATTCTTTCGTGTGGAAGCGATGGCATTTTGCTGCTCTTCCTGCGCGAGCTGATACAGACGCGAGCGCAACACTTTCAATGCTCTTGCGCGATTCTTGTGCTGCGAACGTTCATCCTGACAGCTCACAACGATCCCCGTAGGCAGATGAGTGATGCGAACCGCCGAATGCGATGTGTTGACGTGCTGGCCACCGGGTCCGCTCGCGCAAAACGTATCGATCTTGAGCTCCGATTCCTTGATCTCAACTTCCACTTCTTCCGCTTCCGGCAACACCGCAACCGTGACTGCCGAGGTGTGGATGCGTCCGCTTGCTTCCGTAACGGGCACGCGCTGGACACGATGAACGCCCGATTCGAACTTCATGCGGCTGTACACTCCGTGTCCTTCCATCGAAGCAACAAGTTCCTTGAACCCGCCCAGCCCGGTGGGATTGCTGTCAATCACGCCGATCTTCCAACCGGCGCGTTCCGCATATTTGGCATACATCCGGTACAACTCGGCGGCAAACAATGCGGATTCTTCTCCGCCCGTCCCTGCTCGAATTTCCAGAATGACACTCTTCTCATCCAGAGGATCTTTCGGCAACAGCATCCTCTGAAGATTCTGCTCCAGCTCCGTCTTCTTCCGCTCCAGACCGTCCAGCTCTTCCCTTGCCATCGCCTGCAACTCGGGAGAATCTTCATCGCCCAACATGGCTTTGGTTTCCGCAATGCTCCTTACAATGGACTTGAAGCGCCGGAAGCTCTGCACGATCTCTTCCAGCTCCGCACGGGCCATAGCGTGCTTCTGATACTTCTGATAATCGGTTGCAACATCAGGATCGGTCAGAAGTTGGCTCAGTTCTTCATATTTTGTTTCGAGTTCTTGCAGTTTTTCGATCATGGTTCCGGAACGAAGTTGAGCGGAAAATTGTTACTGAGCGGCTGTTGCGCTCTTTGTCTTCCTGTAACGGCGCTCAAATCGTTCGAGACGTCCGGCCGTATCCACCAGTTTCTGTTTTCCGGTGAAAAACGGATGGCACTTGGCGCAGATTTCCACGCGGATCTCCTTTTTCGTGGAGCGTGTAACAAACACTTCTCCGCATGCGCAAATCGCTTTGGCTACCTGATAAACAGGATGGATGCCTTTTTTCATGGTGAGCTCCTCAATTCGAATCGATTAGTATAAGCTTCTTGCTCAAAAAGTCAAAGATTTATCTCAGGAATAACCACGAAGGTCACGAAGAGCACGAAGAGATTCGGGAAAAAAACTTCGTGTCCTTCGTGCACTTCGTGGTTGTATTCCCCTCTCGCTAGAGGGCGGCGGACATAGAGGACAGGAACTCCTTGTTGCTCTTTGTTTTGCTCATTCTTTCGACGAGCAGCTCCATCGCTTCAACCGAAGAAAGAGGCGACAGGACTTTGCGGAGGATCCATACGCGGTTCAATTCATCGGGTGGAAGCAGCAATTCCTCTTTGCGGGTCCCGGAACGGTTGATATCGATGGCCGGGAAGACCCTCTTATCGCTGAGCTTACGGTCCAGATGAATCTCCATGTTGCCGGTCCCTTTGAACTCTTCAAAGATCACATCGTCCATTCTGCTTCCGGTGTCCACTATGCAGGTGGCGACAATGGTGAGGCTTCCGCCTTCTTCAATATTGCGCGCGGAGCCGAAAAAGCGCTTCGGACGCTGGAGCGCGTTCGCATCGATACCGCCGGAGAGCACCTTGCCGCTGGACGGAATGATCGCGTTATTGGCGCGGGAAAGACGAGTAAGACTGTCGAGCACGATCACCACGTCGCGCTTGTGTTCCACGAGCCGTTTGGCTTTTTCAATGACCATATCGGCAACCTGGACATGACGCGTCGGCGGTTCATCAAACGTAGAGCTGATGATTTCGGCATCCACGCTGCGCTGGAAATCAGTAACTTCCTCAGGACGTTCATCGATCAACAATACGATCAACACGATTTCGGGATGATTGGTGATGATGCTTTTGGCGATCGCCTGCAGCAGCATTGTCTTTCCGGTGCGGGGAGCGGCCACGATCAGACCGCGTTGCCCTTTGCCAAGCGGAGTCAGCAGATCCATCACGCGGGCGGACAGATTTTCTTTTTCGGTTTCCAACCGGATGTGCTCGTTGGGATAAAGCGGAGTCAGGTTGTCAAACAGGATCTTATTGCGCGCTTCTGTAGGATGCTCGAAGTTCACCGCCTCGACTTTGATCAAAGCGAAGTAGCGTTCTCCATCTTTTGGCGGGCGGATCTGACCGGAGATGGTATCGCCCGTGCGCAGATTAAACTTGCGGATCTGCGACGGCGAAACATAAATATCATCGGGGCCGGGAAGATAGTTATAATCGGGAGCGCGAAGGAAGCCGAATCCTTCGGGAAGAATTTCGAGTACGCCTTCCGCAAAAATCAGTCCCTCTTTTTCCGTTTGCGCTTTCAAGATCTCGAAAATGAGTTCTTGCTTGCGCATACTGCTTGCTCCGGTCACGTCGAGTTCCTTGGCCATCTGGCTCAAGGAAGAGATATTCAAGTCCTTTAATTCAGCGATGTTCATAGTTCACTCCAATGAAAGCGACGCATTGCGCGTTGCTGATGTGGTTAGTTTTCGTAGAATTGTTTCCATTTCCCGCTTCCCTTCTTCGTTGACGGTGGAGGCAAAAAGCAGGGACCGTCCGGCAAACGCTTCTCGCGCTTTCCTCCCGGCCTCTACTCTTTCTTTCTGGTTCAACTGGTCCGCCTTGTTCAGCACAATCAGATTCGGTAATTCGTTATGATTCAGCCATTCTTGCAATTGCAGATCGAGATCCAGACCGGGATGTCTTGCATCTACGATCTGGATTGCGAAATCAAAATATTTTGGTTTGAGAAAGGTTTCGATCAGGGTCTTCCACTCCTTTCGTTCCTGTTTGGAGACTCGCGCGAATCCATAACCCGGAAAATCTCCAAAGGTGCACCTGTCATCGATCCGGAACAGGTTCAAAGTCCGTGTTCGTCCCGGAGTTTTGCTGACCCGCGCGATCCGGCTGCCTGCAAGCAGATTGATCAGCGAGGATTTGCCGACATTGGACCTGCCCAAAAACGCGATTTGTGGCCCGTGTTGCTGCGGCAATTTTTGCGCAGTCACAAAACTTCCCAGAAAAACGGCGCCCACAGATTGTTCCTACTGCGCAAGCAGTTTTTTGATTTTGCGCCGGTTCTTCTTGCGCACCGGCGAATTCAACGCGATTTTCAGAACCTCATCCATCGTATCCACCAGTTTTACCTGGAGATTCTTGCGGATATCTGCCGGGATTTCTGCCAGATCTTTTTCATTTTTCCGCGGCAGGATGATGGTAGCCAGACCGGCCCGATGCGCGGCCAGCACTTTCTCCTTGACTCCGCCAATGGGAAGAATTTTTCCGCGGAGCGTGATTTCGCCGGTCATGGCAACGTTACGTTTTACCGGATTCCGCGTCAATGCGGACACAAGCGCGGTCGCCATGGTAATTCCTGCAGAAGGACCATCCTTTGGAATGGCGCCTTCGGGAACATGCACATGAAAATCATAATTCTGATAAAAATCGTTGGCCACTCCCAGCTCTCCGGTGCGTGAACGGATGTAACTCAGCGCAGCACGGGCTGATTCCTGCATTACTTTGCCCAGTTTTCCGGTCAACGTCAGACGTCCTTTGCCGCTCATCAGCGTAGCCTCTGCAAACAATAGCTCGCCGCCGGTTTCGGTCCATGCAAGTCCCGTGGCCATTCCAATTTCATCCTTCTTTTCACGGTCCTGATCGCGAAATTTTTCGATTCCCAGAAAATCGTGGACTTCCGAACTATCGACGGTTTCAGGAAAAGTCTCACCCAGGGCTATCTTTTTCGCGATTTTGCGGCAGATCGATGCGATCTCCCTCTCCAGATTTCGCACGCCCGCTTCCCTTGTGTAATGATCCAGCACATTTTGGATTCCATTTTCTTTAAACTGAACACGGTATTTGGTAAGACCGTGTGCTTCCAGTTGTTTGGGTATTAAAAAGCGAGAAGCAATTTGGATTTTCTCTACCCCGGTGTAGCCGGGGAGCTGAAGAATCTCCATTCTATCATAAAGCGCAGCCGGAATGTTATGGGGCGCATTGGCGGTCGCCACAAACAGCACTTTTGACAGATCGTAAGGGGTATCAAGATAGTGATCCAGAAAGGCCTTGTTTTGTTCCGGGTCAAGAACTTCGAGGAGGGCCGCGGACGGGTCGCCGCGGAAGTCCACGCTCATTTTGTCGACTTCATCCAGAAGGAAAACAGGATTCACAGTTCCCGCGCGTTTCATCATCTGGATGATCTGGCCCGGATAGGCGCCGATGTAAGTCCGGCGATGGCCGCGGATTTCCGCCTCATCGCGCACACCGCCCAGCGAGAGCCGCACAAACTTGCGTCCGCTGGCCCGGGCGATGGAGGCAGCAAGTGAAGTCTTCCCCACGCCGGGAGGGCCCACAAAACAAAGGATCGTGCCCGCACCCTTTTTTGCTGAAAGTTTACGGATGGCAAGAAACTCAAGAATCCGCTCCTTGATTTTTTCCAGACCGTAATGGTCCTCCTCCAGAACCTTTTGCGCCCGTTTAAGATCTTCATGCTCACGGGATTTTTCGCTCCAGGGAATCGATAGAATCCAATCCAGATAATTGCGGGAGATCGTGCCCTCGGCGGACATGGGAGGCATCATTTGTAATTTTCGCAATTCATGAGTCGCCTTTTCGCGCGCGTCCTTGGTCAAGGTTCCGGAATCGATCCGCTTCTTGTACTGATCCAGCTCCTTCTGGAAAATATCCTCCTCCTGATGGCCGAGCTCCTGCTGAATCGCCTTGATCTTTTCAGTCAGATAGTATTCGCGTTGCGCTTTTTGCATTTGTTTTCGCACGCGGACACCGATTTTCTTTTCTACGTTGGTGCGTTCGATTTCGCTGCGGATTAGATCGGTAACCCGCGCCAGACGTTCTCCGGCCTGGACCGTTTCGAGCAAGTCCTGCTTCTGTTGCAGATCCAGCGTGAGAAATGAGATGACCGTATCGGCCAGTTTTCCCGGGTCATCGACTTTGCCGGGAAGCGCCTGCTCAACAAACAGGTTGGGGTATACACGAGCATACTCGCTTAGTAGCTCAGCCAGCTCCTGCACCTTCGCGGAAAGATCGGGCGCCGGGGCTTCCGAGCGTGTGAGAAGCTTGACGGTGACGGCAAAATATTCTTGCTGTCGAGATTCCAGAATCCGGGCCCTTTCCTGTCCTTCGATCAGAACCTTGAATGTCCCGTCAGGGCTACGGAGGTTTTCAACCACCGTGCCGATGGTGCCGATGGAACATATCTGATCAATCGAAGGATCTATCGTTTCAGCTGAATGCTGCGACGCGAAGAACAGACGCCTGTCGCCCGCAAGAGCAGACCCGAGTGCGCGCAACGATGCTTCGCGCCCCACCAAAAACGGCATGATCATTCCGGGAAACAGGACAGCGTCCCGCAACGGAATCATCGGCAACGTCAAAACTTCCTTATCTTGCATAACTCAAGAATTGAACCACGAAGCACACGAAGTTACACGAAGAACCATATTTTCACTTCGTGCTCTTCGTGTCCTTCGTGGTTTAAACATTCCGGGGACTTTGACGCAGGGATCTTTGTAACGAAATATGATCGCAGGAATTGTCTAGACTATACTGCCTTTTCGATCAGAGTAATGGGCTTTGCGAAATTCAGGACGACATCTCTTGTGATCACGCATTCCTTTACATTTTTCTGCGACGGGAGATGATACATCAAATCGAGCATCAGGTCCTCAATAATCTGGCGAAGACCGCGCGCACCCATTTTGCGCTTGATCGCCATCTCCGCAATTGTCTTGATTGCGTCATCTGTAAATTTGAGCTCCACGCCGTCATAATCGAGCATGACCTGGAACTGTTTGATCAGAGCGTTCTTCGGTTCGGTCAGGATACGAACAAGCGCCGGCAGATCGAGATCATGAAGCGCCGCGATCACTGGAACGCGCCCGACAAATTCGGGGATCAGGCCGTATTTGATCAGGTCCTCAGGTTGCACCTGTTCCAGCGTCCCGCCGACATCTTTGGGACCCTTGGGTGGAATCTCCGCGCGATAGCCGAGGGTTTTCTTGCCGACCCTTCGTTCGATCAGTTTATCGAGACCGACAAACGCGCCGCCGCAGATAAACAGGATGTTCGTGGTATCGATCTGGTAAAACTCCTGATGCGGATGTTTGCGCCCGCCCTGCGGGGGAACGTTGGCAACGGTACCCTCGAGGATCTTCAGCAGCGCCTGCTGAACACCTTCGCCGGAAACGTCGCGCGTGATCGAGGGGTTCTCGTCCTTGCGGGCGATCTTGTCCACTTCATCTATATAGATGATGCCTTTCTGGGTCTTTTCAATATCACCGTTAGCGTTCTGGAACAACTTCAAAATGATGTTTTCCACATCTTCCCCGACATAACCCGCTTCCGTCAAGGTCGTGGCATCGACAATTGCAAACGGGACATTCAGGCACTTGGCAAGCGTCTGGGCCAGGAGAGTCTTGCCCGTCCCTGTCGGACCGATCAGGAGAATATTGCTTTTGCTGACTTCAATTTCAGTCTTGCGTTTCGTGATCTCGATCCGTTTATAGTGATTATAAACAGCGACGGCCAATTTCTTTTTGGCCTGCTCCTGTCCGATCACATACTGATCCAGAAAACTCTTGATATCCGACGGTTTAAGATACGTGGACTGGGCCGCGTTCCGGTTGAAGACGTTTTCTTCTTCGATCAGAAGGTTGCGGCACGCCTCAATACATTCGTCGCAAATACATACGGACGGGGAGCTGGCAATGAGACGGCGCACGTCTTCCTGACGCTTATGGCAAAAGGAGCATCTGAGTACGATTCCGTCGCTGTTATTTCGCCGTACCATCGATTAGGAGGATCTCCAGAAGCTGAACCCCAAACTCAATTTGTAATAATAATGGGGCTCTCCGGAATTGTCAATTTCGCGTCGAGCCTGCGCCGTCGAGCCTAGGCTTGATCGGGGCGGCGTTTTGACGCGGATCGCTGGGTGATCACTTCATCCAGCAATCCATATTCCTTTGCATACTGTGCGGTCAGGATGAAATCGCGGTCGCAATCCTTTTCCAGCCGTTCTCTCGCTTGCTTTGTATGCTTTTGCAGAATATCGATTAATCGTTCTTTCATGCGGAGAATTTCCTGCGCCTGAATATGGATATCGGAAGCCTGTCCCTGAAATCCACCGAGCGGCTGGTGCAGAATCACTCGCGAGTTGGGCAACGCAAGCCGTTTTCCATTCGTTCCTGCTGCCAGAAGAACCGCAGCCATGCTGGCAGCCTGACCGATACAAATCGTGGAGATGTCCGGACGTACAAACTGCATGGTGTCGTAAATGGCGAGTCCGGCCGTAATCGAACCGCCCGGAGAGTTGATATAAATCTGGATATCCTTTTCCGGGTCCTCCGCTTCCAAAAAGAGCATTTGCGCGATCACGAGGTTTGCGATGATATCATCGATCGGAGTGCCGACAAAAATGATATTGTCTTTCAGCAGACGAGAGAAGATGTCATATCCGCGTTCTCCGCGGTTGGTTTGTTCCACAACGATCGGGATCCACTGATTCTTGATTTCATAAGAGTTCATACGTTCTCCATGAGTTCGATCTTTGCGTGATCAATGACGAAATCAAGGGTTTTGCCGATCAGGAGCCTGCGCTTCAGGTCGTCCAGTCTTTTTTCCTTGATCAGTTCTGCCTTGACAGCTTCGGGGGCGCGATGGCGTTTTTCGGCCATCGGAATAATCTCTTTTTCCACATCGTCATCGGTTACGGTAATTTTTTCTGCGTCAGATATAGCATCCACGATCATCGAACCGCGAATATTTTCATCGGCCTGCTTGGAGAGGCGTGCTTGAATTTCCTCCCATTTCACTTCAGGACTGTCGAGCTTAATTCCCCGCCGCTGCAGCGCGTACGCGTAGCTGTGCATCAGCGATTCAGTCTCCTTACGAACCAGTCCTTCCGGCACTTCAAACGGGTGGAGATCAATCAATTTCTTCAAAACTTCTTCCTTGAAATGATTGTGCTGCTCGTGACTCTTGGCATCCGAAAGGTCTTTCCTGATCTTTTCTTTCAGCTCCTCCAAAGAATTAAAATCGCCGAGATCCTTTGCCAGATCATCATCGATTGGAGGGACGCGTTTGTCATTGACGGCCTCCACGGTAACCGTATAGTGGACGATCTTTCCGGCAATTGATTTTTCTTCATAATCGTCCGGGTACGCGGCATCGAACTCCACTGTTTCCCCGGCACGCTTTCCCTGTAGATTTTCGTTAAATGCGGCGTGGTTATCTGCCGAACCAAGCTCAATCACTGTCTTATCTTCAAACAACTTCTTCCTGGATCCCTTTTGTTTCAGATGAGCGCGGACGAAAGCGTTGAGGAAATGTCCCGATGCAGCAGGCGTATCCTCCTGAGGAACAAGTTCCGCCGCGCGGTCCTGATACGCCTTCAAGACCCGATCCATTTCCTCTTCCTTCACCTGAATCTTTTCTCCTTTGAGATCCAGACTCTTATATTCCTTCAGTTCGATCGCCGGTTTGGTTTCGATAGTCACTTTGAAAAGAAGTGGAGACCCTTCGGAATACATGACGTCGTGGAGGGAGGGTTCGGAAACGATATCAAACTGGTTTTCCTTGAGGACTTCTTGATATGCTTCAGGAACCAGGTGCTGAATGACATCGTCTTTGATCTGTTGCGCGTACCGGCTACGGATCAGACTCTCCGGCGCTTTTCCGGGGCGAAAACCTGAAATACGGGCGCTCCGGGAGATTTTCCGAACGGATTCCCGAACGTGCTTGTCCACTTCTTCCCACGGAATCTCAACGTGAATAACCTTTTTGACGCCGGTAACGCTCTCGATCTGAGTCTTCACAAAATCTCCTTCCAAAGCAGACATAAATTTAGCATCCGCTCTTGAGATTGTCAAAACATCGATGGTTAGGTCGCTTTCAGGATCTCCACAAATGGCTGTATTTCTTTTAAACCTAGAACACTAGATTTAGTGGAACACGGTTTACAAACCCGCACAATCTTTGAGCAAAACGCAAAGAAGCTGTAATCATCGCTATGTTGAGGCAATGGTGGAATTCATTTCCTAGTTTTTCCACAACTTCTGTGAATAACTTCCCTTGGAGCGCGAAAAATAATCACGAAGTGCATGGAGGGAGCCGGTGCTTTCGTCGAAGGGGAATAAGACGAATGGAATGAGAGGGCACGTTTGCC
>CAZDDB010000102.1:9681-11704 GCA_964504105.1 uncultured Acidobacteriota bacterium
TGTCCTTCGAAATGTAGAAACTCCAGCGCCGGCGAGACGCCGGCTGCACAAACGCATTTGAAGAATCTTTGCACAAAAAACGATGGGGGGTACTACGAAAAACACGAACATCACAAGGCCGAGCGCGTAAACATCCGTGGCCGGAGTGACGTTGTTCGTAACCGCATCAAAGTTTCTATCAAAGCTCGCGATCCATACGATTTCTACCTCCTCTGCTCCGACAACAAGCAAGCTGTCGATGAAGGAGAGTCGCCCCCATGGATAGTTGCGGCCATCTTATGATGGGCGTCCTTCTCGTCGCGGCGCCTCGCATCTGCCGCCCGCCGCTCGCGTCAAAATATAAAGTGACTTTTGTGCGGGCCCTAAGAATGGACTTATAATAACGAGGATCATAAAGGTAGCGAGGCAGTTTGAAATTTTTTGATGCGGTATCCCCATTTGATGCGCGGTATTACGGAGCGGACGAGACATTCTATGCGAAGATCCACGATTATCTGTCCGAGGAAGCGAGTATCCGTTACTTTTTGCGCGTGGAGGATGCGCTGGTCCAGACTCTGGCGCAACATGAATTTTGTTCCCAGGGGATCAGCCGGGAAGTTTCTCAGGCGTGTCTTGCGGTAACGGCGGCGGAAGTGTACGAGGAAGAGGCGCGGATCCAACACAACATCCGGGCGCTCGTAAATTGCATCCGGCGGCGAATCAGTGAAGAGGCGAGAGGATTCGTCCATTTGTTTGCAACCTCCAATGACATTATGGACACGGCAGCGGCGCTGCGGTACAAAGAGTTTATTCGCGGCGTAATGATTCCGGACCTTGCGGAGCTAATCACGCTGTTGATCGCCCTGGCACGCCGGGAGGCGAATACACCGCAGATTGGCCGGACACACGGTCAGCATGCCGAGCCGATTACGTTCGGATATGCGGTTGCGATGTATGTCAGCAGGCTTGGCGGACGCGCGCTGAAGCTGGAAGAGGCAAGCGAAAACGTCCGCGGCAAGTTTGCCGGACCTGTTGGCGCACACAACGCGCTGACACTGGCCGCCGGCGATCGCGCGCTTGAATTTGAACGGGATCTCCTCGGCAAACTGGGACTCAAACCGAGCGACACAGGAGTAGCCTCTCAGCTTGTGGAACAGGAGTTCCTCACCGATCTGGCTTATGCCGCTGTTTCCACCTACGGAGTTCTTGCGAACCTTGCCGACGATATGCGCCATCTGTATCGCACGGAAATCGGCGAAATCAAAGAACAATTCAATCCCCAGCGGGTCGGATCCTCCACCATGCCGCACAAAGTGAATCCCAAAGACTTCGAAAACGTGAAGTCGATGTGGAAGGCGTATGTTCCCCGCTTTCTTACTGTATTAATGGATCAGATTTCCGAACACCAGCGCGATCTAACCAATTCTGCAAGCAGTCGATATGTAGCGGAGTTGTTTGCCGCAGTGGATTATTCGATTTACAGGACGACCAATGTTGTGCGTTTGCTTGAGGTGGACCGGGAAAAGATGAAACGGAACCTCGACATGACACGCGATTCGATCATCGCCGAACCTCTCTATATCATTCTCGGTCTGCGCGGCTGTCCGGATCCATACGATTGGTCCAAGAAGCTGGTCAATTCTTCCCGTACAAGCGGCAAGAAAATGACCGAGCTGCTCGAATCGGAACCGGAGCTGCAACGGTACTATGCCCTGTTCACCCAATCCGAACGTGAGTTGCTGAACCATCCGGAGCGCTATATTGGGAATGCAGCATCAGGAACAGTCGAGACGTGCGACTACTGGGAAAAGAAGTGTGCTGCTCTCCTGGTAAACTTGAAGAGCGCATCAAGCATGTAACTGCGGAATTCGGCCGCTCGCGTCCGGGTCCGTGGCGCGCGGAGCAGAAAGTCGCTTCACTCGCAGCGTGGATGGCGCTGGCATAACTTCGGTATGCTGTACTCGCATGGGAGGGTATCCATGAAACTAACTTCTAATATCGTAGTTGTCACGTGTATGATTTTCTCCACACTTGCGTTTGCTCA
>CAZDDB010000103.1:0-10180 GCA_964504105.1 uncultured Acidobacteriota bacterium
TAGGATATCACAAAGTCTGAAAACTACCGGAAACTGTTTGTGCAGGCCCTTAGACCGTTAAATCTCAAATCGTTGAAAAAAAAGCAAGACTATTTTGGGGCGCTAGCGGTTTGCCCAGTGTTCATGCTGGTTTTGACGCTTTTTCAAACTGCTCCAACTTTCGGGAATGTCCGATAGCAATTTTAACGCAAAGACGCAAAGTCGCAAAGAAAGGAGCTTGGCGTCTTGCCCCCCTTTGCGTCTTCTTGATTCATGAAGGTGTGGCGGCAAGCGGCCGGAGCGGCACAGGCAGTCTGGTAAGACGCAGAGGAAACAATGGCGCAGAGTCTCATTGTTTCTTTGCGCCTTTGCGCCTTTGCGTTAAAATCGAAACACCGGACACCACGGAACCCCTGTTTGGTTCCGGCTCGTCCGGGTTAGGGCCATGGTTGGTTCTCGTTGATGCAGCGGACAGTTGCGCAGCCAGGGCATTCAATCGTTCACGATCCGGCTTGCGAAACGCCTGTTTTAGCGCTACCATTTCTCGCCAGATTTCATACGATCCTCGTTTTGCAGTCTGAAGAGGGTACCGATCGAAGTGGTCCACAACGCGCTTCAAATCCTCAAGCCGGGTAACCCGGAAATAGCTGACGGTCTTCGTATATCCGCTTCCCGCTCTTGGAGTTCTTGGGACAACCTTGTAAATATTCCCGATCCCGCCGAAGAATTGCTGGAGATGATCCAGAACTATCCGATCCGCCTCGGTCAGTTTTACCGCGAAGTAGAGTCCAATTTGCCGGCCCGAACGGCTATATGTAAAACTTCCCGCTCCGTCGACAAAGCCGGTGACATACCATGGTTCGAACGTTCCACGTGAAAATGTTGCCATTGGAACACTGTATCACGACCCGGCTGTTTCCGCTAGAACATTTTCACGTGGAACATCAGCGTCGTACGGGGAGAGACGCTGTTTGCGGACCACCTCTCCTCGACAGTTCCCGGACTCGCAAACCGGACCAGAATTCCGCCTGTGCCAAGGAGGGCGACTGCATCCTGGAATAATCGGGGAGAAAAGCGGATCGCGCGACTTACAATCAGATCAAATCTTCGACCAGAAACGGCCTCGGGAAAACGCCCCCGGATGATCTCTGCCTCTACGCCTGTGGATCGCAACACCTGTTTTTGAAATGCGATCTTTTTATGACGTACTTCCAGCGAAGTGAGGATTACAGAGGGATCACAGATTGCCCAAACCAGACCAGGTATCCCGGCGCCCGATCCGAAATCGAGAATACGTTTCCCCGAAATGGAAACGGCAGAAAGTGCGCGGACCGATTCACCGATCAAGATTTCCTCGACCTCCTCTGGAGTGCGAAACGCAGTTAGGTTCATACGGGGACTCCACTCGAGGATCAAATCCCGAAATATCTTCAAGCTGCGAATGGATTCTTCGCCGATCAAACGCGTTTCTCAAGGTAAATGCGCAGGATGGACAGAGCCGCCGGCGTGATCCCCGAAATCCGCTGCGCCTGGCCAAAAGTCCGCGGACGAATCCGCTGCAGCTTCTCAACAATTTCGCGCGTAAAACCCGGAATCACTCGAAAATCAAGATCCTGGGGGATTCCGCGGTTTTCCCATTTCTTCATCTTTTCAGCTTCCTGGACCTGACGATCGATATACCCCTGGTACTTGATTCGGTTCTCAATCGCAAACCGTTGCATCTCCGAGAGATCCGAGAAAGAGATTCCCGCAGCCTTCTCGACCCTCGCGAGATCAAACTCGGGCCGGCGCAATAATTGTTCCCCAGTAAGACCCTGGCCATCAAAAACAACCTTTGTCTTCCGGAGCATCTCGATCGAATCTTGAATCCTCATCCGCTCCAACTCAAACCGGGAAAACCGCGAATTTCGAACAAGGCCAAGACGATGTCCATGGGGAGTCAGTCTCTCCTCCACATTATCCAGACGAAGCATCAGCCGGTACTCCGCGCGGGACGTAAACATCCTGTATGGCTCGATGGTCCCTTTGGTCACCAGATCATCGATCAGGATGCCCACATAAGCTTCCCACCGCTTCAGAACAAACGGTTCATCACCCCGAATCTTCTGCAAAGCATTGATTCCTGCAATCATTCCTTGCGCGGCCGCCTCTTCGTATCCCGAAGTACCATTGATCTGTCCAGCCAGAAAAAGCCCGCGGATCCTCTTTGTCTCGAGAGTCGGCTGCAGTTCAGTTGGCTGGATATAATCGTACTCCACGGCATACCCGGGCTTTAGCATCACCGCTTCCTCCAGGCCTGGAATTTGTTTCAGAATCAGATGCTGGATGTCCTCGGGGAGTGAAGTGGAAAGACCATTGATGTAGTACTCCACCGTATCGAGCCCTTCCGGTTCGATAAAAAGCTGGTGGCGCTCCTTATCCGGGAACTTGACTACTTTGTCTTCAACCGAAGGACAATAGCGCGGACCGATTCCCTGAATCTGCCCGCTGTACATCGGGGACTGATCCAGATTGGCGCGAATCAGGGAATGAACACGATCATTCGTGTATGTAATGTGACATGGTATTTGAGTTAGCTCACAACCTGTAGTCTCCGGACTGAAAAAGAATGGGTGCTCATCTCCCCACTGCTCCTCCATTCTTGCAAAGTCAATGCTGTCTCTGTGTATTCGTGGAGGTGTGCCTGTTTTCAGCCGTCCCATTTCGAAACCGTAACTGCGGAGTGATTCGGAGAGATGCGTAGCTGCCGGTTCATTGATTCTGCCTGACTCGATCTTTTTCGGACCAATATGGATCAAGCCGTTCAAAAAGGTACCGGTAGTAATGATAATCGCGGTACAATTCATCTCCTCACCGGAAAGCAATCGAAGTCCCCTGATCGCGTTTTCTTCAATGATGAGACTTACGGCAATTCCTTCGATCAGCCGGAGGTTAGCGGTTGCTTCCAGCAAGGATCGCATCTTATTCCGGTACCGCGGCTTATCCGACTGGCAGCGGGGGGACCAAACGGCAGTTCCTTTGCTTCTGTTCAGCAGCTTGAACTGGATCCCCGTGCTGTCGGCCATGGTTCCCATGATTCCGCCCAGCGCGTCGATTTCCTTCACAAGCTGACCTTTGGCAACTCCCCCGATGGCAGGGTTGCATGACATCTGTCCGATCGCGTCCAAAGACATTGTGATCAGTGCAGTCTTCGCCCCGCCGCGCGCCGCCGCAGAGGCCGCTTCGCACCCGGCATGACCACCGCCAATCACAACAACGTCATAGTGTGTATTCATGAGCAAAACTATGTGTAGTTACTTTCCGATACAGAAACTGCTGAAAATCTGCTGGTAGATGTCTTCGATTGTCACTTCTCCTGTGATCTCGCCGATCCGTCGAAGGGCCTCATGGAGATCAATCAGCGGAAACTCTTCACTCATTCCTTCCTGCACTCCATGGCGTGCGCGGCGCATCGCGTCTACCGCCTGTTTCAGGATTTCCCGGTGACGCAAGCTGGAGATCAAAGAATCCTGCGGCGAATAACGAATCTGCTCTTCGATTTGTCCGCGAACTCGATTTACCACTTCTTCCATCCCATTTCCGTTTACCGCAGAAACGGCAACTCCCGTCACATCTTCTATTTTAAACAAAGAAAATCCGGAAAGGTCACTCTTGTTGCAAAGGAGCAACTTCTTTTTCCCCTTCGTCTCTGCCCACAGCTCCGAATCGAGATCCTCCAGGGGGCGTGACCCATCCACGACAAACAAGATAAGTTCCGCATTTTCAATAACTTGCCGACTTCTCAGGATTCCTTCTCGTTCTATTTCTTCCCCGCTTTCACGGATTCCGGCAGTGTCAAGGAGGTTCACCAGGAGATTCCCCAGAGTCAGCTTTTCGTGAAGATAATCGCGGGTGGTTCCCGGAATTGCCGTAACGATGGCCCTGTTTCGACCCAGCAACGCGTTAAAGAGGCTCGACTTTCCGACGTTCGGTTTTCCGACAAGAGCAACGTTATATCCATCCTTGATCAAATGGCCACGTTCAAATGTTCCGAGAAGATTTTCGAGAGTTTCCAGAATCCGGTCCTGGCGATGAAGCGCCTCTTCACGACTGATAAAACTATAATGCTGTTCCTCACTGAAATCGATATTGCCTTCCATCCGTGAAACTAATTCAATGAGTTGTTGTTTCAGCTCCTGAAAACGTGCGCTGAGATGTCCGTCCAGTTGTTGCAACGCAAGTTCCGCTTGATAGAGGGAGTCTGCAGAGATCAGGTCTTGCACCGCTTCCGCCTGCACAAGATCGATCCGGCCATTGAGGAAAGCGCGGTACGTGAACTCACCCGGACGCGCCAGTCTGGCCCCGGAAGACAGAATCCGCTCCAGGATTTTTTCCAGGATGAGTGGATTTCCGTGACAGGTAATTTCGGCAAGATCTTCGCGCGTGTAAGAATGCGGCTGCGCAAAGAAAGTCAGAATCGCTTCATCGAGATACTTCCCTTCTGCCAGAGTCACGCGTCCCAGAACAGGGCGGAATGGAACGATCGAATGGTCGCGATGAGGAAAGAAGACTTTCGGAAGGATCTCGCTGCAACGTTTCCCGCTTACGCGCACCATTCCCAGCGCCGCCCTGCCGGGAGGCGTTGCCAGCGCAGCAATCGTATCTTCCGTTTCATGAATCATGTAGGATTTTACCGCAGAGACGCGGAGCACGCAGAGGTAAACTCCCTATTTCCTTTCTCTGCGATCTCTGCGCCTCCTTCCGTTTCTACGGTTTGGGTTCAGCTGGTCCCGCCGTTTTTTGCTGGCGCTGAAAATAAAACTGATGCGCGATCGCGAGGACATTGCTCAGCAGCCAGTATAATACCAGTCCGCTCTGCAACTTAAACGACATAAAAGTAAACATCACGGGCATGATGTACATCATGTTTTTCTGCATCGGATCACTGACCGGTGTCATTCTTTGCTGGAGCAGCATCGTTCCTCCCATAATCAGCGGGGTCACATAAATCGGATCCGGACGGGAAAGATCCTGCAGCCAGAATCCAAATGGCGCGTGGCGAAGTTCAATGGCGTTTGAGAGAAGCCCGTAAAACGCAAACAGGAACGGCATCTGCAAAAGCATCGGTAAACACCCTCCCAACGGATTCACACCGTAGCGTTTATGAAGCTGCATGATCTCCGTATTCATACTCATTTTGCGCGGATCGTCGCTCTTGATCTTCGCGTATTTATCCTGGATCTTCTTCAACTCCGGCTGCATCTGCTGCATCTTCTTCATCGAGGCAAAACTCATTTGTGTAAATGGCGTGAAGATGATCTTGATCAAAATCGTCAGAAGAACGATCGACCAGCCATAGTTTTTCGTAAACGTATGAAAATAACGCAACGCAAAGAAAAGCCCTTTTGCAATCGGACTAAAAAAGCCAAAATCCACAGCGTCTTCCAGATCCAGGCCCAGATCTTTGAGCAGCAGGTAATCCTTCGGACCAATGAACAATGTCATCTGGAGCGGCTGTGGCTGCATCCCCGCAACCATCACGTGCACATTGTGGATCGTTTGATCTTCGCTACGCGGCGCCTGATTCATGTAGGCATCCGCTGGCTGGTTTGTAGGAATAAAAATCCCGGCGAAATAGTTGTTCTCCACTCCGGCCCAGCGCACCGTGGAACCGATCTTTTTGAACTCTTTCACTGCTTTGGCTTCCCAATGTTTGACTTTATCGCCGCTATTCACAATTCCCCTGGATGGCTTGACCACCGAACGATCCTTGTAGCTCTTTAAACTCTCCAGACCCGGAGCCCAGCTGACGCGCACCGGAACACTCTGTGTTCCGTTGGCTGCCTCGAACGCACACTCAATCAGATAACTCTCACCCGAAAAGCGAAATTCCTTGCGAAAGGAATGGGTTCCATCGGAGTAGGAAAAGGAGACCGAGCCCTTGTCATGAACGCCGAGGGAACGGCTGTCTCCCTGCACCACGTAGAGGGCTTGAGTCCCAACTTCTGTCAGTTTCTTGTCCTCCAGATCAAAGCTCAATGGTAAATCTTCCGTGGTTCCCGTTTGCGGGATCATTTCCAGCGGCTGCCCCTGGTCATCCATATATTTCTTCAACCGGAATGAAGTGAGTACTGCTCCTTTGCTGGAAAATTCAGCCCGATACAGAGGACTATCCACAACGACTGTGCGGATGGAGGAGGCGGCGACCGCTACCGCCGGCGCAGAAGAAGGCGCGGCAGGCGCAGTC
The DNA here is from genome assembly GCA_964504105.1 of uncultured Acidobacteriota bacterium. Lineage (GTDB taxonomy): Bacteria > Acidobacteriota > HRBIN11 > JAKEFK01 > JAKEFK01 > CAZDDB01. The sequence goes on from CAZDDB010000103.1 coordinate 6,206, forward strand.
TGCGTCTGAGCCGGAATCTGCACGGGAGCTGCCGCGACAGGCACACGCGGCGGCCGTTCCTTTTTCACTCTGGGCTCCAGAATGAACTTGTTATACAAAACAAAGAAAAGAAAGAATCCAACCAAAAAAATCAGCAGCTTCTTATCCATAAAATTACCGTACGGGGTCGACGCCTCCTCTCGTAAAAGGGTTGCATCTTAAGATTCGTTTGACACCGAGAAAAGTTCCCTTCCACACTCCATAGCGCAAAATGGCTTCATACGTATATTCGGAGCAGGTAGGCGTAAACCGGCAGGCAGGGATCAACAAGGGCGAGAGAAACCGCTTGTAGCCCCGCAGCAGAGCGAGCACGGCAGACCTTCCCAGATCCCGGCTCACAGCAGGCATGTTTCCAACGCCTTCCGGAACTGAGTCTCAAACAAATGGTATTCCATTTCGCGCATTCCGGTTTCCGCGATAAAGATGAAATCAAACGACTGGCGAAATTCGTGTTTCATTTTTCGAAATATTTCCCGAACCATGCGTTTGATATAATTTCGTCTGACGGCTGGTCCGATTCGTGCTTTGACCTGAATTCCAAGACGGGAGAAAGGAAGACGGTTCGGCAACAAGTAAACCACGAAGTTCCGGGTTGCGATTCGTTTCCCCCGGGAGAAAATTCGTTGAAAATCGGAGGACTTGCGGAGCCGGTTCTCTCGCGAGAACGTTTCATCCCACTCTTGGGGCATCAGACTGTTAAGCGGTGTCTCCCCTTGGCGCGCCGTTGATTCAGCACCTTGCGGCCCGAACGGCTGCTCATCCTCTCCAGAAATCCGTGTGTGCGTTTGCGTTTCCGGTTGTTCGGCTGGTACGTGCGTTTCATGACACTAGTGTCCTCGACTTAAAAAATGAACCATGATTATAAGGTACCGCACTATGCTTGTCAATTTAAGTGCGGTATCATGAAGAAACACTTTGAGGGGTGAAGTGAATCCACATACTATTCTGATCGTAGATGATGATGATCTCCTGAGATCTTATCTGGAAACAATCCTGCATGAGGAAGGGTATTCGGTAAAAACCGCCTCCACCGGGAAAGAGGCGATCGAGCTGATTCTGGTGGAAAAACCGCAGATCATGATCCTAGATCTGACGATGCCGGAAATGCCGGGAGATGAGATTTGCCGAATCATTAAGAATGATCCGCTTCTTCGCGAAATCATCATCATCATCTTGAGCGGGACCTCTTCCGTAGAAAGAAAACTTGCGTGTTTTGATGCAGGCGCAGATGAGTATTTGGTGAAGCCGGTGGAGCCACGCGAGCTGATTGCCAGAATCCGCGGGTTCGTCCGGCTGGTAGATGACCTGAAAAGGACAGCGGAAATTCCCAGCGCTGTCAACGAGCCGCCGGTAGCTCCCCCGGAACCCGCAGTCAATGACCGGAGTTATTCTACCGTCGATTTTGTAGCCACGGTCACAACGGAATCTTCGGCCCGAATCAAACCGAAATACGGCGTTTACAGGACGGAATCATTGATCGGAAGCGGCGCGATGGGACATGTTTTTAAGGCCTATGACGAGCCTCTGGAACGATACGTTGCGGTAAAAATTCTCACGAGAAGGCTCTCCAATTCTCCGGCCTTTGTGGAGCGTTTTCGAAGGGAAGCGAAGGTGCTTGCCGCGATCAATCACCCCGGGATCGCCTTCATCTACAGTTTTGGCGAGGAAGAAGGGGATCACTATTTTGCGATTCAGTGGTGTCCCGGCGGATCCGTGGCCGATCTTGTGAAGAAGAAAGGTAGAATCGACGTACTGCCGGTGGTAGAAATCATGCTGCAATCGGCAAATGCGCTATCGGCAGCATCCAAGAAAGGGATCGTGCATCGCGATATCAAACCAAGCAACATTCTGTTTGATGAGAACGGCCAGGTAAAAATCGTGGATTTCGGTCTGGCTCTTGCGCACGAAAAAAAACCCTCCGCAAAGATCACGCAGGTCCAGGAGTTCCTCGGCACTCCCGGTTTTATGCCGCCTGAACAGGCGCAGTCTTCGACAGTGGATTACCGGGCAGACATCTATTCATTGGGAATCACTTTTTATTTCATGCTCTATGGAACTCTTCCTTACAACGCCGGTTCGGCAATCGAAATGGTGATCAAGCACGCTTCTGAGCCGTTCCCTCCCTTTGATGACCTTGGCGGTGCAATTCCGCAACAAGCGTACAACATCATGAGAACCATGACGGAAAAAAATCCGGAAGCGCGCTATGCGGATTACGCCGGCCTGATTACGGAACTGGAACAATTGCGAAATGCGCTCCTTCGCGAATCCAAGCGAAAACTGCCGCGCGCGGAGAAAATCGATCCTGTGCCTTCTGTAAAGAGTGGGAGCCTCTTTGATCTTTTGGTGGATCTTTACAAGCAAGGAGCGTCGGGAGTTCTCACGACGCGATGGGCGACGCTTCAGAAACGGTTCCTGATCCGGCAACGCGAGCTGGTCCTGTTTGAATCCAGCCAGACGGATGAAAACATCTGGAACTTCCTGGTCCAGAAACACCTGATCAAGAAAGAAAGCATGCCCCTTGCCAGTGAAAATATGGAATCAGCCGTCAACCGGTTTCTGTTTAACCAGACGTTCGCTCTGGAAAATTTCAGCTCGGCTTACCGCGAGCTGATGAAAGCCGCATTGATCCAGGTCTTTTTCTGGCCTGTATTTGAAGGCGATTTCGCAAACGCCGTCATCCTGCATGATTCCTTTTCCACCGTTCACATTTCAGAAATCCTGCTTGAAGCGTCCCGCACGTTAATCGATCTTCAGAAGGTAGACAGCGAGATTCCGCTCTATGGATACATCAGCCGTACTTCGCAGTTTGAGGAAGTGTTATCCGCTCTGAACCTGAAACCCGAAGAAAGCTTCATCGCCTCGCGGTTGGAAGAACCAAACATAACTCTGAATACGCTGAATCAGCTCACGGGGCTTCCGGACGAAAGCATCGCCAGGTTTGTGTATGTTCTGGAAAAGATGGGCGCCGTGCGGTTTGCTCCGGCTGCCGACAAGCCGGCAGGCAGGCGCACAGAAAGCGCGGCCACGCCCCCACCGCCGGCTTCCAGCAAGCCGGCTTCGCCCGCCCCAGCCGGACCTTCCACAAAGAGACCTGCTGCCGCAAAACCGACCAGATCGGATCAGGCATATCTGATGGACCTTCAAAAGAAGCGGTTGGCCGATGCGCCTCCAGTCGCACGCAAATCAAGTCCGGAACTTGTGGAACAAGTAACCAAACTGACGCAGCAGGTCCGCATGGAAGTGATCAAATCAGAGAAGAGAGCGGAGGAAGATCATCATATCCGGGTGGCCGAACAATTCTACGAATTAGCAGATCAGAATTTTAAACAAAATGACTACTGGAAAGTCATACAGCTCTGCAAACAGGCGATCAAAAACAACCCCACACAGGCAAAATACTACCGCCTCATGGCCTGCGCTTACGCGCAGCATCCGCGATTTGGAAAGGACGCCGAACAAAGCTTCTACAAAGCGATCGAGCTGGATCCATGGAACGCCGATTACCACATGGACCTCGCTAATTTCTATCTGCAAAACGGTTTGTCCAAACGCGCGTTGAATCTGTGCACACGCGCGCTCAAGCTGGCCCCCGAGCATGCCGAAGCAAAGAAACTCTACACAGATTTGATGACCAAAATCAGCAAGTAAGGCAAGGGCAGACTCCCAGTGATCTTCATCGGTAATATGTAACCAAACGGTTACAGATTCCAAACCAGGCCGGAAAGCCGGTTACCGTTTGCGTGCGAAGCGGTACAGGGAAAGGCCGAGCGCCAGGAATACAAGCATTGAAAACAGATTGTTGTTGGCGAGAAATCCCAGAATACGTGGTCCGATGGCGCCGACTGTTTCTTCCATCTCAAAGCCGGCGAATGCAGCCAGCGCAAGACCTGCCACGGCGCCACCGGCAATCAGACCGGAGCCGTAGAGCGTGCC
>CAZDDB010000103.1:10190-11690 GCA_964504105.1 uncultured Acidobacteriota bacterium
GATATTTGCATCAATACGTCGCAGGCGCTTGACGAATGCGCGGACTCGACTCGCGAAGAGTTCTGTCCGTTTCTCGAGATCGTACGGCTTATCGTTTTCTTCTTCCGTCATTCCCGTTTTGCGGATCGCGATCTTGCGAATGAGACCGCCCATAAAAATGGCTGCGCTCGTGGACACAGGCAAATAAACTCCGACAGCAACGGACAAAACTTGCAAACCAAGGAGCTCAACGATCAATGCGATTGCAACGCCAAGCAGGACCAGACCCCAGGGAAGTTTTTGGTCCAACAATCCCTTGATCAGCGCAGCCATGATCGACGCTTTCGGGGCCGGAAGTTTTTCGCTTCCGATTCCGTAAACCCGCTGATACTTGATCTTGCCGTCAGCACGGTCCACATAATAATCCCCGTCCGGAATTCGTTCATCTCCAATCAGAGTGTAAAGAACGTAGTCGTGTCCTTCGTAGGTTGCACTCCGCGACTGGTCTCCGCTTCGTTCCGCAAGATTGAACGCCGGAATGTCGGCAGCTTTGATTGTGGTGAACTTTCCATTGATCCACGTCATTGTGTAACCAACAACGATTACCGATGTGAGCACCCCGATGATCAATGCAGTCTGCTGCCGTTTTGGTGTGGAACCAACGATGTACCCTGTCTTCAAATCCTGGGACGTGGCGCCGGCGTTGGCAGCCGCGATACAAACCACCGCGCCAATGCTCAGCGCAACCGCTTCATACGCATGACCTGTCCACCCAACAGCCAAAAAAACCAGACAGGTTGCGAGCAATGCTCCAATCGTCATCCCTGAGATTGGATTAGAAGAAGAACCAAGAATTCCCACAAGACGTGAGGAAACCGTTACAAAGAAGAAACCAAGAATCACCACCAGAATGGATGAAACAACGTTTCCGCCAAGCGCACCGGGATTGATCTTAAAGTGCAGAATAAAAAAGATCAGCGCAATCATCAGCAACGAGCCGACCACAACAACACCCATCGAGAGATCGCGGTGTACGCGTGTCTTTTCGATCACTTCATCCGAGCGGGAGCGGGTCATTTCCCGAAAACTCGCCCGGAAAGAACTGATGATGATCGGCATCGACTTGATCAGACTGATCAGACCGCCGGTGGCTACCGCCCCCGCGCCGATGTAATTCACATAAGCCCCGCGAATCTCATCGAGACTCATAGCTGCGATCGGCTTGATCCCCGGATAAAGGGCTTCAGGAATGTGGATACCAAAAAACTTAATGAATGGAATGATTACAATCCACGACAGGAGGCCGCCGGCAAACATCTCGGAACCGGTCCGGTAACCGATGATGTAACCAACACCCAGCAATTCCGGCGATGTATCGCAGCGCACCGCGGATCCAGGAAAGAAAGAAGGCTTCCACTCCGCCGGATCTTTCCAGAACCGCATCGCGCCATAAAGTATGCGATAGACAACTCCAACACCGAGGCCAATGAAAATGTTCGTGGCCATCGATCCGCCCTTTTC
>CAZDDB010000104.1:0-246 GCA_964504105.1 uncultured Acidobacteriota bacterium
ACTGCAAATAACGCAGGTTAGCAGCTCGAAGGAGTCTGGGAACTCGAACAGCGTGGCCTGAAGGTACGAAGGCAGATCGATTTTCCGGTCCCTTATAAGGGCCGCAAACTTCCCAAGCATTTCAGAATCAACCTTATGATCGAGAAAAAGGTCCTTGTTGATACCAAAGCCGTATCCAAATACGATGACATTTTTGAAACTCAGTTGCTTACCTATTTGAGGCTGACTGGACTCAAACTTGGATTG
>CAZDDB010000104.1:296-11670 GCA_964504105.1 uncultured Acidobacteriota bacterium
AAATCCTGTTTGGTTCCCGCTATGCCGGGTTAGGAGACCGCCTGAAAACGGTCGGGGGCGCATGTCATGCGCCCCTACCCTGGTTCGTTCAACGTTGCGGTGGTGCGGCGGGAGCCGTTTGCGTTTGCGGTGTTTTGTCCGGCAGCTTTGCTTCTTTAGCCTGCGCAGCAACTTCGATCAAGTCCTGCACGGGACGCAAAATCACGGTCGATCCTGCGCCGCCGCGTCCGCCTGTCACCATGGTCATCAGCGCCCCCATGCCGCCGTCACCGGTATTCTGCTTCGGCTTCAACACGAACACACCAAGCGTGGCTCCACCGGCATTGAACGCAATCGTCCCAACACTGCCGGCAGACAACTCGTCATTGCAAACATAGAACGGTCTTGGACCTTTTACGATTGCCTGAACGAGTCCGGTGGAGATGGAAATCGATCGATTCTCCGAACGGCCCAGACGGCTGATGACAAACACATCCTCAAGCAAGTCCGGAGGAGCCATGGGTGGCTTCAAGGGAATAAACTCATACGTGCGGGTCGATTCACGCGGACGGACGAACGCCAGATCGAGGTCGCTGTCCTTCAGGACGACATCCGCTTCTACTTCCGTGCCGTCGTCCAGAATCAGAGCAGTTTCCCGGACCTCGGATTCGAATTTGAAATTCTGCCCCTGCCCCGGCGAAACAGAATTAAAGAACGTACGAATCAAGGCAGCAGGATCAATCGATTGTGCCGACACCACAGTGAGACCGGAAGGATCAATCACGGTGCCTGTTACTTCCAGTTTCTGATCCTCTTCGCGATTCGGCAGTTTCACTTTGGCCACAAGTTTCACGTTGATCACAGCTTTCTTCCATCGTTCTGCCGATTCACGCGCCGTGGCTTTTAATTCGGCTGCAGTCAAGGGAAGACTTAAAGCAAACACGAACACTGATAAGAACAAACGAATCAGGCAACTGGACATGAATTCTCCTTTATTTTGAGGGGGCCGCTTCTTCCGGCCAGACCGGTTCCAACTCAATAAAATGACTGTGCGCGCCGCTTCGGACCAGCATGTCGATCTGTTTCAAACGATTTTTTTTTGCAAAATCCAACAGAGGTTTTAGATCGTTCAACTGGATAATCCTGGTTCCGTTTACCTCTTGAATCAGGTCCCCGGGACGCAGTCCCCCCACAGCAGCCCAGCCTCCGGGTTGGACAAAAGTAACCAGTGCACCGGACTGTTTCTCCTTCTGTTCCCACCGCTCGATATCCGAAATATCACGCGCTCGAAATTCAAGATCCACACTCTCATATACGGGTAATTCCCGCTCTTCCTTTGGTTGAGCCACCAGTTGTGCTGTCACTTCCATTTCCTTTCCGTCCCGGATTACAGTAAACACCGGACTGCCTCCAATGCGATACTGGCGGATCATCGACTCAAAGACTTCAGAATCCTGCGGGGCAGAGGCCTCCACAGTTTGCTGGTCGATCTTTGTAATCACATCCCCAACGCGAAAACCGGCGGTTTCAGCAGTGTTTCCCTCAAATACATCGGTCACACGGACACCTTGCCTTCCCTCCAATCCAAGAGCCGCAGCAAGCTTCCTGGAAAGCACCTGTGTGGATACGGGAAGCCATGCCCTTCGCGCTTCGGGAACCGGAACCTGCGGAGTGCGTATTCCGATCTCAACCAAACTGAGCAGCTTTTCTTTTTTCCGTTCCACCACAACAACTGTTGGCGCGGGTGATTTCCGGTTCCGCGTTATCTCGTCCGTAATTCGAAAAAATGTTCCTCTATCTGCTACGGGTCTTCCTGCAATCTCGACAATCACATCCTGGGGAAGGATCGGCAGCGTGGCCTGATCTGCCGGTCCGCCGAGCGTTACGCTGCTGACACTGACGCCTTTTTTATCAGTACGATGCATCTCCAGAGCTGCCAATTTGGTAATCTCTTCGACAACGAGTCCCCATTCTTTCGATTCCTGTTCCGGACCGAGCGCATCTTCCCGCAATTGCGTAAGAACCGGAACCGTTACCTCCTTGCCCTCCCGAAGGATACGGAATTGGAGGGTACTTCCGACCGGCTTGCTCAGCAGCATGTGATGAAACACGGGAAGTTGCTCCCGAAAACGGGCATCCACAGGTTGACCATCCAGAGAAAGAACAATATCTCCAGGCCGTAATCCCCCTTGATCAGCAGGAGACGCGGACACAACGCCGCCCACAAGGACACCTTTTTGTTCTTCGGGAATGCTCTTTAACAGGGGCTGAAAGTCAGCTCCAATCCACGCACGCCGGACTTTGCCATTTTCTATTAATTCTTTTGAAATCGTCTTCACCAGCTCGCTTGGAATCGCGCCTCCGATTCCGCCTGCAAGACTGATCTCATTGATTCCCACAACTTCACCGCGCAAATTCACAAGCGGACCGCCCGAGTTCCCGGGCAAAATTTGAGCATCGTGCCCGATCCACTTCACCAGCAATCCCACATCTTCGCCATCCAGAATCAGCCTCGAGCCAAAAATCCCCGGCATCATCATGTCCCTGTTCGCAACGATCCCCCGGGTCACGGACTGTGATAGCGCCAGCGGAGAACCCATTGCCAGAACAGGATCCCCGATTCTTAATTCACCGGAATCTCCAAATCCTGCAAAAGGCAACACAGCCCCCTTGGGAAGCTCGGACAAATTGAGACGAATCACCGAAATGTCCGTGAGTGGATCCGTTCCTACCAGCTTCGCTTCCAACTCTTGCTTGGAGGAAAGAACGCAGCGGATCGCGCTTGCCCGCCCGACCACATGATGATTGGTAACTGCGTAGCCATCCGGTGAGATAATGACGCCGCTTCCGGCAGCTTGCTGTTTTTGCTCCCGCCCTTCGTCAAATTCCATGACAACAACTTTGATCTGGATCAAAGCGGGATAGACACTCTGAATTGCCAGCTCCACTTCCGGTTGGGAAACGATCTCCCCGGCGTGTCCAGTTCCGAAAAAAGCAAACAAGAGAAACAAAACACAGAGATGATTGATTTGATTCATATAAGGTTTCTGATTTGTTCCTGCACATTATACCTGATGTAGCGTGGGCGTCCCGCTGGCAAAATTTCCCAGCGCAACACGTCGGCAATACGCGAGCGGAAGCGAGGGTGAATCGCCGTTCTATGGTTTCAGCAGCACTTTCAGTGCAGAGTCGAGGCGTTTATCAAAGATTTCATAGCCGCGCACGCCATCCTCTAACGGCAGAATGTGTGAGATGATGCTTGTAATCGGCAAGCGTCTCTCCAAAACCACCGGCAGCAGTTGCTGCATGTATTTTCTGGCGTTGCATCGCCCAATCCGAAGGGACAGATTCTTTCCGTATGCCTGATGGATCGGGAACGCGTAAACAGGTTCCGTATGGTAGCCGGCAATCGAAACGGCGGCGCCTGGACGCACCAAACGGATTGCCAGATCCAGCGCGGACGAAGACCCGACTGCCTCAAGAGCTGCATCTGCGCCGCGCCCTTCCGTCAGTTCTCGAACAAGCTTCTCAGCCGCAATTGCATCAGCTCGGACCACAACAGCTCCCAGCGAGCGCGCCTTGTCCAGCCGGTACTCCAGCGTATCGATCGCCACAATCGCAGCAGGTTCAAACAGCGTAGCCGCCAGAATGCAAAGAAGACCGACAGGGCCACATCCCACAACAACAACCACATCCGCCTTCCGCAAGAAAGCGCCCTCTGCGCATGAATAAGCGGTGGAAAGAATGTCGCCAAGAAACAGGACCTCCTCGTCTGCCAGCGCGGATCCATCGCTGCGCCGGTCTGGAATTTTCAATAAAGTAGAAGAAGCAAGCGGTACCCGGACGAGTTCTGCCTGGGCGCCCTGAAGGCCGGTACCTTCTTCGGTAACAAAACCGAAAGGAAGGGAACGGATGCACCGCGCAGGAAGCTGCCGCAAACAATAAAAGCATTCGCCGCAATTGATCGTAAATGGCGCCGCCACACGGTCTCCCCGATTCAAACCGGTCACACCTTCCCCGACCGCTTCCACAGTTCCCGTGAACTCATGTCCCATGATCGTGCCCGGCTTCATCCCGGGATCGCGTCCGTGAAGAATGTGAAGATCGGATCCGCAGATCCCCGCGGTGGTTACACGAACAATCGCGTCTCCGCGCTCCTGGACTTCCGGCTCAGGCCGCTCCACCAGATCTACGATCCCTGTGCCGGTGAGAACAATCGCTTTCATGAGTTCTTAATTCGAAACGGTCTCGCTCTTTTTGTTTTCCAACAGATGTTTCCGCTTCATGGGTTAATTCGTTCGGCAAAAGAAGCTTTGCCTCGATCCAGCCGCAGAACAATTGCTGGTTTCACAGCATTCCGGTGCGAATCAAAGCGAATCGTTCCGGTAACTCCATGAAAATCGCGAGTAGCCGCAAGAATATCGCGGATCCGCAAGGGTTCAGGCCGTCCTGCCACATGGATTGCCCGAAGCAGCACATTTGCCGCGTCATATCCAAGCGCTCCCCCCATCGAAGGGATCTCACCATATTGCTTTTGGTACAATTTCACAAACGGCTGCGCATCGGGATCTGCCGGGAAAAAATGCGTGCAATAATATGCGCGGTCCAGCGATTCACGGGCGACTTGCTGCAACGCCGGGGAATCCCACCCGTCACCGCCAAGAATGATGGCGGCGATTCCCATTTTTCGCGCTTGCCGGACGATTAAGCCGGCTTCGTTGTAGTAACCGGGAACAAAAATAGCATCCGGTGTGAACTCGCGAATCGCCGTCAACTGGGCCGAGAAATCGGTATCGCCCACGCTGTAAGACGCCTTCTTTATAACTTCTCCACCGAGCTGCCGAACAGTGTTCTCAAAAACTTCGGCCAGCCCCGTAGAGTAGTCGCTGGTCACGTCAAACAGCACCGCGGGACGTTTTACGCCAAGCCGGGTCACAGCAAATCTGGCCATGATCTCCCCTTGAAAGGGATCAATCCAGCAAACGCGAAAAATGAAATCGCCCACCTCCGTTACCTTTGGATTTGTGGCGGTTGGAGTAATCATCGGGATCCCGTTCCGCTGACACACCGGTGCGCCGGCGAGACTTCCGGAAGAAGACGGCTCGCCAAGAATCGCGGTCACTCGATATTTGGTGATCAGTTTGGTCACCGCGCTCTGCGCTTCCTCCGGGTTTCCGCGATCGTCTTCCGAAAAGAGCTTGATCTTTGGACCCGTTCCTGTCTGATTGGCTTCAGCAACCGCCAGATCCACACCTTTCTTTGTTGTCTGACCGAAACTCGCCATATTGCCGGTCAACGGACCGTAAAAACCGATCCGAATTTCGCTACCGTGATCCGGCCCGGCACAGGAAAGAATCGCCAGGGAAAGGAAGAAGAGCAACGTCCCGCATTGAGACAAACAGAAAAGTCTTCTCAATTTTTCTGCGTTCGGATTACTTCGCTCAAACGGGTTGCCTCTTGGTGAAGAGGGAAATCCGGTTTCGTGATCTTCAATAGTTCACTACAATATCGCTCCGCGCTCTCGTAGTCGTGCATCTCCACAGAAGCCAGAGCGAGATTAAATAACGGCTCGGGCCGGCGCCCGGAGAGCTCCAGGGCCTGCTGTAAATAATTGCGGGCAATCTCCGGATCTTTCCGAATGCGAAGGACCAGCAACCCGATCCCGTTATGCGGTTTCCATTGGTCCTTTCCTTTTTCAATGGACTTCTTGTATTCCGCTTCTGCCTCTTCCATCAAGTTGGCCGCCCCATACAGTTCGCCGAGGTTGAAATGGCCTTCCCAGCTTTCCGGATTCATTTCAACCGACTTCTTGAAGGCCTTTTCAGCTAATTCATGCTGACCGAGTGCCAGGGCGTAGATCCCTAACCGCAGGTGGTCTCCATATTCATTGCGGCGCCGAATGATTTCCAACGCCTCTTCCATGGCTCCCTGGAAGTCTCCCTGCTGCACCAGCAGAATGCAAATCTGCTCGCGCAGCAAAAAGGCATTGGGATTATGCCGCAGGCCTTCTCTATACACCCGGATCGCCTCGTCCAATTTCGCGGCGATCGTAAAGAGCAGTCCGACGGCAAGATAGCCTTCCTGAAACAAAGGGTTGATTCGAATACTTTCGAGGCATTCGGAAAGCGATTCCGACGCGCGGCCGGTTTCGCCAAGCAAACGTCCCAGTTCGAAGTGATTGCTGAAATTCTGCGGATTCAGTTCGATCGCTTTACGGATCGCTTGTTCCGCATCATCCAGTCTTCCTGTCCGGCGGTAACAACGCGCGAGATTGCCGTAAACCATTTCACAATTCGTGTCGCTTCGCAGCGCTTCCTCCAGAAAACGAATGGCTTCAGGAAAATCTCCTCTTTGCATACAATCAGTTGCTTTCAGCGCCATAGCTTCAGGCTGGTTGGGTTCGATGGCTAACGCCTCATCGAGCAACCGGTTCCCTTCAGCGGATTGTTCACGCATCAAGGCAAGACGACCCAACCAGACCAGCGCTGCTGCGGAGCGAGTGTCTTTGTGAAGAGCCTTCCGAAAGCAGTCTTCTGCTTTCGCCAGGCGAAGGGTTTCCATGAATGTTTTGCCCTGTTCGATCAATTGAGCTGTGGATGATTGCATTTCATTTTCTCCCTGATTTTTACGTGAGAGGCTCTGCCGGTTTCTGCGATTGCTTTTCGCGGATTCTTTCGGTAATATCCGGCTGCGGCTGCTGGCCCGGCAGGGGTTCGGATTTTCTTGTTAGAGAAAACACCTCATCCAACAGTTGAAACATAGAACCAACGTTGGTTCCAAGGACATGCCCTACATCCTGCAAGAAATCGCCAGGGAATGCGAGTGGATCCTCCAACAGAAGTTTGCCTTCGTCTTCGGCCAGCTTTGCCAGTTCTCCGACATTTACAGTGAAGCCCCAGTCAATGGCGGCACCGTATAAAACGGCCGCGCCCACACCCACGTCCACATCGATTTTTCCGTCTTCAAATCCGACATCCAGGATGGCTTTTGCTCCCACACCAGCCCATGCAGAAGCTGTGGCATTCACTCCCAGTAAATCTCCCAAAGAAGTTGCGCCCGAAATGGATGCAGAAGCACCCGCAAAAGCCTCTGCTCCGATTCGAAGAAACGTATCAGAGCCGATGCTGAGAATTGCGCCTGCTTCCGCAAAGGCGCCGATAAACGCATCCAGATTGATGATGGAATGCAAAGAAGCATCGTGCCCGGCCAGCTTCACCTCAGGGGCATCATGCTTGAGTTCGACATGACCGCCGATTAATTCGAAAGATCCTTGCACTCCAAGTCCAATCGTAGCAACGAATTCCTTCCAGCTCGCATCGAATTGACCGAAAAGGCGGCCGTGTACACCCAAAACATCCACGCGCCCCTTGGCTGAGACTGCGCCAAAATCACCTGTCTTGGATTCATCAATCTCAAGAGGACGCGCCAGATGCGTTTCCCCGTCCCACAAAGTGTAACCCTTGCGAAAATTGATGACCCCGCTGATGTTGCTCAGTTCTTTATCTGTGATTCTTGTCTTATCTTTGAAGTCTCCCTTAGTGACGCTAACCCCACCGCTCACTTCTTTCTTGTCGCCTGCTACCTTGGAGCCGGCGCTTCTGCTCCTCTTATGAACGGGCCCTCCTTCTGCTTTGCCGCTGTCGGAACTTTGAGCTTGAACCTGTCTGGAATCCCCTTCAGGCGCACCTAACCGGGCTTTCAGCATTCTGTCTTGCATAACTTGAAAATCAGCACCTTTCAATTCTTTAGAAGGAAAAGCAGGGCCGGCTTCCGCAGACTTCCCCAAGATCTCGTCATACATGTTTGCGATCTTTTGGAAGGGCTCCAAAATACTCTTAGAAAACTCTTCGATCGGGTTTGATATTCCGTCCTTTGATTTCTGTAACTCAGGTGTTTCCTGGGACTCCGGTGGAACGGAAGGTGTTTCCCGACCAATCTTGCTCATCAAATCCTCCTCAAACCGCTGTCAATCACTTCATATATTATCGCACACCCCTCGAAATTGTTGCTTAAACAGCGACAGAAGGACTCGGTGAGCGTGACTTGGATCCGTTCCCGTTCTTTTCGCATGCGATTCAGGAAGATATGCCGGGAGACGGAATCGAACCGCCGACGCAAGGATTTTCAGTCCTTCGCTCTACCGACTGAGCTATCCCGGCACCCACGTTTGTTGGTAACAAATTTGAAGGGGAATTGAAAGAACCTAAATAGTAGCAAACGAGTGAATGGAAATCAATGAATCGGAAGCCGTTGATCATTTATTATTCGCATTAATTCGCATTCATCGTTTGGGAAGATAGGGGCCGTATTCTGGAAGCAAGTTCCGGTTGATTTTTAAAGCCTTTTCCAGCGATTCTCTTGCCAACTGAGTTGCCTGTCGCTTTTTTTCGGAACCGGATTCGGCGAGTGACAATTCCAGGTGCAGGACTCCGCGAATCGCAAGCGCTTCTGCCAGATCGGGATGGATGGCCAGAGCCTTTTCTACCATTTCCAATCCATGCTGAATGACTTCTCGCGGATCTTTCCGCCGTTTTAAAAGATAATCCCCCTTCCAACGATAGAAATTGGCGGCAACACAGTATCCATCGGTATTACCGGGATTGCCCCGGATCCCTTCTTGCAAATTCTCGAATGCCTTCGCGAATGCTTGCTCCGGCGACCGTTGCCGCTGGATCTGCCGGCGGGCCGACAGAATCTCCACTCGGGCAGCATCAATCCATGCCGGTGAATAGGTCGGATCCAGCTCGTGCGAACGGGCAAAAGAAGATCTGGCGTTCGTGAGCGCAGGTTCGGGGGTTTCGTGGCGCGCAGAGAGATTCTCAGCCATCAACAGATAGCCCCTGCCAAGATAATGAAGGGTCTCAGCAAAAGCCGGGTTCAACTCCATTGCCCTTTTCAAACTCCCGAAAGCTTCCTCTAATAACTTAGAAGAGTCCTTGCCCCGTTCGATGGTATACTCCGCCAACGTCAGCAGAGCGCTTGCTTGATTGATGTACGAGAAGTCTCGATTCGGGGCGCTCCTGGAAGCATCCTGATATTTCTCCAGTGCCCGCTTCAGAAATTCGCTCGGGTCTCCACCGTGCAATCTTTCCCGTTTCGCCAGCAGTACATAAACATTGCCCGAGTTGTTGTATGGGTAAGCATACTCCGGGTTATTCCTCGTCGCTTTTTCGTAATATTCGAGAGCGCGGCTCAAAAAACTGGAGGGATCCCCGCCATGTTCCAGGACGTATTCCCCCTGCCTTTCATATTCGATTCCCAGATTGTTCCAAACAAAATACGGTTGTTCCGGATCCAGAATGAGTGCCTTCTCGTAATTCTCAATCGCTTGCTTGCTGTATGGCCTGGGATCGGAGCCTTCCTTTGCGCTCAGGGCCGCCAGCCGCGTGTTGGCGAAGCCGATGTTGTGATACGGAACAGGGTCATTCCGATTTAAGGTGATCGCCTTCCGGTAACTTTCGGCCGCCTTGCCGAACAGATCTTTGTATGGCTTGCCGTAGTTTGCCGCATAGTCGGCCAAACCGAGATAGCAGTAACCGATATTCTTATAGGGAGAACCCCAACTGGACTTTAGAGCGATCACTTTCCGTGAAAGTTCAATCGATTTCGTATAGGCGTCCCGTGGATCCTGTCCGCCATAGAACTGATAGTCCGCCCAGCGGGAGTAGGAAAAAGCCTGTTTATCGTAAGCTTCAAAACTCTGGAAATTTACGGTAATCGCTTTCTTACAAGCTGTCAACGCATTCTGGAAAGCGATCTCCGGATTGTCGCCACGTTCGTTCTTGATACTCATCACTGTATTCCACAAGCCACATTCATTCTGATAGGTCTCATCATCACTACGAGCCTTATCTTCCGCATTCTGATAACTGTTCTGGGCCTTCTTCAGGAGTTCCAGCGCGTGATTGCCTTCCCCGTGAATCCGGGCCTCATTGGCGAGGGCCAGGTACGTATCTCCCTCGAGACGCCGCGCTTCATAAAGCCAGGGATTCTCCTGAATCGCCTGCTGAGCAAGACTCAAAGCAGGGGTCCACTGCTTGTCGTAGAAGGCCAGCATCGCTTTCACATATTCCGGCGAATCCGTGCTCGAAGCAGCCCCTCTCTGCAAATAGCTGAGTGCAGCATCCTTGTATTGCTTTTCGACTTGGTGGATCCTTTTCTTTCTGGCATCCTCACTCCCGATCCGCTGCGCTTCTTCCAATTCCTTCTGATACAACTCGCCCAACACCAATCCCAGAGCGTACGCGACTGCGGGTTCCGGATATTGGCGCCAGGCATTTGTCAGATACTCATAGGAAAGGTCGTATTCATGCAGCATCAGATGACCGCGCCCCAGGGCATAATTGCCGGGTCCGGAACCGGTTTTTCCCATCTTTGCAATTTGCTGTTTGATCAAATCCATCTTTTTTCGAACAATGTTCTTTTCCGGAGTGATATCGTGGAGCGGAAGCAGATACGCATACCGCATGATGGCTTCGACTTCTTTGATTTGTTGGCCAAACTCCTGGGCAAGCGCCGCTTGCCGGCCGGCCGTCCAACGCGCTTTCACAGCCACCCCTCCAAAAATGAGAACAGCAAGCAATGCCGATGCCGCAGTAAAAACCAATGCCTTTTGTTTCTTTGCCTTTTTAGAAAGACGATAAAAAATGCCTGCGGGCCTGGCTCGCACCGGTTCTCCATCCAGATACCTCTGGAGATCATCTGCAAGAGCCCTGGCTGATTCATAGCGCCGTTCGGGTTCCTTTTCCAAACATTTCATAACGATGGTTTCCAGATCCTGAGGAATCGAGTTATCCACTGCCCTGACACGCCGGGGTTCTTCGTGGATAACATCGAAAAGAACATCCAGAGCATTTTCTGAAGAAAAAGGAACTTGATTTGTCAGTAATTCGTAGAGCGTTACGCCCAGACTGTAGACATCACTTCTACGATCCAGCTTCCGGACTTCCCCCCTGGCCTGTTCGGGAGCCATATAGAGAGGGCTGCCGATCACTGTGCCGCTGATCGTTCGTCCCGGTGCTTGAACTTCCCGGGCCAACCCGAAATCGAGTACGTACGGGATCCACTGTCCCTCTTCCGTGCGTTCCACCATGATATTGGAGGGTTTTAAATCCCGGTGAATCAACCCGACGCGATGAGCCGCGTGGATCGCTTCGGCAACCTCCTGAATCAATTTCACCTTCGTTTCCGTCTTCAGCTCACTGCTCACTTCTTTGAGGGTTTTGCCTTCGATCAATTGCATGGAAATATAAAGCTTTCCATCGATCTCCCCTGCTTCATAGATCTTGCAAACCCGATCATGTTCAATGCGCGCTTGCGCGCGAGCCTCCATCAAGAATCGTTCACTCAATTCCGGATCATCACCGTGAATGAATTTCAAAGCAACGTAACGGCC
>CAZDDB010000105.1:0-5712 GCA_964504105.1 uncultured Acidobacteriota bacterium
ATGTGGCTATCCACAATAATCAGGGTTGGTCTGTCATTCGTGTTTCGGAATGTATTGAATGCGCGTTCCAGCATTTCCAGATCGTTTGCATCTCCCACACGCGTCACATTCCATCCATAGCCGATAAAACGTGTGGCTACGTCTTCGCTAAATGCCCATGCGGTGTTTCCTTCGATGGTGATTTTGTTGTTGTCGTAAATCCAGCACAGATTGTTGAGTTTCAAATGACCGGCTAAAGAAGCTGCTTCACTGGAAACGCCTTCCATCATGCAGCCATCACCGCAAAGCGCGTAAACGTTGTAGTTGAACATTTCAAATCCAGGACGGTTGAAATAGCTCGCCTGCCACAATCCGGCAATCGCCATGCCGACACTGGTCGCGACTCCCTGACCGAGAGGTCCGGTGGTGGTTTCAATTCCGGAGGTCCAGCGATATTCCGGATGACCGGCGCATCTGCTGTCAAGTTGGCGGAATCGTTTGATGTCATCGAGGGGTACAGACACTTCACCAAGGCGTTCATACTGCGGATTCACTGCCTTGACTCCGGTCAGATGCAGCATGGAGTACAGAAGCATCGAGGCGTGCCCCATCGAAAGCACAAAACGGTCGCGGTTCGGCCAGATCGGATCGTCAGGATCGAATCGTAAGAAACGTTGCCACAGACAATAAGCTACCGGCGCCATCGCCATTGGTGTTCCGGGATGTCCGGAGTTTGCCTGCTGAACCGCATCCATAGAGAGAGTGCGGATGGTGTTGACGCACAACTGATCCTGGTTTGTCATCGTGACCTCCTTTGAGCGTAAAGCGCCACGGTACCGGCTTCAAAAAAAATAGTTGTACTGAAAAAACTGGAAGAGACGCTATCCAGTATACCAAAAAAATAAAAAGGAACACCCTGCATTTTGGCTTGACACCCTGCATTTTGGTTCTTGACGCCCGGCCTCTCTTGATAGAGAATGACCAGCTTCTCTTTGAATCCCTGATGTGAGGTAAACAAATATGGGTTTTGCAACAAAACAGATTCATGCGGGCGTCGAACCCGATCCGGTAACGGGCGCGATCCTGACACCGATTTATCAATCAACGACGTTTGTTCAGGAATCGGTGGATCAATATATGTCGCGAGGCTATTCTTATTCGCGAGCCGGCAATCCGACCGTTCGCGCGCTCGAAAAGAAATTGGCGGCGCTGGAGGGTGGCCTCGATTGTTCCTGTTTTGCTTCCGGGATGGCTGCTACCCAGGCTGTACTGCTTGCGTTTGTGAGCGCCGGTGATCACGTGATTGTTTCCGATGTCGCATATGGAGGCACGTATCGACTGTGCACAAAGGTGTTTTCAAAGTATGGTGTTCTTTTCAGTTTCGCAGATACTTCCAATCCTTCCGATGTAAGACGGCATCTGAGGGAGAATACGCGTTTGATTTTTACAGAAACACCTGCCAATCCTACCCTGAAACTAACGGACATAGCGGCTATTTCTGCGATTGCCCGCGAGAAAGGGATTCTTCATGCGGTGGACAACACGTTTCTGACTCCTTACTATCAACGTCCGCTGGAAATGGGTGCTGATCTGATTGTTCACAGCACTACAAAATATCTCGATGGTCACAACGCCACGATCGGCGGAGCAGTGATCAGCCGGACTCCGGAACAGGGGGAAGCTCTGCGCTTTATTCAAAAGGCAAACGGCACGATTCTCTCGCCGCAGGTAGCCTGGTTGACGTTGCAGGGATGCAAAACGCTTACCGTGCGTATGGACCGTCAGTCTGCGAATGCATTGGCAATTGCACAGTTTCTGGAGACTCATCCGCGGGTCGAACGTGTGTGTTATCCAGGGCTTCCTTCTTTTTCGCAACACGAACTTGCAAAACGCCAGGCAAGCGGATTTGGAGCCATGGTCTGGTTTGAGGTGAAAGGTGGCGTTGCCGCAGGGAAAAAGCTAATGGACTCTGTTCGTCTCTGGACCCTGGCCGAAAACCTGGGCGCCGTTGAATCTCTGGTAACTCATCCGGTGACGATGACCCATGCAGATGTCGAAGAAGCAGAACGCAAACGCGTGGGAATCACCGATGGTCTGGTGCGCCTTTCCGTAGGATTGGAAGACGTTGAAGATCTGATCGAAGATTTGAAAACAGCGCTGGACCGGCTTTGATCCACTTGCCAATACTTAACCAGTTGGTTAAGTATTAGAGTTTACTTCGGAATCTCAACTTACCCGGGCTTTTTGCGCTTCAATATCGTTTACGAAATGAAATCGAACGATTTGGTCCATCCACACAAATAGCTGGACAGCCGAGATCACTCAGTCCTCGCTGACGTGAGATAACTTTCGCCACAGTTCAAGCCTCGCCACGAATCTGTCAGCTGGGGAGCCTATTTTGTATTTGCTGAATGAGAAGAGCGCCGTAATGCGGTGTCTTGCAAAGGATCCCGGCGGGCGGTGGAGCAGTTTTGCAGAGCTGCGCCGGCAGCTCGAACATCTTTACGGAAAAACATTGCCCGCTGCACAAGCGGGCCCGGAAGATCTCATTCGATTGAATCAGCTAGGATATTCGCTCTCGCATATCGGCAAACATGAAGAAGCCGCTCGTGTGTTTGAAAGTGCGCTGGCACTGCCCGATTTGAGTGAAGCAGAGCGTTGCATGCTGCATTCTAACCGCGGATTGAACCGTGAACGCTCCGGCGACTGGGATGGTGCGATGGAAGATTACACTACAGCGATCGATTTGCAGCCGGAAAATCCGGTTCCCCGTGTGGGCCGCGCCAACATTCTGAACAATCTGGGCGATCTAGAAAGTGCAATTGAAAATTATGACGCGGCACTGTTGCTGGATCCTGATGATGGAGTTGCCTACCTGTGCCGTGGAATTTGTAACGGAAGACTGGGGCGCTGGGAGCAAGCCAGATCTGATTTTGATGCAGCCATACGAAACAGTTGCATCGAAGCCTACACAAATCGTGGCGCAGCAAACTTGAATCTGGGCCGGCTCGAGGCGGCCATTTCCGATTTCAGTCGGGCGATGGACTTGAACCCGCTCGATCCCGTGGCCTGCGTAAACCGCGCGTTTGCATGGGAGATTCTTGGCAGACCGGAGAATGCAATGAGAGATCTGGAAGCTGCGATTCAACTGGATCCCGAGTATCCCGTCGCGCGTCTGAATCGAGGGATGAATCGCTTGAAAGCGGGAGATGCAGAAAACGCGCTTGAAGATCTGGAGATTGCGCGGAAGGCACAAGCTTCGCGAACGAGCGGCCCGAATCGCGTGCCTTATGCGCTTGGAGCGGCCGAATTGCACAGAATCACTCTGCTGGCGACGTTCGGTACAGGTCTTGCGTAACATGCGGACCGGCAAACTCCCGCTTGCAGTTTCCAAGGTTGCCGATCTCTAAAGCGCCTTCTTTTTCCACAGGGCTCTGGAAGAACTCAAGCAAGACATTGAAAGTTCCGGCAAGATCCCTCATCCGGCCATCTATTACGCGGCACGGTGGCGCGAGGATCAAGGGACGCCCGAACTTGCCATGCCCCTGGACTGCCCTCATCAGCAAGACAAACACATTGCACAATGGCGCAAAACATGGAATCGCTTCGTTCCTCTCGGGCTGAACGACACGGACCTGAGCATCCCTGAACCAAAGCGTCCGGAAGCGATCGCCTAGAAGACAATGAGGAGGCACGACAGGCTGCTGCCGATACGGCCCATTTATTCCTTCGCCAGGTCCGTCCCTTTCTGGCTCGCCGCGAAGGGCGCTACGACTACTTTTACGAAAGTTTCAAGATCGCTGCACAAGAACGCTACGTTGCAAGAGATGATGGACAAGCCATACCTCCCTTGGCTTTTGTTCGGTTACCTTGGCGGTTGGTTGAGTACTATTATCAGAGCGGGAAACGCTGGCGGTTAACCAAGGATTGGCATCGTCTCATCGCCGATTATTTTGAAAACCTGTCTACATGGAAAGAACCGCCTGACATTGGAAAGCCCGGACTTCCTACCAGACGCAAAGTTGCGGAATTGCCGTACCACCTGACCTACTCACAAGAATGGACCAGGCTCGAAAACGCGCTGGCTGATCTGGAGTTTATCGAAGCAAAGTGCACAGCCGGTATGACCTACGAGCTGGTCGGAGACTACAACACCGCGCTCGACCGTATGCCGATGGATAGCCGAAAAGGCGTAGAGGAGTTTGCTCGATTCGTGCGCTCCCAAAGCCACAATCTCTCTCAGTACCCGGGCCTAACCTTTCCCCAGAGACGTCTCATCGCTGAAGACTCGTGAACGTGAGGAGATTTCTGCTGGAGATTGAGCGACTGCGTGAGGCCCGTGGTAAGCAATATCGTCTACTGCAGAAAATAGAGTTGCAAAATAAACTCCATAAGCCTGAACAGTATTGCGGCCAATGAATCTATCATGCACCTAACACGAACCACCGGGGCCCTTGTGTTTGTGTGCTCTATTTATTACAATGTAATACATGAGGCTTTTGATGGACTCGGATTGCCTGATCAAATTGGTGAAATCCTCTTTGAAGGAGATCGTCTGCCGGAGCTTCGATGTAGTGATTCCTCCGCTCGTGAAGAAGGAGGTTGTTGATCATTCTGTGAAACGGCCGGATGCCGTGATCGTGAAGAATAATCTGGAACGAAAACTGCTTACTGTGAGCACATCAGGCGGAAGCGGCGCAAAAGGAGAGGAAGCAGTTTTTTCCGTGTTTCAGACAGAAAACTACGACGCAATTTGCAGCGATGACAAACGATTTATCAAAAGGCTTCGTCTGTTTCAGGTGCCTTATCTGACGCCGGCAGTGCTCGTTGCATTGATGTTTAAGGAAAGGAAGATAACAGCGAACGAGGCGCTGCAAAAATTGGAGACTCTTTCGCCAATGATCAGTGATGAGGAACACTTCACAGTGAAAGCGTTACTGACAAAATGGAGAAAGCCATGAAGACCAAAACCATCCGGATACCCAAAGACATGGTAGCTGCCATAGGACTTGTTGAAAAAGAGGAAAAGATTGAAGAATCCACTGCTATGAGAAAGCTAATCAGGATCGGATTCGAAACTTACGTGGGAAACCTGTACAAGAACGGCAAGATTACTTTGAGAAAGGCGTCCCGTCTTCTCCACATGAATCAAAGCGAGGTAATCGACCTATTTTTGGACGCGGGTATTAAAGGGAATCTTGAAGCCTCAGATGTGCTGGTGTCGATCGATCGTTTTCTAGCGTAGCGACCTCGTCTTCGGTCTTGCCGCCACATCGATATTGATTTACGTTGGGTGTTACAGGCCTGGCTACATTCCAGGATCATCCGGCGGCAATTTTTCTTCGAGCCCGCTGAGCGACATAGTGCATGTCAAGGGCTTGTCGCAGGAAAGCTTTGATCACGGCCTGACGGCTGATGTTCATTCTATCAGTCGTCCCTCTTTTTTAGCGGCAAGAGTTTCTGATTCAAGCTTCCAGGTAAATATTGAGGCAAGCGCTCGATCAGGCTCTTTTGATGTGTATTCCGCCTGGCAATGCTGATTCCGCCACTATTGGGAGTGTAAGGATAGGTGCCGAACCAGAGGTTGCCGTCACGATCTTCAAGAATCGTGCGCACAAGATTCTCCACAAGACCATCCTGTTTCGTAAATGATTTCCAGGTACTTCCGTCAAAAAGGCTCACTCCCCCCTCGGTCCCAAACCACATCTTTTTCTTCGAATCAATGAGCATGGA
>CAZDDB010000105.1:5722-11612 GCA_964504105.1 uncultured Acidobacteriota bacterium
CCGCCATGGGTCAGCCAGTTGACGAGCCCGGCCTCCGAGACGCGGTCGTCGACCAGCCCATCCATGGTCGTGATTCTGTGCCACAGCTTTCCGTCGTAAACACTGACTCCGCGTACAGTGCCGAACCACATGTTTCCTTCCGGATCTTCAAACATGGAGTACACACAATTGTCGATCAATCCATTGTTCCGGTTGAAGACTTGCCATTCTTTGCCGTCAAAGCATCCCACTCCCGCACCAGTGCCGTGATCATAAGTGCCGATCCAGATGTTGCCGCGAGAATCCGGGAACACCTTCAGAATCTCCAGCCCCGGAAGTCCATCTTTGGTGGTGAAACTTTCCCAACGTTTCCCGTCAAATCTGAATAACCCTCCTCCGCTGTAAGAGCTTCGCCAACAACCTGCCCAGAGATTTCCCTTACCATCCATCAAGATGCTCAGCAGGCTCTTTCCCGCGAGTCCTCCATTCTCAAACTTGCCGTTTGAAAAATAATTCAGCCCTGCATCGGTCGCTACCCAAATTTTGCCGGTACGATCTTCCCGGATGCAGGTTGCGGCGTTGCTGAGGAGACCGTCGGCGGGCGAAAAGGTCTGCCATTGTTTCCCATCGAACAGGGAAACTCCCCCTCCCCAGGTTCCAACCCAGATCCGGCCGGCAGAATCTTGAAACAAATCATAAATCCAGTTGTTAGACAGACCATCTCTGTTGGTGATGGATTCCCATGTGAAAGATTCCTCTTCGTCTTCCTCCAAAAACTTTCTTAGCAAATCTCTGAGTTCATTCTTTTCGAGTGTTCCAGAGGAGATCTGACACATCAAGGTTTTCTCTTTCATCAATTCACCCCGTAATTAGAGAATCGCTTCTGGAGCAATTCTTCCAGGCAGCTCCGGAGAAGGAGCACTCGCTCTTCCTCACGGGTTACTGCTTTGCGAATTTCCAGATTTTGCTGCTTCATATGGTTCAGGATCTGATCCCGGTTTTCGAGCCGTCCGGCGGCCGGATCCTCCTTCAAGCTTGTGAGTCTGCGCTCCATCCCATCCAGTACCGCACGGTATTCCTTGAGATACTCCGGAGCATGCAGCGCGAAGGCTGCAGCATCTTTCGCAGACGGAGGAAGCTCCCCACGGAACTGGATGACAAATGCAGCCATGAGCAGCCAGTCCTTCCGCTTGTAAGCCTCGTAGACTGTGTTGAAGACTTCAAATGGCGCCTCCGAAGTATCCGCGTGAACCCTGGGAAGAACAACTCTCTTGAACTCCCTGATCAGCGTTTGCTTCCTGTCCGAATCCATCTCGAATTCCGGCGTTTCTGAAGCCGAGTTCATTCCATTTGTGGAATCTGAATCGTATGGGCGCTCACGGGGCAAACAGGTAAAGGCAAAGTCGGCGTGCCGCAACGTATTCCGAACTTCCGCTTCGACTTCCTCAGGATCTGCAAGCAAACCCCGCTGAATGGCGCTGGAAATGCGGCTGTATTCCTGTTCCAGATAGTTGGCCATGTGGATGGTTTGCTGCAACCGGTAGCTTGGAAGCAGCACGAAGGACAGATAATGGTTCTCGAACTCGCCCATGAGAGCATGCAGGCTTGTATACTCGTCCATTCGTGCCATGATCCGGCGCCGGATTGCATTCAGCTCCTCGTACATGGAATCAACTCCTGGCTTTTGTTACAAAGCAAGCGACGTGCCAAAAGTCTCATCCTCAAGATGGTTGAGTTTAGAGTTGAGTTTAATGCAAAGAAAGTGAACTTTGGTCCGGCGCCCCTGCAATCTCACCGATCACGGTCTTCGATGTTTCTTCCAGGATTTACAGTGCTTTTGCCAGCTCTTTGCGGAATTCGACCGCTGAAGGGAACCGGTCTTTCGGTTCATCTGAAAGGGGTCAATGATCCGGGCCAGTTTTTTGGGGATCTGCGGATCCCGGTCGCAGAGCGGAATCGAGCCGCCGCGCAAGATCACTTCAATCGGATCGGGAATTCCCGCTGATTGCGCTGATTGCAGTTGCGGTTCAAATTCCATTCTGGAATTCAGTACAATAGCGGAATGAGGATCGACAAGCCGCTGGGGATCAAGGCCTACGGCCACATTCCGCATTTACCGGGTTCGAGGATGGGACCGGCGGATCATCATTGCCACGAAGGTCAGGCACGGATCTGCACGGAGAAAGTACGGGACCGGCATGATCGGATCACGGTTACAGAAAAGCTGGATGGCACATGCGTGGCTGTGGCAAAAATTGAAGGACAGGTCCGGCCGCTGGTTCGCGCCGGTTATCGCGCAGAATCATCTCCCCAGGAAAACCATCGTCTGTTTGCGGAATGGGTTTACGCCAACTATGATCGGTTCGATCGATGCTTGCGTGACGGGGAGCGCCTTGTGGGGGAGTGGCTGGCGCTTGCCCATGGAACCTTGTACCACCTGCCGCATGAACCTTTTGCGGCTTTTGATCTGATGCGTGGTCCCTCCAGGGCATCCTGGGAGGAATTGAGTGCGCGCATCAGCAACTTCGTACTGCCGCACATCTTACATTCGGGCGGGTCGATTTCCATCGAGAGCATCTGTGAGATCATTCGGACTTCAAACCATGGAGCTGTCGATGCTGTGGAGGGCGCCGTATGGCGTGTTGAACGACAAGGCAAATTTGATTTTCTTGCCAAATGGGTGCGGCCCGATAAAGTGGATGGCAAATACCTGCCGGAGATATCCGGAGAACCGCCAATCTGGAACTGGAAGCCGCAACGATGTCGTTGTTTTCCTGTTGCAGAAAAGCAGGTACAAGCATAAGATAGCCATATAGATAGCCATCTGATAGGAATAAAATGCGCAGCTATTCGATTGCCGATGCCCGGGACAATCTGGCAAAGATCGTTCATGACGCAGAAAATGGCAAGCAGATTGAGATCACGCGCAGGGGAGATCCTGTTGCGATCGTGCTCTCGATGCAGCAGTATGAGACCCTTGCCGGCCGGAAGGGCGCGTTCTGGAATCGATGGAAAGAGTTTCGGAAATATCTTGAGCGTGAGAAGATTACGATCTCAGCCGATCCCTTTCAAAGGATCCGGGACGGTTCTCCAGGACGGAAAACGATTCTGTGAACCTGCAATATCTTTTGGATACGAATCTTCTTTCCGAACCCTTGCGTCCAGTTCCTAATTCGCGCGTTCTCCAGAAACTCCGAATACATCAAAACAAAATCGCTACCGCTACCGTTGTGTGGCATGAGTTGCTTTATGGATGCTACCGCCTTCCCGAGTCCAGAAAACGCCGTGCGATCGAAGAATATTTGCAGACTGTGCTGTGGACAACCGTCCCCATCCTTTCGTATGATGCGCCGGCGGCCCGGTGGCATGCAATGGAAAGGGCCAGACTGGAAGCACTCGGCACGAAACCGCCATTTGTGGATGGCCAGATCGCTGCGATCGCGGTTGTAAATAACCTTATCCTTGTAACGACAAACACAAAAGACTTCTCGTCCTTTGCTGATCTGGAAATCCAAAACTGGCACGCCTGAGCCAGAGACCCACTATATCGTTATCGTTTTAAGAGATCAGCGAAGAGCCATCTGACCTTTGCGCGAGAAGTTGATGGACTCACCCAGGATTCTTGCCGCTTCCTGCGGCGCATGAAACCCGCTGGAATTTTCGGCTTCTACGAAATCGAGATAGAATTGCGCTTTTCGCTGGAAATCGCGCGCCGATGCAAGCTCCGCGTCCGTCTTGCCGCCGGCTTTCGCGCCTTTCAGATCGTTGATCAAATCTAGAAGGGCATCCATCGCGAGATTGCGCAGCCGGAAAGTCCGTTCCTGGATCATTTCCACTCGCGCTTTCAGTTCTTCTTCCGGCCATTTGTGGCATGTCTGGCAGGCCCGGTTGATGTTGAGCAATGGACTGCGAACGTGATGATCGCTGATTTTCAAGGCTCCCACACGTTTGTATGGCATGTGACAATCCGCGCAGGTCACACCGGATCGCGAGTGGATTCCCTGGTTCCACATTTCAAACTCCGGGTGCTGCGCCTTCAGCACAGGAGCCCCGGTTTCTGCATGGGTCCAATCCTTGAATCCGGTCTCATCATAGTAGGCCTGAATCTCGTCGACTTTGACTCCCTTGATCCATGGATACGTCAGCCGCTTTTCCGGTCCCTTGAAATAGTATTCAACGTGACACTGACCGCACACAAACGCGCGCATTTCCAGGCGTGTTGCCATTGTGTTGACATCGTAGTTCTCGATCCCCTGAGCGGCTTTCCATGCACGGATTCCTTCGATGAATCCGGGTCTTGTGATGCGAAGCTGCATGTTTGCAGGGTCATGACAGTCGATGCATGCGACCGGATGCTCTACCAGTTTTCGCGCTTCCATATAAGGCATCTGATTCATCTTTTCAAACCCTTTGATCAGATCGCCGCCGCCCAGTTTCTGATAGGGAAGATACACGGATGCATGACACTGCATGCAGGCGCCCGGCTGTTTGACGACATGCTGCCGTTTCGTGAACGTTTGGTCCTCCAGCATGAATGCATGGCCCCGTTCTTCGCGGAAGTCCACGGAAAACGCATAGCCTGCCCACAGGACTTTGAGACGCGGATCTTCTTCCAGCCGGGACTGAGCTACAACGGAACGCGGGTCTACCTGGGTTGGTGTGCGGGGCATCGCCTCGCTTCCGCCAAACCGTGTGCGCACCTGGTCTGATGTGCGCAGGTAATCATCGTATTGCAGCGGAAAGTTTTTCCCCCAGACCGCCGGGTCGTCGATCGTATCGTTGAGGTCAACAACTCGATAGAACAGGTTCTTACTTTCCTGTTTCCGCTCCATGATGTTTACGAGCAAGGCTGCCCCGCCGATAGCTGCAAGTGAAGCCACTGCAGCAATCATGAGAGTGCGGCGGAACCGTTTGGAATCAGCGGCCTGATTTTCACTCATGGTTTCTTTCCTGATGTTTTTTGCGGCGCGACTGAGCTACAGATGACCAACGGATTGGTGGCAGCGAATGCAGGATACTTTCTCCGTATGGTTGGATTCAATGGCATCAACAATCTCCTGATGGCACTTGTGACAGGCGTTTTCTGCAATGGCCAGGTTGTGCGGTTTGATTTCGATCGGTTCATGGAAATTCCCCGTTGTAAATGCGAGTGAATGTCGAAATCCGTTTTCGGCCTTGACCGCGTATTTAGCGAAAAAGTTTGCCGGAGCGTGGCAATCGTTGCATACAGCCACAGCATGATGGCTGGATTTCGTCCAGCCGTCATATTGCTCATTCATAATATGACAGTTGGCGCAGGCTGCGGGATTGTTGGTTAGATACGATCCGCCTTTCGCATACGAGAATGTGTACGCGCCGATTCCTACTGCGCTGCCCATCGCAATGCCCACAACAATCGCCTGGATCGTTCGAAGGTTCACCGGTCAGTACCGAATTATTCCATTCGTTCGAAGCCGACCAGGGTCCATCCGCTGTCATCATGACGGAAATAGGCGCTTACCGGGTTCTGCCACGTGGGATGTTCCCCTTCATTTGCGCTGATCTCCACTTTTACGAAAGATCCGGGTCCCGAGGAGAGGCCTGCCGGTGGTTCGAACCGGCCCGATCCAACTTTGCCACCGATTTTGGTTGCCTGTCCGCCGGCGTTGTCGAAACGATACCAGACAACCTGGTAATTTTGGGGCTCTTTTGCTGCTCCGGCGCTCACCGCCGCATTTCCGAACGACAATGTGCCTGAAGAGTCCATTGCCGGCTCTACCACAGGATTGACGGCATTCAAATATCTTCCTCCGATCGCATTCCTTCGTTGAATCAACGCAGTGGCAAGAAACTCTTCCGACTTGGGATCGTTAAATTCACCGGTTTTCACAACTGCACGAATCATGTCATCGGTAATCGCCATGGCTTTGCG
>CAZDDB010000106.1:0-11595 GCA_964504105.1 uncultured Acidobacteriota bacterium
TATCACTTCTTCTTTCCCCCCCGCTGGAAAACGTATTTTCCGTTTTTTTCTTTGGTGTTGCTTGGAATCCTGTTGCTGGTCGTGGAGTTTCTGGGGTTTCGCCGAGTGTTCGGCTACATGAACAGCCTGCAGGACCTTCCCTTTTTCTTAATCCAGGGATTGTTGGAGAGGTTCGTGGGTCTTATTTTTCTCATATGCTATTCCATGATTTTCATGAGCAGCATGATCAACGGACTCTCCAGCTTTTTCCTTTCCCGCAATCTGCCGTTCCTTTTTTCTCTTCCGGTTCCTCGCTGGAAAATCTTGACACTCAAGTTCCTTGAAAACTGGGCCACGAGCTGCTATTTGATCCTGATGTTTCTTTCCTCGTTTCTGCTTTCCCACGCCTATTCCTTCCATCTTGGATGGCAGCAATACATCACCAGTCTTCTGGTGATGGTTCTGTTTACGCTGTCCCCGGTAGCATTGGGAAGCGCTGCTCTGGCCGTTTTGATCCGGTTTTTTCCGGTGCGCCGAATCCATCAGATGGTGACCATTCTGGGGGGCGTGTTTCTCGGGGCTTTGATGATTGCCGTTCGGATGATGCAGCCGGAGCGTTTGATGAATCCTGCCGGTACAGATGATTTTGTACGGTTGTTGAAAGATCTCACGATCCCGTCTCTGAATCATTTGCCCAGTTCCTGGGCTTCCCATGCGGTTGTTTACGGAGACCATTCGAAAACTCTTTTGCTGTTTTTCCTGGCAGTTGCCTCGTTTGCGATCCTTGGGGTTGTACTGCGTCTCTTGTACGCAAAGGCGTTTGTTTATTCTTCGGAAAGCCGATCTCTGCGCGGAACACCTAGAGCCCGGAGACGCCCTGCAGCGAAAGCGCGTAATGTGCAGACCGCTTTGATGATCAAAGAGATGAAACTTTTTACCCGGGATGCGACACAGTGGTCTCAGTTGCTGCTGCTCGGCGCTCTTGTAGTTGTCTATTTGCTCAATATCAGGAATCTGGCAATTCAACTTCCGATCGTGCGCTGGGTCGTGAGCTTCATCAATCTTGGCCTGGCCGGGTTTGTCCTTGCGGCGCTTAGTGTTCGCTTTTTATTTCCCTCGGTTTCGATGGAAGGAAGATGTTTCTGGATTGTTAAGACATTGCCGATCTCGATCCGCAGGCTGCTCTGGAGCAAGTACCTGATCTACTTTCCGCCGTTCTTATTATTTGGGCAGGCCCTGGTTTATTTTTCAAATCATATTCTCCAGGTTCCACCGTTTTTTCTGTATTTGTCGATGGCAAACATTCTCGGGGTGGCTTTTGCGTTGACGGGTCTTGCGATCGGGATAGGCTCGTTGATGCCGAACTTTAAAACGGATAACCCTTCACAAATTGCGATCGGACCGGGCGGTGTGCTTTATATGCTGCTCAGTTTTGTGTATCTGGCGCTGATGATGATCATACAGATTCGTCCGGTGTGGTACTGGGTGATAGCCGCCTCGGACCGCATTGATAATTTTGTGTACGCTCTCGCGGCGATTGTGCTGACTCTGGTGGTTGGTCTCGTGCCCATGGAATGGGGCGCGCGGCGGCTGTCGCGCCAGGAATATGACTAACCACAAAGGGAGAGCGCGCGACGCGTGGTTTTCAACAATGAGCAGATATTCCAGACAGGAGATTTTTCCGGAGATTGGCAAGGAAGGGCAGGAGAAGCTGCAGAACGCTTCGGTGGTTATCGTTGGTTGTGGCGCGCTTGGTTCGCTGCAAGCGGAGGTGTTGACGCGCGCGGGAATTGGCAGGCTGAAGATCATCGATCGCGACTTTGTGGAACAGGTAAATCTGCAGCGACAGGCGCTTTTTACCGAAAAGGACGCCGGCCAGTCGATTCCAAAAGCTGTGGCCGCTGCTGCTCATCTTGCTGATATCAACAGCGATGTGCAGGTCGATCCCATTGTGGCTGATCTCAATGCGGACAACGCAACGCTTCTTTCCGGCGCGTCATTGATTCTGGACGGCACCGACAACTTTCAAACGCGGTATTTGATCAACGATATTTCCTGGAAGACCGGAGTACCGTGGATTTATGGCGCTTGTGTGGGCGCAAGCGGAATCGCCTGCGCCTTCATTCCGCCGGAGTTTCCCTGTTTGCGCTGTGTCTTTGACGCGGAACCGCCCCCCGGAAGCGCTCCTACCTGTGACACCGCCGGCATCCTCTGGCCTGCCGTTGGCGCCGTTGTCAGCTATCAAGTTGCTGCAGCCCTCAAGCTCCTGACCGGACATTCGTTCTCGCCGCAGCTGCTGCAACTGGATGTTTGGGAAAATCATTATCATGTCGTCTCACTTGCGAAAGCAAAACGCGCCGGTTGTTTGACCTGTGACACAGCGGAGTACCCGGCCCTGCAGCAACGATCGGACTTTGAGACAGCACTCTGTGGGCGGGATGCCGTACAGATCAAACCGCAAAAACGATCTCAACTCGATCTGGAGGAAGTTCACCGTCGTTGGGAAAAGATCGGAATCAGTTTCCTCAACCCGTTCCTGGTGAAACTGGTTCTGGAGGAAAATGAAATCGTGTTATTCTCAGATGGAAGAGCGATGATCAAAGGGACTGCTGATTTTGTGCGCGCCCGCGATCTGTACGCCAGGTATGTCGGAATATGAAGAAGGCATTTTGCTATGTGTTCCTGCTCGTACTTTTGTTGATGAGCGCAGCATCTTCCTTTGTGTCGGCGCAGGAAGCACCGCCATCTCAAGATACCGTGTCGGGCCAGTCGAAAGAAGTCACCTCCTACACGCTTCCTCCGGAGAAGTATCGGCAGGCGATTGAATATTCGCGTGCAAGATATCGTCTCTATTTTATTAGTATTGCATACGGCCTTGTGATCCTGCTTCTGGCGGCCGGGCTGCGGTGGGCTCCCTGTTTCCGGGACGTTGCTGAGAAGGTCTCGGCCAGACGGTTTGTCCAGGCTCTTGTTTTTGTTCCGTTGCTGTTTTTGACTCTCTCCGTGTTGGGATTGCCCACCGACCTGTACGGTCATTCGCTAGGCCTGAAGTACAACCAATCAGTGCAGGGCTGGGGATCGTGGTTGTGGGACTGGACCAAAGGGCAGTTCATCGCGTTGATCATCATGACGCTGGTTGCCTGGATCCTGTATGGGGTCATCCGGCGCAGTCCAAAGCGCTGGTGGTTCTATTTCTGGCTAGCTTCCCTTCCCATCATCGTCTTTCTGCTTTTTATCACACCGGTGGTGATCGAGCCGCTCTTTTTCAAATTCGTTCCGCTGAATCAAACGAACCCCGCGCTGGTAACGGAGATCGAAAAGGTAGTGCACCGCGGCGGATTGGAAATTCCGAGAGAACGGATGTTCGAAATGAACGCCAGCGAAAAATTGAAATCGGTCAATGCCTATGTTACCGGATTCAGCGCTTCAAAAAGAGTTGTCGTATGGGATAATACGATCTCCCGGATGACCACCCCGCAAATCCTCTTTGTCTTCGGTCATGAAATGGGACATTACGTTCTCAATCACATTCCCAGGACCATTGCATTCATCTCCCTTATCTTGCTTGCTTTTCTATATTTCGGTTATCACGGGATGCGCTGGGTGATCGAATGTCTGGGAAGCCGTCTCTCCATTCGCAGCCTGGAAGACTGGGCCTCCTTACCTGTCCTCTTTTTTCTGATCTCCGTGTTCAGTTTTCTTGCCTCTCCGATTTTTAGCTCGTACAGCCGGTATCAGGAACACGATGCGGACATTTATGGGCTGGAAGTGATCCACGGTATAGTATCCGACTCTCCTCAAGCGGCGGCACAAGCCTTCCAGGTGCTCGGTGAAATTAATCTGTCCGATCCAAAACCTGGAACGTTCATTAAGATCTGGCTTTATGATCATCCACCGCTGAATGAACGCGTCCGCTTTGCCCACGATTATGATCCATGGTCCAAAGGGGCATCACCAAAGTTTGTGAAGTGATTTAATTCTTGATATTTCCATGATCTACCTTGATAACGCTGCAACGACATATCCCAAGCCGGCACAAGTATACGAGAATACCTTCCGGTTCCTAAAGGAAAAGGGAGGAAATCCGGGACGGGGTGGACATTTTTTTTCAAATGCGTCCGCTGAAGTTGTGGAAAGTACACGCCGGGAGTTAGCCCGGTTCTTCGGGATTCCCGATTTTCGCAGAGTGGTGTTCACATATAACTGTACCGACTCAATCAACATGGTACTGAAAGGACGTTTGTGTGCCGGCGATCATGTGATTACCAGCAACCTGGATCACAATGCGATATCACGTCCGCTGGAGCGTCTGAGCAGAACACTCCCTCTGAAGATCTCCCGGATCTCTTTTGATGAATCAGGAAAAGTCGATCCTGCCGGGTTTAAAGCTGTATTACAAAGTAATACACGTTTGATGATTCTTACTCACGGATCGAATGTCCTTGGTTCGGTTCAGCCTCTCGGTCCGTTCGTGGAGATCGCAAGACAGAGCGGTGTCCCGTTGCTGCTGGATGCCGCTCAGACCGCGGGCCGGGTCCGGTTTGAGATCGGGGATGCTCCCGTATTTGTCGTCTGTTCCGGACACAAGGGACTGTACGGCATGCCGGGAATTGGCATTCTGACTGTTCCCCCCGGTATCGACCTTGAGAAATGGAGGGAAGGGGGAACGGGAACGATCTCAGAGAGTCTGCAACACCCGGACGAACTACCGATGCGTCTCGAAGCCGGCACTCCAAACTTCCTTGCAATCGCATCTTTGAGAGAAGGGCTTCATTTTCTGAATTCAGAAGGCATCGAAAAAGTGCACCGGCACGAGATCGAACTTGCGATGATTCTCCAGAAACATCTTTTGTCCGCGGGAGACGGCCCCCTGTATGCTCGAATTGATCCGGAACAAAGTCTCGCGGTCCTCCCGTTCAATCTGGAGAAGGTCCCGCCGGAAGAGGCGTCCGCGATTCTGGATCAGAATTTTGGTATTGCTGTGAGAAGCGGCCTGCATTGTGCTGCCGTCCTGCACGAACGGCTCGGAACGTCACCGGCCGGATGCCTGCGAGTGAGTCCCGGTTATTTCAATACCGAGGCAGACATGAATGCCCTCACCGCAGCATTGTCAGAAATCGCGGAGAAATACTGACGCGATAGACGCTTACGCGTTTTCGTTGGTAGAAGCGGGCAGACCTTCGTTCTGTTTCTCCTCTTCGAACGCCCGTTTCCCTTGCTGAAAAGCGTCGCGTACTTTGGTCTTTTGCTTGTCGTAGTAGCCTTTGGCCTGATTCACACCTTCATTTACCCGGTCTTTCATTCTACTCATTTCGATCTCCGCCTTATCACTGAGACGGCCATACTGATCGCGCAGGTCTTCCTGTATGTCATCGGTTGCCTCGCGTAACCGGCGTCTCGTTTGCTCTCCCGAGGCCGGTGCGTACAGAAGCGCAATGGTTGCTCCTACCAGGCTTCCGAGCAAAAACGCAAACGACACTTCCACAAAGTTGCTTCCATCATTTCTTGACATAATTCCTCCTAAATTTCCTCTTCTTCGTACGAGCGGTTTCGCTTTAGCAAGTATTTCAAGCCGTAACCGAAACCCATCAGAACATTTCGAAGACCGGTCACCGGGCGCGAAATGGCGTTGGTTACAGCATGGACATTTCCAACAACAGCCCGCGCAGTGTCGATGATTTCCTGTGTATCACTCACCTGTTTATCCAGCGCCCGGCTGATCGATTTCAGGTTGTAGACAATTTCCTGCGAATTCTGAATCGTGCGTTCCAATTCGCGTACGGTCCTGCGAACCTGTCGCACCGTTGGAATCAACTCGCGCATCAGGCGAATCAGGTAATAGCAAACCAGCAACAGTGCGATCAGAGCGATGGAAGCGAGAATCACTTTGACTTCGCCGTCCATCAAAATCATAGCCGGCATGGATCAAATCTAATGGGAAACCCCGGCATTGTCAATTGAGGAAAGGACTCACTACAGAGACGCACAGAACACAGAGTAGTTCAGCAGTGTTTCTGCGGTGAATCCCCCCAAAAGGCATGTTATAATTTCCGTTCCTTTTCCGCAAACGCGAGAACGTTTTTGGAGGATTCTTTATGAAGGTTTATCCCACCGATTCGATCCGCAATGTCGCTCTCGTTGGCCACGGAGATGTCGGGAAGACATCGCTTGCCTCCTGTTTTCTTTTTGACAGCGGCGCAGTCACCCGGTTTGGAAAAGTGGATCAGGGGAGCACAGTCACCGATTTTGATGAAGACGAAATCGAAAGAAAGATTACGATTTCTTCGTCTCCCTGTTTCGTTGAATGGAACAAGGTCAAGGTCAATGTATTGGACACTCCCGGGTACGGGAACTTTGTAGCGGATGCCCGCGCCGCGCTGCGTGCAGTGGATGCATCGGTTGTTCTCGTCTGCGGCGTCGCCGGTGTCGAAGTGCAAACCGAGAAAGTATGGAAATGGTCGGATGAATATCAGCTTCCACGCATCCTGGTGGTAAATAAATTGGATCGGGAACGCTCTGATTTTTACCGCGCGGTTGAATCCATCCGGAAAGCTTTTGGACGCGGTCCGATCCCGGTTCAAATCCCGATCGGTTCCGAGAAAACTTTTTCGGGTATTGTAGACCTGATTCATTTCAAAGCATTTCAATTTCAAAGCGACGAATCCGGAAAGTTTCAAGAGATCGATATTCCTGAGAATCTAAAGCAAGAGGCCACGGCTCAGCGCCAGGCGCTTGTCGAAATGATCGCAGAACAGGATGATGCTCTGATGGAAAAGTACTTCGAGGCGGGCGAACTGACTCAGGAGGAAGTGCTTTCCGGGCTCAAACGGGCCATTCTGGAGAGCCGGATGATCCCCATCTTCTGTGCGTCGGCGCTTCACAATATCGGCTCGCAGCCGGTTCTCAATGCAATTGTGGAACTCCTTCCAAATCCGCTCGAAGGCCGTTTTCAGATCCACGCAGAAAATCCAAAAGACAAAACAGCGTCCGAGGTCAGAACCGATCCGAAAGCTCCGTTTTCCGCATTTGTGTTCAAGACATTTGTGGATCCATATGCCGGACGAGTCAACCAGTTTCGTGTGATTGGCGGTGTAATGAAAGCGGATCATCCTGTCTTAAACGTCAACAAGGAGACAACGGAAAAGATTTCCACGATCTCGTTGCTTCAGGGAAAAACTGCGGTCCACGTTCAGGAGGTCCATGCAGGAGACATCGCCAGCGTTGCGAAGCTGAAGGATACACAGACAAACGACTCACTCGCGGATGCCGCGCATCCGGTGCGTTTTGCTCCGCTGACATTTCCGCATCCGATCATTTCGTTTGCCATCGAGCCAAAATCGCGCGGCGACGAAGAAAAAATCAGCACTGCTCTCCATAAGATGGCCGATGAAGACCCCGTCCTCCGGTTTGACCGTGATCCGCAGACAAAAGAGCTGCTTGTGTCGGGTTCCGGGCAACTGCATGTCGAAGTGATTGTGGCGCGATTGAAGCGCCGCTTCGGAGTGGAAGTAATTCTGCATCAACCGAAAGTTCCTTACCGGGAAACGATCAAGGGAAAAGCTGAGGTGCAGGGGAAGTACAAGAAGCAGTCAGGCGGACGCGGGCAGTACGGCGATTGCTGGATCATTATGGAACCGCTCCCCCGCGACCAGGACTTCGAATTCGTGGACAAAATTTTTGGCGGCTCGATTCCACGCAACTATATCCCGGCGGTGGAGAAGGGCATTCAGGAGGCGCGACAGCATGGAATCTTGGCCGGATTTCCAACTGTGAATTTTCGTGTGACTGTCTTTGACGGATCCTTTCATCCGGTGGATTCTTCAGAAATGGCGTTCAAAATTGCCGGATCGATGGCCTTCAAGAAAGGAATGGAGGAAGCAAAACCGGTATTGCTGGAACCCGTCATGCATGTAGAAATCTCCGCTCCTGCCGAATACATGGGTGTCATCACAGGAGATTTGAGCAGCAGACGTGGAAGAATGCAGGGAATGGATTCCAGCGGAAACAATCAGGTGATCCGTGCGTCTGTTCCTCTTTCCGAAATGTTGAACTATGCGCCTACCCTCACTTCAGTGACCGGCGGTCGCGGCTACTACGAAATGAACTTCTCTCACTATGATGAGGTTCCATCTCATCTCGCCCAAAAGATCATCGAAGAACATAGATCCAAGGTGGAACACGAAAAAGAAGAATAGATAGGAATATCAAAAATCAAATAAACATAACGAAAGAAGCAAATAACAGGCTTTCTTGTTTGAGATAGAGGCGAGATTATTTGGGTAGCCCTACCAGGCTGATTCAGAACAGCAGACAGCTGAGAAGATTATTTGCTTATTGAATTATGTTTATTTGATATTTGATTTTTTTTCACTTCGATGGTGAGCCTGATGATCGCTGGAATGGTTTTGTTCGCGATGATCTCAGGCGCGCGCGAGATTCTGCTGTATCAAAGTGCCCTTCGTGGAGACACGCAATTCCTGATCTCGAAGCGGAGATTGAGGCGACGGTTGCTTGTTTCGCTGGTGCTGATTTTGGAAGGGGCGCTCCTGCTTTTGGGCTTCTTTATCCTGGCTTTTGATTCTCCCTTCGAAGCCTTGCTCTTCTGGGCCCTGCCTCTTCTTCTGATTGTTCTTCTGGTTTATTTGAGCGTTCTCGACTTTCGGGAAACCAGCCGTGACATCGATCGTATTTTTCTGGAAGCTTCAGAGTCGATTCGGGCGAAAATCAAACAACACAAAAGCGGAAGAGTCTGAAGTCTGATTCTACTCCGGTTCCTGTTTCTGTTTCTCCTTTTCAGCTTCAGTCTCTTTGATCTCTTGATCCAGTTCTTCAGACTTCTTTTTCGCTTCTCGCTCGGTTTGATATTGATTCCCGGCGTTCTGCGAATGGAATAGTCCTCCCTGACCGACCGTTTCGCGCGCGGCATTTGCTTCCTCTTCTGCCTGCTCTTTTTCCTGTTTCAGGTCCTCGATCTGCTTGTCGATATCGGCGCTGGAAGGCCCTTCGGAATCCCCCTCTGTGGATTCATCTGCAGAAGTCTGGTCCGTCTGTTCTTCTCCGCTTGATGTCCCGTCAGCGTCCGTCGATTCGCCGGTGAACTCATAAGTGGAAGTAGACTTCAGGTTTTCAATATCGTCATTTGTAAGCGTGGTTACTTTCTTTCCCGATTTTGCCAATTCTTCCCGGCGAGCTTTTTCCCTTTTTGCCACAGCACCCAGATCTTCCGCCGCCAGAGCGAATACAAACCCGAGAACGAAAACAAAAGAGCACAAAATCAACTTCTTCATCCCGATGCCTCCGTAATTCTTGTCATGATCATAATTATACTTTCGAGTTCGTGCTTTCTGCAACGCGAAGCGTCCTGCCTTTTTGCTGAATCATCCTGTGGGCGTACTGTGCGATCTCAAAAGCAACTTCTTCGACGACCTCATCCGGGACTCCATCCGGATGACGGGACTGGAGCCGCATATCGCATTGATCGTTCACGTAATCGACCACAACAAACGTTTCTTTATCGACGATGGCAATTTCAGTGGAAAAGAAATTCAAATTTGTGATCCCGGCGATTTTTCGAGTTACCGATTCCAACCGTTCCAATCCATATACCTTTTCTTCTTCGGGCGTCACCCGAAAATACACATGGGTCACATCGTCCCACCAGCAAGGAATGACTCTTCCGCAAATATAGAAAACACGGAACCATGCGCGTCGATCCCCAAACTGGATCGGCAGAACTTTTTCCTGGAGTAAGAACCTTTCTTTGCTTTTTCCTTCTCTTGCCTTCACGATGTCGAAAAGAGTTTTGGCGTTCAGCTCGACGCCCAGACCACCGCCACCGATCGCCGGTTTGATGATGAATGGCTCACCCAGCCGCAGCAGTTCTCCGATTTTGATTTTCGTCCAGTCGCGGTTGGGAGAAAGAATGATCGTGTACGGCACATGGACACCGTGCTCGATCAAAAAGCCGTGCATCGTTGCCTTGTCCAGCGCAGTTCCGAGTTCCTCAAGATCGTTTAAAGAGTGCGATTCCGTCTGAAGAAGATGTTTGACGATCGGTTCGAACATTGGATTCGCATCTGAAGCGCGGTCGTAAAAGATACGGGCGGCAAATGTGCCCTTGTAGATTTCGGTCTCCACATCTCTGAGGTTGTAGGGATAAATCAAGAAGCTCTTCAGCCCGAATTGCGCGCACTGGCTGTCCAGGATCCGGACAAAGTCCTCATCGTATTCCCACTCCCACAGGATCGCGACATCGGTCAACATAATGGATTATGGTATCACACGTGGTGGACAGAACGCGCGAAAACGAGAGAGTTCAGAAAATCCTGATCCACTTCATATCCGGTTCCCGGCTTGTCGGGAAGCGTGATGCAGCCGTCGGGATCCATGCGGACTTCCGCGATATCGCGATGCCAGTAACGGTTGCTTGCTGACGTATCACCGGGTAACGTAAAGTTCGCGAGAGAGGCAAGCGCCAGGTTGTGAGCGCGTCCGATTCCCGATTCCAGCATTCCACCACACCACACGGGGAGCCCCCGCTGCATGGCGAGATTGTGGATGCGGATCGATTCCGTATGACCGCCCACGCGTCCTGTTTTGATGTTGATGATCCGGCAACTCTTCAGCTCGATGGCTGCTCGCGCCGCGCGGAGCGAAACCACCGATTCATCAAGACAAAGATCTGTTTGCATTTGAGCTTGAAGTAATGAATGTTCGTAGAGATCTTCAAAATGCAGCGGTTGTTCAACCATCATCAGTCGATATTCATCCAGTGAGCGAAGCAGTGGCGCATCGGAGAGTGTGTACGCGGCATTGGCATCCGCCATCAGCGGAATTTCCGGAAATTCCTTGCGAATGGTTTCCAGCAAACTGCGATCGCGTCCCGGTTTGATCTTGATTTTGATTCGACGGTAACCCTCGCTCAGATATCCACGGATCGTTTCCAAGAGAACAGTGTTGTCTTTCTGCAAACCAACACTCACACCGCAAGGGATCCTTTGTTTTGTCCCACCCCACAAACGATGCAGCGGCATCCGCTTTGATTGTGCAAGAAAGTCCCACAATGCCGCTTCGAGTGTAGCCTTCGCCATATGATGGCCGCGGATTCGCATCCCGCGCTTCAGGTATCCCTCGATCGTGCCTACGGAGGAAAGATCCGGAATCAGGTATTTTTCCAGGATCTCCTTGCAGGTGGACGTGGTTTCATAGCTGTACAGAGGCTCCGCATCAGCAACGCATTCGCCGTAAGCGCGCAGCCCTCCTCCCTTCAGTTCGCAGATCAGGATTTCGCGGTCATCAATCGAGCCGAAGCTTGTTTCAAACGGCGATTTCAACGGAAGCCGAAACACGAGCAAGGTCACTTCTTCGATTCGTGGCAGGGAGATCTGCAGCAAGCTCAACAAATATTCTTCTGATGGTACTGAGCTACCGTTCATGTTTGTTCCTTCGCTAAGCCTTGAGTTCACAGAGAGAATGCCACAGAGGGCACAGAGTTCACAGAGGAAGGGGAAAATAATTCTTTTCCTCACGCTCTGTACTACTTACGTTTAGTTTCTTCTTTGTTCGGCAAGAATTTACGAACGGGTTTGTAACGCCGGCGTCTCGCCGGCCAGACAA
>CAZDDB010000107.1:0-4002 GCA_964504105.1 uncultured Acidobacteriota bacterium
TGCGAAGGCAATTGTTTGCGGTCATCCCGTTTGGAATAAAGGAATCTGAGCCGGAAGCCTTTTTTGATTAATTGCGTCAGCTCCTGGTAAACAAAAGTTTGAGAATAGATAGGAAAATTCCAGCAGGCTGTAGCGAGAATGCGAAATTGTTTGGGATGAAGCAACCGGAAGAGGAGGCGGTCCATTTTCAAACGGGTCAACTGAAAATGATGAAAGATTCGTGCAACCGTTTCGCGGGTAAATCTACGGAAGATGGCTGTTGCCGATCTCCAATTGGAGGATGTTTTGATTCTGAATCTTAGCGTCAGGACTGTTGTATAAAGGAGAAACCGGACGATCAGCACCCACATTTTCGCTTTCACACTTTTGGGATTACTGTGGACTTCCTTCATAACTTCCGGTCTCATACCGGAGGCCGGATAAACAGAGCCGGCGAGAACTCCGGCGTCAGATCCTTTGGCCTGCAGGTTTGCTATCGGCTTCAGGGCACGAATTGCTTTGAATATCCATCCCCGACGGACAGAAGTGAGAGCAGCAACCTCCGCTGCCTGGAATTGCAGCACATCTTCCTCCAAAGCTAATTGCTGTGCGCGATCTGCGTTTTCCAGGGCTTCTTGGACGCGATTTTGCTTCGATCGGATCCGCGCCATATTCAGAAAAGCATCTGCACGTTTTTGCGATAGTTGTATAGCACGATTCAGATCTCGTTCGGCGCCTTCTAAGTCGCCCAACATCGCTTGAGCGTAGCCGCAAAGGTCCAGTACAGAGTAATAGCTCGCGTGTTCCTTGGGCACGCTTCGCGCCAGATCCAAAGCTTCGCGATAACGCCCCTGCGCAGCCAACGCCCATGATCGATCGGCTGGATCGTTTGAGGAGACAAAATACCGCTTCAAAACATTTGCCAGATTGTTGCGCTGGCTTTCGTAGAGGGCGCTTCGCAATTTCAACAAAGCTTCTTCCCACGCTTTTCGATTTATCTGCAGCCGTTTAATCCTTTCACCGTGCTGTTTTTCAAGCTGCTCAACGATGCGGGCAAGATCCGGACGCGGTAGAGTGTAAAGGCTACACCGAGATGGGTCGATCACCGTGTTTACCCAAACTTCAACACCCATGTCTTCGGCAAAAAATAGGAGATCGCCGAACTCATGCCAATTTTGCCGCATCAGGCAGAATGCAAGATGAAAACTTGTGCCGCGGTGTTTGGTGTAAGCGTGGAAACGATGGATGTTTTCGATGAGCTGTTCGTACTGACAATTGATTCGAATCTTCTCCACCGTCTCTTTGGTTGCTCCATCTATAGAAACCACAAGAAAGAAGGGAAGAGCCTCCAGCATCCGCTCAACTTTGGGATTGAATTGAGAGCCGTTTGTGGTTACGTGGCACTCAGTCGATAGGCCGTCTTCGATCATCATTTCCCAGATGCGATGGGCTTCGCGCGTCAGGAATGGTTCTCCACCAAAAAATCTGGCCCGCCTCAAGTGGGGCAAGAACTTACGAAGATCCTGGAAGAATTCTTCCGAATAAGTTCTTACTAAAGGTGGTAACCCATCCCGGTGAGTTCGTATGGAAGAAGAGGCATAACCGTTGCACATGACGCACTCGAAATTGCAGGTGTTGCTTCCCTCAAATTCGATCATCGCAGGCCATTCCGGCGAGGTAGATCCCACCGGGAGTTCATCAAAGAGCAAAGGGGTAGCGGTTTTGTAATTCCCGCCGGAGATCTCCCATTCGCAAAACCCGCAATCCAAATGAAATTGGTAGCTTTTTAATGCTTCGCGAAGTTGCTTGATTTTATCTCCGTTCCAAATATCCAGAAGGCTCTGATGTTGGACGTCGCCCAGGACAAAGCTGCCGTTCTTGCAGCACGCAAGCACCTTACCCTGAGTTGTGAAGAATAAGGATACGTACGGAGCGTAGCACGCCGATCGAAATGCTTTTTGATCGAAATTCCGGAATTTGTCGTAAGCCTGACGAATCTTGTCTTCCACGGTAATTGAAAATTGTATCAGATCGTGATTTTTTCTCCACGGGTTATCTTTACGGTAACTCTGGAAAGCGTATTCGATGCAGTGGAGGAAAGACCGCGCGATACATCTTGAAGATAAAAAACCATATCGTCGGAAATCCAATTACCAGTGGTGATGCTTCCGGAAGTGGTCGCTGAGTGTATGATATCACCCTCGGGAGAGTCTATCCGCAACTCAATCTTTTCCGTGAAGATGGATTTCCATTTCAGCGTAGTTACGCCTGCTCCTGAGACGTCAGAAACTTCAACAGGATTTGGATCAGCCGTGAGAATGCCGACGCTTTTGAGACGCATCATCCGTTCTAAACTGGTCATCGCGTTCCAAGCCACATTCTTTATCTCGAAAGTACGAAGACGAAACTTGGCGGAAAGAGATTTCAGGAACATGCGAATCTTGTATCGGATCAAAATCAGGAATCCACCAAGTGCAGCCTTCCAATGATGCGCGGAGAAATCCGAACGAACCTCACTGAGCAAAACCATTGCATATCTGTCCTCAAAGGTGATTTTCCCTTTGCTCGATCCGTACGAGGTCAAAGGGTTTGATCCGGTCACCCCAATTGAAGCCGTTCGCTCTTTTGCCAATAGGTTTGCAGTTTGAGGCACAATCCCACAGGAAGGATCTTTTGTAAAGTATCCACTCCAACGAATCCCCTCCGGTAATCCGAACACATATTCACCACCCGTGTATTCGTGCACGATTTGATGGGGAACAATGTAATCTTTCCAATCCGGGGAAAAGATTTGAAGCCAATCTTGTCTTCCCCGGATCCCGCGCGTCTTCTTTCTATTCTCAAGGCGGGTTTTGATTCTTTCGCTTATTTGAGCGGGGGTCCGGTTGGGATAATGGCGGTTCAACAGTCTTCTCGAACTCGGCTTAGATGGGCTGAAGACTCTATTTTGATCTAGAAACTTGTAAAACCTCGGCTCACTCCAATCGATGAGGTAGTGCTTTCTTCTTTCGTAAATCGGTAGACTTGCATCCTCATTTTCTAAATTCGCGAGATCGATATCAGTAAACATGAATTCGATCTGGTATGTTCGTATACAGGTGGTACCTTCGCTTTCAGCAAACCGGATGAAATCGAGGGGATTGTCAACATAAAACTCATCCGCATCGACGATTGAAAGCCAATCACCTTCTTGATAAAGCGAGTGATATTGCGCTAACAAATCGTATCTCAGTTTTTCTGTATAGGGCTCCTGCAAAACTTGCGGTTTGTAGAGGATATCGTTGAATTTTTGAGCTCTTGCGAACGTATCGTCGGTCGATCCCAGATCGAAAAGAAAGATCGCTTCATAAATACCAAGATTTCCGAGAAATTCCAGTAGATCTTCTATGATGTCTGCTTCGTTTTGAACAACAAGGAGTCCGTATAACTTCACTTGACCTCGCAGGGACGAAGGGTTTGGTCAGCACCTTAATCAGGATTCATCGCTCAGCACTCTGGCGCTTCCTTTGCTTTTTTCTTTGCAGCGGCCAGATCCGCCAACTGTTTTTCAAAAATGGGCTTAATCTTGTGCACACAGTCACACTGAAGGTTCACCATTAACGATTGATAGAATTGTAAAGTTCCTCCGATCTGCTCAATTTCGGTTTTTCCAGACCAGAATCCTTCATGATGGATTCGATATGCGCCCATAACTTCGTTGATGTAACCAATGTTTCCATGATGACTTGCGAGAATATAGAGTGCCCAGTCGGTCCAGAGAACGGAGGCAAACCAATGCGGTAATCGTTCAATTGAATCTTTGCGGAACACCGCAGAACAACCACCAACAAAATTCCATTGCAAAATATGGTCCAACGTAGAAATCTCGCTTTGATCTGCTGGATTAAAGTAGTAAGACGGCTTTGAGCCGTCTTCGTAGAATGCGCGAACATTATGAAAGCATACGGAACATTCAGGATGACGGTTAAGAAAATCGACCTGTCGTTGCAGTTTGTCGGGTGACGTCCAAAAGTCGTCTCCGTC
>CAZDDB010000107.1:4012-5533 GCA_964504105.1 uncultured Acidobacteriota bacterium
GCTGCTCATACTTTCCAAAGTCTTCATCAACTGTGCGTTGTCGTTTCTGTTTTCTTTGGCGATGCGTAAGTGGATCA
Source organism: uncultured Acidobacteriota bacterium (assembly GCA_964504105.1). GTDB lineage: Bacteria > Acidobacteriota > HRBIN11 > JAKEFK01 > JAKEFK01 > CAZDDB01. The sequence continues at coordinate 4,090 of CAZDDB010000107.1, forward strand.
CGCCGGGATTTCTGGTCTGATAATCGATCACGATTCGACTTGTCCCATCGGTTGAACTATCATCCAGCACATACACTTCATAATCAAAGTTCGTTCGCTGCATCAGCACACCGTTCAGTGCATGCCCTATGAACTTCTCGTGGTTATAGGTGAATAGGATTACCGTTACCACCATTTATTCCAAATCCACCTTGTTTTTCAAACGCTGATCGATTGTCGAAGCATTTTGAACGACAAATCTTAGGAGATCACAGATTTCCGTTATCTGCGATGGCTGAATTGCGGTACCGGTGGGGAGTGAAAGGACACGGCCTGCGACCATTTCTGTATTAGATAAACGCTTTCCCGCTGCTGGAAAGAGAGACCGATACGGTTCCATACGGTGGCAACCGGGATAAAAATATTTTCGTGTCAGCACTTTTTCGGCCTGTAGGATTTCTACTAGCTGATTACGGGTCAACTTCGTAATATTCTGATCGATTTCTAATACAATGTGATGATAGTTAGATTTTTCTGCTTCATCATACTGTAACAAAAAGATACCCGGTATCTGGCGGAGTTCTAATTGATATTGTTGATAATTCTGACGATTCTGTGAGATAAACCCATCCAGATTTTCTAAAGAGCACAGACCCATTGCGGCCGAAATCTCACTCATCTTACCGTTGATTCCAAGGGAAATGACCGAATCCAGATCGGAAAACCCGAAATTTCTCATCAATTGAACCTTGCGTGCCAATTCCTCATCGTTGGTTACAACGGCGCCCCCTTCGAATGAATTCAGAATCTTTGTTGCATGGAAGCTCAGTATTTCCGCGTTTCCACGGTTTCCGATCATTCGACCGTGATAAGAACACGCAAACGCCTGAGCGGCATCGAAGAAAACTTTCAGATTCCTCCGCTTGCCGATCGCTTGCAAGGATTCGACATCGCAAGGGCGTCCCCAAAGATGTACGCCAAGAATCGCTGTTGTTCTCGAAGTAATGAGCTGCTCAATCTTATCCGGATCGATATTGTGGGTATGGAGATCGATGTCACAGAAAACTGGAGTGATACCGTGCCATTGGAGTGCATGCGCCGTTGCAATAAATGTAAAAGAGGGAATAATGACTTCTCCGTGAATACTTGCCGCCTGAAGCAGGATCTGAAGAGCTGTGGTTGCATTGCATGTCGCAATACAATACTGGACACCCAGGAATTTAGCTATGCGCGTTTCAAAATCCCTCACACAGCTACCATTGTTGGTAAGCCATCTGCTGTCCAGCACATTCTCAAAGCGTTTCAGTAGAATGTTTTTATCCGGTATATTGGGGCGGCCTACGTGAAGCTCTTCTTCAAAAGCAGCCTGACCACGGAATACAGCGAGATCATTGAGGGTTTGCTTCATTTTTCGTAGTTGTTGGTAAGGAACTTAATCTTTCAATTCGTTCTCTAGAATGTGCTT
>CAZDDB010000107.1:5563-5890 GCA_964504105.1 uncultured Acidobacteriota bacterium
AGTGAAATAGATCCAAAAAGTTATCATTGATCGTCAACATATCCTTCATCGTAATGACATACGTAAACTCTTTATGCTGATTGTGGTAACCCAAAAAGAATTCTTTTTGTTGCGTTAAGGTCGCCTGAACCTCTGAATCTTCATAGTCCTTCCACCATCCTGATTGTTTTTGGTTCTCAAAGTCTTCCCGGTATAAAAATACGTATTTTGCTTCAGGAAATAACTCTTTGAATGTGTCAAGAAGTTTGATGTCTTGATTAGGGGTATAGTGACCATCGCCATATCGTATTTCCTTAAATCCCCAGACTCTGTATTGGTCGGAGTTGA
>CAZDDB010000107.1:5900-11524 GCA_964504105.1 uncultured Acidobacteriota bacterium
ATAAAAAGAGTTTTTCACTTGATCGAAATCGAAAGTATTGTGCCACGAAGGCTTTCTAGGAAGTTTCGCCCATTCTTTCGTTTCGTTGGTCCATTTCAAATTGATGTAAAATTCACACAGGTTTTTGATCATTCCTCCGTTTTCACCGGAGATATTGACCCCCTCGATCGTATTCATGATTCTTAATAAGGTTGTAGAGCCTGATCTACCTTGGCCCAATATCAGAAGAGGACCTTTCATGTTTCTCGTACGCTCTTTTTGAAAAGTTTATCATTTTTTGGGTGATGTCCCATCCTTCCTGTAAAAAGAAAAGGGTGCATTGTTCCCCCGTGAGACAAAAGAATCAGGTTGGAACGTCGGTTTGCAACCAATTTTGTAATCGACGTTCAAATTCTGATCCATCCCAATTTTCAACCGCCAGGCGGTTCAACTGTAAAGGGTGTGTGTTGCTGCCGACGGCGCCGGGAATTGTCGTACAAGCCCCGCTGTACCCTGCCTGGCGCACACAGTTTACGCTGACAGCGGAATAATCGCCATGCCAGCCATAAGGATATGCAAAACTATTCACCGGATGTTCGATCAGTTCTTCCAAAAAATTCTTGCTTTCCTTAATCTCGCGCATTTGTTCGTCATCCGTCAATTGCGACAGTTGCGGATGCGTTCTGGTATGAGAACCAATTTCGAAGATTCCGCCCTCCGCGATCCGGCTGACCTCCTCTGTAGAGAGTGCGCAATGTGTTGGCCTTACCCGTGGTTTCGTTCCGATCGAGGCCCACATCTCATCGAGGATTCTTCGCCGTTCCATGTCGGGTAAAGGACGCAATTTTTTCCAGAGCTGGAAATACAAAGAATGACGGGGGGTAGGCGCCGGCTCCAGAGCTCTCCAATCTCGATAGCGAAGGAAAGAATCCTCGCCGTAGTTCGCGGAGTTTTCCAGATCCCATTCGAATGACGCTCCGTTCAGCATGAGATGGTACGCTCGCGGCAAAGCGCCGGGGCGGAGTAACAATGCTTCCAATTCCTCAAACCAGAATTCCTTCTTGCTTTGAAGAGAATTGGTGACCAAAAAGATCGTTGCCGGGACATCGTGAGCTTCCAGCAGCGGTTTTGCATTGTAGAGGTTATCAACATAGCCGTCGTCAAACGTAATTGCGACCGATCTATCCGATAACTTGCCGTTTTCGAGCTCGTTGACAAGCCGGTTAACATGCAAGAGTGATCCAAGCCTTTTTAGGACCTGGAGCTGCTGCGAAAAATTCGCCGGACTCACGCACAAAGACCATGGATCCGATACTTCCTCCGCAATGCGGTGATACATCAGGATCAGCGCCCGCGATTCTTCCATCCTACGACTATATCAAAAACGGGGCATGGCGGATTTCCTAGTCACCTAGTCACCGGGCAAAAAAGGATTACGCAGGCAAGAAATCGCGCTCGGAAATCTCTCTGAAATTCTGGTTATTCCACCCCTCCACAAACCCGGGGTTTGTGCTTTGGTTTTGCAAACTCACCACACTGTCACTGCGAAAACCCACAGACAATCCAAAGGCTTCAGCGACCTTGAGCCCGGCCCACACCAGGCCGGATGGCACCGGCAGAAACCGCACGCTTCTCTCTTTGGCCCTCGCTATGACCCTGAGGATGTCCACAAATGCATGAGGAACAGGAGAAGCCGCCGGGATTGGAGAAGCGGGAAGAGTCTTTCCGCTCAAGACAACGCCGGCGATAACTTCCAATAGGTCCTCCAAATGACATGTGTATGAGATTTGGCGTCCATTTCCAATCAGGGGGACTACAGGCGCCCTGATTAGAATAGCCGCCATTTTTCCCACGATCCCTCCCGGCTCGCGGGAGTAAATGAGTCCAGGTCTCAACACGCTCACCCTGGGCTCACGCGCAAAATGCTCCTCAACCACTAATTTAGCACGCCCGTACATGGAGCGGCACCCTGGGAAGGCACTGAGGCTGGAAATAAAAACGACTCCCTGCACCTGAGCATCCAAAGCTGCTCCGATCATTGCGATGCTTCCTTCCATGTTAGCTTTCTTGATGTCCTCCCACTTCATTTGGGAAAAATCATAGGCACAATGGACAAAGGCAGAAACACGCTCTTGCCTGAAGCTCTCAGCTAATTCTTCTTTTGAGACTGCTTTTAGATCAGCTTGAATACCCCCGCGGCTCCTTGAAACGGCGACTGCGCCAGCTCCTCTTTTTTTCAGATCACCCAATAGCCGTCCACCCAAAAAACCGGACGCGCCCGAAACGGCAACCACTGTCTGATTCACGTCGTCTCCTTCAGACTCTGCTCTGCAATCCGATAGGCGTTGGCCATTGTCGTGTACGTGATGGCGGTAGCAGGAATCGTGGGAAATGTGGATGAATCGATGATGTGCAAGCCCCTGAACCCGTACGGCCTACCCAGGAGATCCGATTGTTTTTCATCCGGTTTTCTTGACATGGGCAAGGATGCCCCCATGTGAAACCCGCGCCCTGGCGGTGGAACTTGTACCATGGGAATAAGAGGAACACCCCCAAAAAGCAGACTCAGTTTCAGCAACTCGCGCAGAACCTGCCGGACCTTGACCCGGGTAACAGGATTATCGACACCCGTTATTTTCACCTTAATTTTCCGGTCATCGCTGGGAGTCGATTCGACGATCATGTGGCCGGAGAAGTCTGAGTGCAGATATCCCTGGAAGCCGGCCGTGCGTCGTAAGAGCGCAATCTTGAAGCGCCTCTTAATCCAACCAGGCAGAAACGCCAGCTCATCATCAAGCGCGGTGTCGTAGAAGTCATTGTAGCTATAGTATTGAAGATGCACATTTCTTTCAAAACATTGAAATTCCAAAAACGCCTGGGCCATCGTAAAGTAACTCGACTTATCAATTCTCTGCCCCTTGAAGAACAGAAAGGGAATCAAGTAGTACTGGCTGTCCTTTACCACCAATCTCCCTTGCGTCTGCGGAAGCGAATGGGCCAAAATCGCTGCCGTTGCCAGAGCGCCGGCGCCCAAAAAGACTTTGCGCGCACGCACTGCAAACTCCTGTTGGCTGTCGACACGCACGCCTTCCACAACTACTTGCCCTTCTTGCTCCTGTGAAATTTTTCTGACCAGAAATCCCGGCCTGACATTTACCCGCCCACCGCACTGCTGGGCCTCAAAATAATTCTTTGGATTGAAGATGAGATCCTCAGGACACCCGTAAAGGCAAAGGCCACAAAGCCGGCATCCACTGCTGGTTCCGCCCGTCTCCCGCCCCATAGCCAACCGAGCTTTGCCGATATAGATCCGACGCTTCAAAAGTTTTTCCCTGCCTACCTGTGCACGCTGCAGGAGTGCCTCCGTTTGCGGGGTGAGCTGTGGAAGCGGGACCCAGGGACCCACAAGAGGGAATTGATCGGCCAATCCCTCATTTTCTGCGGCAATAGGAACTATCTCAGCCACTTTTTCATAAGCGGGCAGAAGTTCATCCTGTGAAATGGGCCAGTCCGCCATATCCCTCGCATGAAGTGGAAGGATTGCCCCACCCCAAACGTTGCCAAAGCCTCCAAACGCATGGGAAATATCCGCCGTCATGTTCTGGGATTCCATTTGAAACGGCGACATTTTTCTATAGGCAAAGCTGGAACCGTGGAGTTTTTTTTTGCCCAGGCCGGTTGCGGAGGTTTTTAACTCCCCTTTGTACTTCTGGACTTCCTCCGTCGACCAGGTGCCAACAGGTCTGGCTTTTATCTGGGAGACAAATTGTTCCGTGGCTTTCTCAAGCCGTACCCCTACATCAAGAACCTCACATCGCAGTCCCTGTGCAACGATCGCTGCGACGGCCGCCGCCGATGAGGGGCCCGTTCCGATCACCAAAATATCCGTCTGCCATCTTTCTATCATCTCCTGATCTCCCTTGTTACGCCTATCCAGGGACTACGAACAAAGAGCGGAGATTCAATCCAAAAAAGGAGCAAGGAGACCAAAGTTGTGAATACAGGCCAGTATGCGAAACGGTAGTTCGGCGCAGGCGCTGTGAAGAAAAAAGGAACGATATAGAGCAGCGAAGAAGTACTCAACGCAGTAGCACCGGGAACCTTCAGTTTCATGGAAAGAACCAGGATCAATACAGAGGCGGCCATGTAAACCCAGGTCTGAAAAAGAAAGTGCAGGTGATTGAAGACCCAAAAGACACCCGCCAGTTGAATCTTGCCCAGAGATGTCATTTTCGTTAGTCCTTTGACCTCCTGATAGGGGTACGTAGAAGGAAGTGAAAAGCTTTTGTCGACGGCTACAAAGTCAGCATCCAGAAGAAAGTGTTTTGTGAACTCCCACCGAAAGTCGAGGTAACTTCCCGGTTCGTGAAGGATTGCAGACATCCAACTTCGTGTCACCTTTTTCAGTATCGCGGGGTTACGGGTTTCATAACCGGGGGTTACAAACGTTATGGGATCGGAGTTGATCCTCGAAAAGTGAAGCATCAACTCATCCAATCGTTTCTTCGTGAGATAATCTCCCGGAAAATAATTCCTGCCGGTTCTTTGATAGATGGCCATCATGTCTTGCGACATCACGGTTTGAATTCTGTAAGTTCTTTGTGCATGTAATAACCGATACACCATGAAATCGTTGGCAAAGTAAAAAACAACCCAGATCACCACGGAGTACAGGAAGGTTGTTCTTTTCGATCGAAAATCTGAACAGAACAAAAAAATCAGCGGAAAAGCGGCGGGCAGCGCATTGAGCCTTACGGAGGCAGCGTAGAAAACACAAACAAAGATCAGAAGCATTTTGCGCTTGTTCAATCTGCCTTTCAGCCGACAATAGTACCAGAGACAAAAAGAAAGAAGGAAGAATACGGCCAGCGGTATGTCTTTCATTAGAGCCGGAAGAAGAGAAGTAATCATAGGCAGAAGAGGAACAAGTAAAGGGAGGAAAAAGAGTTTCTTGCCGCGGAGTAGAGCCGCGTACGACAACAAGTATGCTGAGCAAACCAGAGCGCCGATTTGAAGAAGAAACATTCCGCCGGCTCCTGGAATGATCGCATCGGCAAAAGTCCATACTACCCCCATGATCGGAGGATGCCAGTCCCGAAATTGAAATCGCTTTGCCTCGAGATATTGTATGTACGAATCGATTGTCATCACTCCCGGATAAAATGCCAGGCACAGCAGAGTGAAGATTAGAAGGGTCAGGAGTACTAGAGAAATTCTTGATCTAGCGGATGGCAGGCTGATGGGAACGACGGCCATCCTCCATGGATCCGGCAAACGGCGATAGATCGGATAACATAAGGCGGCAAGTACCGATAGGACGAGAAAGCTCTGCAAAAAAGCCGCGGTAAATATGCGTAGAGTGGGTTTGAACGATCGATTTAGCGGATAGTGTCTTCCGGTCAGATGAAGCGTTTCCAGTTCCTGCTTTACAGCGTATAGCCTTACCGTGTTCTCCATGCCGTTCACTCTGACAATGGCTTCTCCGGAATAGGGAGTTTTGTAAAACATCAAGAACGCATTGTTTTCAAGATAGCCGATCAATTCAAGCACTGCAGGTGCTTTTCGATTGCAAATGAGAACGTCGTTCTGAATGTCCCATGCATCAGTCATTCGGACATCGAAATTACGGCGAAGCAGTTCCAGAA
>CAZDDB010000108.1:0-11494 GCA_964504105.1 uncultured Acidobacteriota bacterium
AGCTATCGATTAGATTGCCATCGCTGTCGGTCAGAGTTCCCGTCGCGGAGACGGAGACGTTGTTGATGTTCCCGCACGGGCCTGTCGCTGGGAGAGTCTTGCCGTCAGCGCTAGGAATCTGATTGCTTTTTTAGGCGTGAAATTTCTTCTTTCAATCGCGAAAGTCCTGTTTCTGCGGTTGTGGCGCGCTGTTCGGCCGTCTCTGCGCGCTGTCGTTCCGTCTCTGCGCGTTGCCGTTCCGCCTCCGCGGCCGTGGGTAATAGCCGGTCAGTCTCATCGAAGAGCCGTAACCACGTTTCAAACAGTTTTTGATAGTCACCTTGCCATGTTCCTAACCACCCTTCCAGTTGGTCGCTCCGCAGCCGGCCATTGTGATCCGGTTCGATCGGAATGTAATTTCCTCCCGACAGTTTCCAACCTTGCAGTTGCCGGGAATCGGGAGCGTAGCAAAAATACTCAGGCGTTCGGAAGGTCTTCTCATAGATTCTTTTCTTGGGTCCGAGATCTTGATGAGCTGTTGTTGGGGAAAGAAGCTCAATAATAATATTTGGATAGCGTCCTTTTTCCAACCACACAACCCATTTTCGGCGGTCGCGAGTTCCGTCTACATCTTTAACCACAAAAATATCAGGACCTCGAAACTCACGGGCCTTTGCTTGCTCCTCATCATAATAAATAAACATGTTTCCACCGGCAAAAAAATCATGCCGGCCGGTCCAGTGCTCATAAATAACGTCCAACAGGAGGTTCATCTGCAGTCGATGCCAATTCGATTCCAATGGAACTCCATCCTCATCAGGCAAATCTATTTCCGGGAAGTCGGGCAACTCGTAAAGTTCAACTACTTCGATAATCTTACCCATGTTTTTATGATAGCATTTTACGCAAGAGGTTGCGAGAATCGTAGGCAAGTGTCATCGAGGAGGAGAAGCCCGACATGCAGGCGCCTGATAGAACAACAACATTAATCGATTTTGTAGCTCTGAATAAATTGCTTCATGGCCGGGATGCTCTCGCTGTATTGAGCTTCTATCATGTCGCTTGCGCGTTTCCGGAACCTTGTGCACTTTCCGTCTTTGCGAGAAAAGCTGTCTTGCTTGCAGCGGGCCGGGCTACGGGTCAAACGCCCAGACGGCCCAGTCGTAGCTGGGGTGGCCTCCCGGCAGCGTCATCAGCGTGATTCCTTCCGGCCCATGCGATGATTTCCAATCAAAGCGATTCCACCGCCGTTGACTCGGGTTGTTCTTCGGATCCACGCGCATGGAAGATAGTTTCTTGCCATCGTGATTTGAAATCTGAAAAATCACACCGTCGGTATCTTTATCCCAGACTTCTCCCATCAGCGCGACCTCACCGTGGACCTCCGAAAACATGCGATCGTTCGGGAACGCAGCTTCAAACAATGGATGCACATAAAGGGCTGTGCGCCAGTTCCACCCGCCTGCCCGATTAGGCAAGGCGATATTCAATATCCCGGAACCGTCCCACAGAAAAGCTTTCATATCACTGCGATATAGGTTTGCAGTGAACCAGTTCGATGCGACCAGCCTCTGCAGACGGTCATTTGCGCTCTCCGCATTTTTCGTTTTGCCGGCCAGCCACCAGGATCGTGTTTCCTGCCAGTGCGGACGCGTATCTTCGTAATGGTACTGTGACAGCCGGTGAAATTGCGCTGCAGCGGATTCGTATTGTTCTTTTTGCACATAGGATTTTGCGATCAACGCTCGCCATGAGGACGCAAACGGGATTGGAAGTTTCTCCAGGACCTCAAAATGCTTTCGCAACTCGGGGACCATCTTTGCCTGACTGTAGTAGGCAGCCCACATGTCCTGGATCTCATCATAGTTATAAGAATTCATCGACTTGCGCAGATCTTGATGCGCCTCTTCCAGATTTCCTGAGGCGAGCTCCATTCGAGCCTTCAAGGCCGGAGCCACAGGTTCCGTGCAAAGGCCAATGAGAGCGCGGATTTTCTCTGCTTTTCCATTGGCTGCGTACAAATCAGCAAGTCCTATCGAAAAGTCATCTACTGCCCAGGCAGGTAAGGAACGTTTCCTCCGGATCGCATGCTCGAACACCTGTTCGGCCAGATCTGATCTGCCAAGAGCCATGCAGTTGCCGTAGATGTTTTCCATTGCCGTGATCCAATCCTCTGTCGAATGGATATCCAGGTCCGTATCTTCTAGAACCTGTTGCAAATTTTCATTGTTCCAAAACGACTTTGCAGGTTCGATCGATCCTGCTTTAAGTCGAAGGAGAAAGGAGCGGTTCCTGTAGGTTTCAAAGTTCTGATGGTTGGAAAGTCTTTGAGCGATCTGTGTCAAGTACAGATATGGATTGCCATCCAGCCCGGAGTACGGATCCAGCCGGATTGCCGTTTCAAAATGTCTTGCACTTTCTTGAAAATTCCCCTGTATCATCTCGATGCGACCAAGCTCCGTGTAGTAAGGCGCATAGTCTTTCTTCATGGAGATCATCTTTTGCACGATCTGCTTCGCTCCTGCGCCGTCTTGTCGTGTCAGATAGATCTCTTTGAGCTGTTCTAACGGCGCGACATCCGACAGCGCGATGAATCCCGCAATCCGGATCTGTGTTAACGCCCGGTTGTCCTGGTTTGTTCTGTGATAGAACGAGCCCAAACGCAAGGAGCGATCTTTCAGCACCATGAGAAGGGCAAACATGAACATGGAAGCCAGGAAGAAATATTTCATTCTTCTTGTAGCATGTCTGGAAACAGCCGGCGTGGAGACCCGTCCTCCAAGGTTTGCAGTCAGACCAAGCAGGATCCACAAATGAGGATACGCGGGTAGCCAGAGACACGCACTGTCACCAACACAAATCACTGCAATCCCCGCAATCCCTGCGGTGAGTGCCGCATCCCGTTTCGAAAATAAGTGCCTTGCTATGATGAAAACGAAGAGGCCTGCCAGCAACACCCCTCCCGCTTCCGCAAGATCCAGAAGCATCGAATGCGTTTGGATCGGAATAAGCTTCTGATTCTCGTCTAGGTTCGTAAAAGTAGAGATTCCCTTCGGCAACTTCGCGTGTGTGTAAAAGTTCAGCCATCCGACTCCAGCCACAGGGTGTTCGGCAACCGTGGCCAGGCCCACTTTCCAGTTAAAGGTCCGCTCCCGAATTGAGTTGCTGTTTGTAAGACGCTCTTCGAACTCACCCCGAACCACTCCCAGGCTCAAAAGAGCGCAGACCGCAGCGGCGGCGGGAAGAAGGAAGGCTTTTTTCCCGCGCAAGAGAATGTAAACGGTAGCAAACACCAGATACGCAAGCCAGCCGGTTCTCGAATACGTTAGAAATTCAAGGACTGCAAGCAGCGGCAAACAAAATGTAAGCACAATGCGCCGGCGCGGACTCTGCAGATTGTTCCAAAAATAAAGCAGCATGGCGGAAAGGATGATAAAGGTTGGAGCAAGATCGTTGTGAAACTGGACCATCGAAAGCCGCATGCGCAAAACGCTGGTTCCGACCACCTGGAGGGCTGCAATCTCCCGCGAGTACGCAAACGCGATCAAGGTAATTGCGCCGGCCAGATATCCCGTGAGAAGAGGTGCGCGATCCTGCCGGTTGGAAGATAAGTTATAGGCTGCAATGCAAGCGCAATTCACCATCAAGAACTGCACGTTTCTCCAGGAATGGAAAGAGAAGGGAATCGAAAACAGGCAAATCAGAAGAAAGGCAATCAGATACCAGGGAATCGAATGGGTGCGTTCCGATTCGGAATACATCACCCAGTTCACTCGCAAAACGAGCAGAGTCCAGAGCCAGAATCCGGGGTCTAAGATGGAAGACGCCAACGGCGAAATCAGACAGGCGATCAGAAACAGAGAGGAGCTCGCGCTGTCTTCCGGTCGCATCGCGGTGAACCAGAGAACACCGGCCCACTGAAACAGTGCAATCCACAGAAACCACTCATACAGGTATCCGTTCTCCATGGTTGCGCTAAGATAGAAGCTGATCAGCAAGCTGAAGTGAAACAACACACCTGGAGAAATCAAACTTCGGGATCGTGTCACCAGAAAGGCGAGCAGCCAGATCAGGATTCCGCCTGTAACGAGGCGGTTCATTTGTTCATAATTCTGGAAGGGAAGAAGGACTGTCCAAAGGAGAAAAAGAGAGGTTCCGATTTCCAGGAATGCGCGAGCTCTAGGCATCCTGCTTCACAGTGTGAACGGTGACCTGGTTCGGGATGTAAGCAAAACCGTAAATCTGTTTTCCGGAAAGCGGCTTGTTCATTTCAAAGAATGCCGCATGATCGATCCATTCCAGATATCTCGGCTCGTTTGGATGATAAGAGAATCCAGGGGAAACGCTGTAACTGCCGGCGGCGAAATAAAGTGGAAGCTTGAAATCTACGATCAGACGGTCTCCTATTTTCCGGTTTCCAAGCGGAGTCTGCTCTTCAAACGTGTTGATGCCGACAATGTCATTTCCGTAGTGGTCGCGAATGTAGAATCCCAGGCCGCTCACCGGGACATCTGCGCAGTATTCCAGAAAGAAGCGGAACGTAACTTCCTCGCCGAATGCGATTTGTTGCGCGGGATGCAGCCGCGAGTTCAGGATCTGAATGCCGCGGATCCGCCCTTCGCCACTTCCGTGCCTATGCATCTTTGGTGTCTCCTGCAGCTCTTCCGGAAACTCGACATCGTGCGCCTCCGGAAGTGACGGCTCCTCTTCCCTGAATTGCAGGACGTCTTCTCTCGCGATCTTTTCCGCAACAAGACTCAAGTAGCGGTTGGTCACTTCTTCCGGGTTTCCGAACAGGATCTGTTTGCCGTGATCCAGCAGGAGAGCGTGATTGCAAAAGCTCTTTACAGCGACCATGTCGTGCGTAACCAGCACGATGGTGACTCCTTTGGACTGCAACTGTCGAAATCTGCGCACGCATTTGTGCGTGAACGCCATATCTCCAACGGAAAATACTTCATCAATCAGCAATACTTCCGGCTCCACGTTGATTGCAGTAGCGAAGGCGAGCCGCATCGTCATCCCGGAGGAATAGTGTTTGACCGGGTGATCAATGAACTCTTCCAACTCTGAGAAGCGGATGATGTCATCCATCTTCTTGTTGATCTCACTCCGGGAGAAGCCGCGCAGTCCTGCGCTTGCGAAAATGTTTTCGCGCCCTGTCAGCTCGTGTTGGAATACGGTGCCAAGCTCCAGCAGCGTAGCCAATCTCCCTTCGACATGCACCGATCCTTCTGTCGGTTTCATCAGACCTGCCAGGAGCTGAAGCAGCGTCGTTTTTCCCGATCCGTTTGCGCCGATGACGCCCAGTGTAACGCCCGGGGGCAATGTGAAATTCAGATTTCGCAGCGCCCAGATCTCATGCGCGTGGTTCGAGGAGCCGGTCAGCAGTCCGCGCAGTCTACGCCACTTGCTGGTGTAATAGCGGAAGCATTTTCCCAGGTTTTCCGCCCCTACCGACATCGCTCATCATTCTACCACTGTCCGGACACCTGCCTTGCCTTGAAAGCCGCCACGAATCAAGCTAACGTGTATTTGTTGTGAGGACATATTGAGTTTTCGACCGGAACTGACTCGTAGACAACGAGAGTTGATTCAGATTCTGGAGCAGTTATGGCAGCGAAGGGAACATAGGTCGGCGGGAGAGATCGCCGGCTGGAAACAACGCGTTGATGAGTTGCTGAATTCGAGGTCCTGGCGCCTCACGGCTCCGCTGAGGCGACTTCATTCTTTGATGTTGTCTTCCACAAACCAGGCGCCTTCAACAGATCCAGGTTTGGATGACCAGCTTGTCTCGTCAATCCAGGAAGTTGCAGCCCGGCTTTTTCGCGAAGACGCGACCTTCGCGGTCCAATGTCTGGCTGAATTGGAGCTACAAAGTTTCCATTCATCGCGGGCGATTTTACAATTTCCCGAGTGCGTATCTCCGGAATTAAGCATCCTCGTTGTACTCTTCAATCGTGCCGAATTGACCTTGCAATGTTTGCTTTCTATCGGCAGTGAACATCTGGAGAATGCTGAGATTGTTCTCATCGACAATGCTTCTACGGATTCCACCAACTTGCTCCTTGAAAAAGTGACCGGCGCCAGAACATTCCGCAACCGGGAGAACCTGTATTTTGTTCGAGCCGCAAACCAGGCCGCACGCGAATCCCGCGGCAAGTACATCCTGTTTCTGAATAACGACACACAACTGCAGCCGGGCTGCGTTTCTTCTGCGCTGGCGACAATTCGAACTTCGGACGACATCGGCGCCGTCGGTGGGAAACTCATTTTTCCTGATGGAACCCTTCAAGAAGCCGGCGCTATCATATGGAAGGACGGCATCTGTGCGGCCTACGGTCGCGGGGACGATCCTTTTGCGCCGATGTACATGTTCCGGCGCGACACGGATTACTGTTCCGCCGCTTTTCTGCTTACCAGGCGCGATTTGTTTTGGGAGCTGGGTGGTTTTGATGAAAGATACCGGCCCGCCTACTACGAAGATGCAGACTATTGCATGAAACTGCGGCAAAAAGGACTGCGTGTCCTGTTCGATCCGGACGCCGCTCTGCTGCATCACGAATTCGCGAGCTCGGCATCCAGAGAAGAAGCGATTGAGCTTGAGACACGCAACCGGGGCGTGTTTTCGGAGATTCACAGAGAGAGTCTGGAGAATCATTTCGAAGGGAAAACAGAAGATATTCTCTTTGCTCGGAGCCCTGCAAAGCCGGCTCACCGGATTTTGTGGATCGATGAAGCGATCCCGCATCCTTCTCTGGGAGCCGGCTATCCACGAGCGGCAGCGATATTATCTGCGCTTCTGCGGTTGAACTGTTTCGTAACTTTGTACCCAACAGTTTACTGCGGTGAAAATTGGCATGATGTATATCGCGATGTATATCGTGAAACGGAAGTCATGTCCGGATACGGTATTCCTCGGCTGCAAGAATTTTTGGGGCAACGGAAAGGGTACTACGACATCGTCCTGGTAAGCCGTCCGAAAAACATGGAGATTCTTGCGCAGCTTCGGGAGTCCCTTCCGGAGCTGTTTGCCGGCGCCAGGATTCTCTATGACGCGGAAGCGATTTTCGCGCTACGTGACTTCAGAGACTCGACGGAAGCTGAAAAGCAAAAGCAGATGCGGAAGGAGTTCCGGCTCGCCTCTGTAGCCCAAACGGTGATTACAGTTTCTGAAGTCGAGCAAGCACTGTTTCTGGAAAACGGCTGCAAAAACGTGTTTGTGTTAGGCCATGCTCTTGCTCCCGATCCGACACCCCGCGCGTTTGAGGATCGACATGGGTTTTTGTTTGTCGGAGCCGTTCACGGCGACTCTGCTCCCAACGCCGATGCGCTGGTGTGGTTTGTGGAGGAAATCCTGCCGCTGATCCGGAAACAACTTGGAGAAGAAGTCACTGTCACGTTTGCCGGCCTGAATCATTCTGAGAGAGTCGAACGGCTTCAGATCGAAAAGACCGGCAGTCTGCCGGATCTCACGGCGTTGTATGATCATGCGCGAGCTTTCGTTGCACCCAGCCGTTTTGGCGCAGGCTTGCCGTACAAGGTGCATGAGGCCGCAGCGCGCGGCGTCCCGGTGGTGGCCACTCAGCTTCTTGCCGATCAACTGGGCTGGATTGCAGAGACCGACATGCTCGTTGCTGCCGATCCGGAATCGTTTGCCGCACAGTGCGTCCGCCTCTACCTCGACGCGTCGTTGTGGCAATCCATTAGAATGAACGCATTAGCACGTATTAATTCTGAGTGTTCTTTCTTCTCATTTCTAGCCAAGCTGAGAAGCATGCTTTCCGCTTAACTCGGCTGGATACTGAGAACCGGCATGCTATCTCGACTTTGCCTCAACCCTCTTCCCAAAAAAGAGGGAAACCAGCTTTGTGTATGCGTACACACTGATAACCCAGATTAACGGCTCCACGCTGAGCCGAAACCGCATATCTTCTCCGTGCTCCGAAAGGTTCATGACAAACGCTGCGTAGCTGTAGCACGCCAGCATGAAATAGAAATCAGACCCGAGCAACGGTGTCCTGCGTGCAAGACGCCGGGCGATATCGCAGAGCACCAACAAAGGGACGATGGCGTGAATAGCTACAACGAATGGAGTTGCGGCTGCGATGATATACTCGAGCCGGGAGGCCGAAAGTGGAGGATCAGACAGACGAACGGGCGAAGCTAGCTGCCCGCAACGAGCTGCTGGAAGAGATGTTGCTGGAAAAGGAGCAACAACTGCGGATTCGTGATAGACAGGTCGAAGAGTATGCTTTCCGAGTCGGGAATTTACAGCAATATCTCGACCTGTTTCTAAACCATCCTGCATACAAGATCTACAAATTCTTCAAGAAATTTTGGGACCGGACTGACTCTTTCCCGCGCAACGATCCGCGATACGACACGTTTCAACTGCTCTTTGAACCTTCCGAAGAAGAGCGTAGACAGCAAGTCGTCGAAAGTCGCGGCTGGGACCGAAAGCCGCAACTGGACATCGTTACAGCCGTGTTTGGCCCGCCCCTTTCCGTATTTCAGGAGACGGCATCATCTGTCCTTGCACAAACATACGAGCATTGGATGTGGCACGTCGCCGATGCGAGTCCGGAAAATACAATCTGGGAATTTTTGAGCCAACTGGCGCAAAAAGATTCAAGGATCCGTCCGGTCCGTCTTCCGGAAAACAAAGGGATTTCGGCAAACACGAATGAAGCGCTGCGCAGAGCGAATGGGGATTACATCGTGATGTTGGATCACGACGACATTCTGGCGCCGTTCGCTTTGTATGCGGTGGCGCGGGAAATTCGCGATCATCCCGATGCGGATTTTCTCTATTCTGACGCGGATAAACTTGATGAATCGGGCCGCCGCTGCCAACCGCTCTTCAAGCCCGATTGGTCCCCGGAAATGATGCTCTCCTTCAATCTATTGAATCAGCTCAGTGTTTTTCGCCGCAAACTTCTGGAAGAAGTCGGGTATCTCGATCCTGCCTTAGAGGGGGCACAGGACTGGGATCTTTATTTTCGCATTACCGAACGGACAAACCATGTGTACCACATTCCACAGGTGCTCTATCACTGGCGCAGGTCTTCAGGCTCCACAGCGCAGGCGCTTGATAACAAATCGCGAATTCGGGAAACGCAAACCGCTGTTGTAACAAACCATCTAAACCGGATCGGCATTACAGATCCTGAAGTAAAGTTCGATCTTTCGCACCGCATCCATGCAACCTATCCCATTTCTATGTGGAAGCCGGCTTCCGGGAAACTGGTCTCTGTAATCATCCCTTCGCGAGACCATTTGGAAGTCCTTCGAAAATGCCTTCATACACTGTTCACTCTCACCACTTCTGCGGACTTTCAAGTAGTGCTTGTTGATACTGGCAGTGAAAATCCTGCAACCTGGAAGTTTTACGAAACCTGTAAACACAATCCGGCGTTCAAGCTTGTGCAATTTAAAGAAGCGTTTAACTTCAGCAAGGCGTGCAATTTTGGCGCACGTTTTGCGGATGGAGACTTGTTTCTGTTCCTCAACAACGACACCGAGATCATGCACAGCGATTGGATGACGCGGATGGCGCAGTGGTTTGAATTTCGCGATGTCGGAATCGTCGGAGCGAAGCTGCTTTATCCAAATGGAAGGATCCAGCATGGAGGCGTTGTTCTTGGAATGGGTGGACTTGCATCACATCTCTTTCTTGATCAGAGAGAAAATCTCACAACGATCTTTGGAAACGACTGCTGGTATCGCAATCTAATGGCGGTTACCGGAGCCTGTCTGATGATTTCGCGGGTGGCCTTCGATGCAGTTCACGGATTCGACGAAGAGTTCAAACTGAACTACAGTGATGTGGATCTTTGCTTGCGCGTTCATGAAGCGGGGTACAGGATCGTTCATACTCCGCAGGCCAGATTGCTTCATCGCGAATCCGTTACGCACGAGCGCCGGATTCCGCGATCCGATTTTGAACGGGCAGGGCTCAAGTGGGAGAAGTGGCTCCGTTCCGGTGATCCTTACTTCAATGCAAATCTGAATTACAGGAGCGCTATTCCACAGTTCAAGAAAAGCCGTGGAGACTCGCCTTACCGGATCAATCAGGATCTCATGGCTGCGATGCCGCACAAAGAAATGATCCTGTTGCCGGACGATGTTCGCTTCTACCTGGAAAGACCGGATGGCGTGGAATAGCCTGATTCCCCTGCGGGACGAAGCAGCAGGGTCATTTTTGTAAGCTTCAGATTATGCGGAGCTGTGATGCTGATCTCGAAAACGGATTCGTAAATCCATAACGTTTCTGTCTGTTCTGCCGGGACACCGGGCAGATCGTGAGCAAGAGTATGCCGTGAGCCATCCACTGCTCTTCTCCAGTTCATGGAGATCTTATGATCTGCTGCCGGTTGACTCTCGATCTGGTACGAAAAGCGAAATCCCAGAACATGCTGCGGTGGGCGGATCGGGAAATAATAGACTGAACTTCCGGCTTGAACAGAGAGTTGTACCTCCAACGGTCGTTCGGGAAGAGGGGGCACAGTGGCTTCTGCAAAGGGTCCGATCCTGTACTCTTGCAGGATGCGAATGAAGTCGAACACATGCGGACCGTAGAACGGGAAAATGGCTTCTAAATTGCGCGCTGCCAGAGCTTCCACAGGAATGCCCGCACGCACGTCATCTTGAAATCTCACATAAGACTGATTCCTCCAGCGCGCGTATTCCAGCCCCCACATTACATTGGGGGGGAGGGCTAAAAGAATCATGAGAAGCAAGCTGATGGGGATCAACCGCCGCAGAATTCCGGATCCAAACACGACCGTGTTCAGGTAGATGCCGCACAGAATTCCGAATGTCAACGTCTGATAGCGGGGAGAGGCAACAAATCCCGGCCCTAATCCGCTGCGCCCGGCGGCAATCCCCAGCATCAGCAATATCCAGCTCAGGTGAAAGAAGAACATTCCGGAAATCCTGATTCTCTGTTCCGGCTGTGTTTTCCATGCGCGAGAAAGGAAACAGAACGTAGCGATGATCAGAGCGAAGATGACCGCTGCGCTCGTTTTGTAGGCAAGATGCGCAGCTGGTCCAAAAGTAGTGGAAATAAATTCGATACTTCCTCGCCAGACATCGGCAGGCCGGAAAGAGCGGTAAAGTGCAGGCGGATGATAGTCCACGAAATAGAGACACGGGACGGCAATGCCGATGATTGCAAGCGTAAGTATGATCAGTGCTTGAATTCCTGTCAGTTGATGCCGCCTGTACTGGATGATGCCCCAGCTCACGAACCAGATCAGAAGTGGCGGCTGCAAGAGGAGTCCGGTCGCGCCGGTTAGTGGAAGGAGAATCACACAGATTCCCATCATCACAAATGATGGAAATCCGCTCTCGGATGAAGATTGGGTAATCACCATCAATGCGAGACAGTACAAAACAGCGGAGAAGATGAATGAGATTTGAAACGCGAAGATCAAGTTTTCCGCTTGCCCAAGGCTCAAAAGGCAAAGTGGGAAGAATGAATCCGTCCAGGACAGATGACCGCGCAACTTTC
>CAZDDB010000109.1:0-11472 GCA_964504105.1 uncultured Acidobacteriota bacterium
CTGAATTTGGAGATGGTGTTCGTGCTCCGATGAAAGATCTGAGGCATCGCCCGAACTATACCCCAACTAGGTTAAAAATCAAAGATCAGAATCAAACATCAAAAATCAAAGCTCAAAAATCAAATAAACATAAGAAAAGAAGCAAATATAGCGGGAAGGTCGGAGGCGGAATTTGTAGCGCCGGCGTCCCGCCGGCCAAATTCTCCAGTGCAACATGTCAATCATACGCGAGCGGAAGCGAGCGTGAAATTGCTCTTCAACCAGGATACATGGGCTCATGCTCGCTGCCGCTCGCATATTGAAGAATAGCTGGCAAGGGTTTGTGCAGGCCGGCGAGACGCCGGCGCTACAAACTGCAACCGCGTCCTCGCTACGTAACAAACGGAACATTGAGCAATGCCGCGTGTCCAAAGTTGTTATGACGGCGTGAAGGAGGGTTTTATGTGGGATGAAACTTTGATTGAATCGAAGGGCACAGGCAAACGGGGAAAAGGGTGGCTCACGTTTCCGATCGCCCTGCTGATTCACGTTCTGGTGATCGGTGTTTTGATCGGGACTTCGTACTGGTCTGTGGAGGCGGTTCAGGCGCGTCCACCAATGCCGATCATTTTCGTCGGACCAAAGTCCGTTCCCGATGGTGGCTCCTTATCAACAATTCCAAAGCAGAGGTCGAACTCGGGAAGTAAGACTTCCAGCAAAATTCCGCCATTCGTTCAGCCACCCGCGATTCCGGAGAATTCTGCCGAACCGCAGAACGCAATTCAGGAAACGGAAATGGGAAAGGGGTCTTCTAATAATGTAGTGACGTCACCGTTTGATGGACCGCCAGGCCCGCCGTGTGAATTTCCGTGCGTTCCAGGATCGGGGACTGGAAACAGGATCGGGACCGGTTTCGATGAGCCCAGATTTATCACACCGGAAGTGACGCAGCCGGTGTTGATCTTGAAAATCAAGCCTGACTATCCGCTGATTGCGCTCCATGTCCACATTCAGGGGATCGTTTACCTGCAAGCGGTAATCACGCAAACCGGGACGGTCGACGAGTTGAGGGTGCTGCATTCACCGCACCCGCTGCTGGAAAAGGCGGCCGTGAACGCGGTGAAGCAATGGCTCTATCGTCCGGCGATGGTGAATGGCAGACCGGTGAAGGTCTACTTCAACGTCACCGTAGAATTCAAGATTCAATAGCGCCGGTGCAGGTACTTGGGAGGACCACGAGATAGCCTCTAGTTTTCCCGTTTGCCAGGCTTCCGAAGCGCTTTGCCGGACAACGCGACGCGCTCGTACGCCTCAAATTTGCCTTCAATCCTTGCAAGGCGCTCGGAAAGCCCGGCATACCCTGCACTCAGCAATTCTACATCTTTTGACAGTTCGGTAACTTTGTTCTCCATTACGATAATCCGTTTCAACCCATCCAGAATCTTTTCCAGCCAAGCCATTACTTTCGCTCAAGATCCTGCTTGATCATCGGAAGGATGTTTTGCACTGCTTGGTGAGCTCTATCCATCGCGGCGGTCATCCGGTCCATGCTTTCATTTGCATGCTTGATCAATGCGTCAATTTCCTGTTCCGAAAAACCGTGATCACTCTCATCAATGTAGTGGGAAACAGCAGTGCGAAGCTCTTCAGAGAACGACGTATCCCTTTGTTTCGCCTTTCGTTTGAGAGCTTTCATTTGCTCCGGTTCCAGGTAGACTGTTGTTGTAATCATATATGGCAAATATATATCTTTTCCATGATCCTCGTCAAGCGAGCTACGGAACCCGGCAGCATCAAGAAAGTAAGGAACAGGTTGTGCAAGGCAAAGTTATTATTGCTCCCTATTCGCGAAATATCAACGACCCGGATGGGCATTATGCGCATTATAATGAACCGGTATGAATGCGGTCATCAGTTTTCGGGATGTGCGGTATGCTGCCGGGAATACCGACCTTCTCCGCGATCTCTCCTTTGAAGTCGAACCTGGAGAAACAATCGTACTACTTGGCAGGAGTGGATCAGGCAAGACAACTACTTTGAGACTGATCAATCATCTATTGGCTCCAACATCCGGGGATGTTTTTGTAAACGGAACAGCCACCCGTAAATGGGATCCGATCCGGTTGCGAAGAGGCATCGGATATGTGATTCAGGAAGCCGGATTATTTCCGCACTACACGGTCCGGCAGAATGTGGGGCTTGTCCCATCGCTTGAAAAGTGGGACAGGCTCCGAATCGAAAAGCGCGTAGAAGAAGTACTGGCTCTTGTAGGATTGGACCCGGCACAGTTTGCCGGGCGTTATCCGCACGAACTCTCAGGCGGTCAGCGTCAGCGTGTCGGTGTTGCCCGCGCGCTTTGTGCGGATCCGCCGATCCTGTTGCTGGATGAGCCGTTTGGCGCGCTTGATCCGGTGACGCGAGCGGAGGTTCAGGATGAATTCCAATCTTTGCAGCTCCGGCTTGGCAAAACCCTTGTGTTTGTGACCCACGACATCGCGGAAGCATTCCTTTTCGGATCGCGGATCGGATTGATGAAAGATGGCAGGCTTCTGCTGCTTGCATCAAAGGAGGAGTTTCGCGCTTCGCAGCATCCGGAAGTCGTTTCCTTTTTGCGGCCTGTGCGAGACCGGATGGAGATGCTGAATCGAATATGAATCTCACTGAATTCCTACAAAACAACGGACAAGAGCTGCTTGTACTTACGCTGCAGCATTTGTTTCTTGCAGGTCTTTCCACATTGATTGCCGCTTCGATCGGTATCCCGGCAGGTATCTTTCTCACCCGCAAGCCGCGATGGGGCAAGTTGGTGCTGGGGATGGCCAACGTCGTGCAAACAATTCCAAGTCCTGCGCTTCTTGGATTCCTGATTCCACTTCCGTTTCTAGGTGGGATTGGCGCACGGAGCGCGATTGTAGCTCTTGTGTTGTACTCACTGCTTCCGATCATTCGCAATACCTACATTGGGATTACGGGCGTCGACCCGGCTGTAAGAGAAGCGGGCAGGGGAATGGGAATGACCGGTCACCAGTTGTTGCTGCAAGTGGAATTGCCGCTTGCGTCCAGCGTGATATTTGCGGGTGTCCGGGTTGCGATGGTCCTTTCCATCGGTGTTGCTACGATTGCCGCTATGATCGGAGCGGGCGGACTCGGTATGTATATTTTCCGCGGCGTCTCCATGGTAGATAACACGCTCATCCTGGCAGGCGCAGTGCCTGCTGCGCTTCTGGCAATCATGACCGATTTTGTGTTGGGACGGATCGAAAAGAAAATTTCACCAAAACATTAATTTTCCCAAGAAACTGTAGCGCGGGCTTCCAGCCCGCCGGCCTCGTTTCTCGCAAACACGCAAAGTCTCCAAAGAGCAGGTGCACACATTCGTGTTAAACTAAAAAGATGCGTGCGGTCTACGTAGCTGCGCTTAGCTATTTTCTTTTCTGTCTGGTACTGATCGGTTGGAATCACGCCCAAACTGGAACTCAGTCTACGGCCTTAATTCCATCGATCAATCATCACTCGAATTCCGATATGCCTCTCAATACGACCGGAGCCCGATGGTTTGCACGTACGAAACCCTACTGCAATATGCTTGAAGTGGAAACGCATACTCAGATGGATCCCCCTCCCGCTACGGTTGAAGGAACAGCTTACAGTGCGGCTTGTTTCGCCCTTGCCGGTAAGATCGATCGTGCGCAAACGTTAATCGAGTCCTTGAAACCGAAAGATAGTGTTTCGGCATCCGAAATCGTCTTTCAAATTGGCCATCCTATTGCGGATGCCGGTGACGATAAGTCTGCGGGTCCAATTATGCGTCTTGTATTGCAATTCTCTCCGGATAATGTCATGGCGCTTTATCATGCAGGAATGTCCGAATATGCTCTGTACCAATATCCCCAGGCGAAGCAACATCTTCAACGATTTGTCGAACTCTATACTTCCAACGATGGTTGGCGGGCGAACGCCCTCCAGGTCTTGGATCGATTGCAAGATCTTTAGAGGACCATTGTGCTGTGACAACTGATCCATCGTTTCTCCTTCCGGATACTCTTCTTTGTTCCGGGAAGTACCGTATTGGCGGTGAGATCGGCCGTGGCGGATTCTCCGTTGTCTATGAGGCGTTGGACACTCATTCGAATCTGCCCCTTGCGATCAAGCTTCTAGTTCCTCCTCCGGCTGCAGCAAGAATCGCAAAAGAGAGGATGCGTCGTGAATCCATCGCTGCGCGGACTCTACACCATCCTGCAATTGTTAAGATTTTTGAATTTGTGGAAGAAGGAGGGCGCAGCTACATAGTTATGGAACGCATCTTCGGAAATGATCTCCAGCAGATCATCTTTTCCCGAAAAACCCTCGACGTTGAGGCGATCGTTAGAATCGGAACAACGGTTACTGAAGTGCTGGAAGAAGCGCACCGAAATGGAATTCTACATCGCGACATTAAACCTCAAAACATCCTGCTGGACACATCCGGGACTGCTCGACTGACAGATTTTGGCTCGGCTAGAATTGAAGGACAGTCTACACTAACCCATAGCGGGGCATTCGTCGGGACATTGGATTACTTGGCTCCGGAGATTATTCAAGGCGGCCGCGGCGACAGCAGATCTGACCTCTATTCACTCGGGCTTACGTTGTATTTCGCAGCGACAGGGAGACTTCCAACAAAGGATTCTCCGCATCTTCCGCCATCTGCAAAGAGCGACGGATATCATCCGGTAGAGCTAAGCTCGCAACTCCCACAGTGGCTCGATCAGCTGATTGCGCGCGCCACGTCTGCTGATACCTCCAAACGATTTTCTACGGCCGCGGAATTTGCGGAAGCGTTCCGTTCGCGCAAAACGGAAGTCTTACAGAGACCCGCATTTCATTTCCAGCAAAATTGTGTTCTCTGCCGCCGTCCTGCGGTTGTCGGGTTGATCGTCTGCGCCGACTGCGCTTCACGAGCCGAACAAGAGAACGTTTGGGTCGTATTCTCCGCAGAAAATCATCGTGAATGCAGGAAAATTCTTGCTGAAAACTCCGTGAAGATCGATGAAGAAGTCATCGGAGGCAAGCGTCCGCTTGTCCGTCTGCCTTTGGCGGAAGCTGAAAAGGTGCGTGCATTCTTTCATCGAAACCGCGTTCATACAGAGCGGCTCAAGCGCTCCCAGCTTTGGCGCCTTTTTCCTCTGCCCTTTGCTTTTCTTGTCATTGGAATCGTTGTAGCTGGTTTTCCGGCCGCGGCGATATGGACTCCTTTCCGATGGATGAATCCATTCATCGCCTTTGCATTGTGTTTATGGATGACGAAGGTCGTTCAACAACCATTGATTCAGGCAGAACCATCTTCTACTTTCTTGCCTCTGGAGTTGCAAGAGAAAGTGGTTTCAGCGATTTCGCAGATTTCGAGTTCATCCGCCCGAAGTTTACTGGCGGATTTAACCTGGCTTGTTGAGCCTTTTTTCAGGTCTGCGGAAGAACATCACGCTGTTGAATTGAAGGAGCAACTCAGGCTCACACTTGAATCGTCGGCTGAAGCTGCGCAAGAACTGGATTCGCTGGAAAACGTCTTAAACAGAATGGACAACCAGCGCGCCCAAAACTCGCAACTACCTCAGGAGTGGCTGGATGGAGAAATAAGATGCGAGCAAGCGAGGCAGAAACTAGTTCAAAGACTCCTGGAATCGATCGGTGCGCTTAGCATGCTACATTCTGACATTGCTAACGCGCCAGGCGGAGTAGCCGAACGGCTGCAGAAACAAACAGAGCTGATGATTTCCGAACTGGAGATTCAGACAATCGTTGTCCGCGAGTTGAATGATCTGATTCTAACGCGCGAATGACTGCTAGAGTCTCGCTTTCTTCACATGCCACAGCCCCTGTCCCATATCAAACCATCTGGCTAGGATCCAGAGTGCCATGTTTCTCGTTCCGGAGCGAGGTGGCCCAATTTGAAGTGCAACCTGATACCAATCGGATGCTTCTTCGTATCGCCTCTGGCCGTGAGCATTCACTCCATACCAGGCGGCCATATCACAGCGACCTTCCTGATTTGTTGCATAGGGGAGAAGCTTCATCGGATCGGACAAACCGAGCAGGACACGTCCCGTTTGATGCGACCAGTCAGGTCTGTCTTCTGCGTAGTGCCGAAGCAGTTCCGGACGATGAGAATCAGAGGCTCCTGTCATGGCTGATGCCCCGGCCCGGAACAGCCACACCCACTCAGGGTGCGAGCCTTTTTCGGGAGTCCGTATCGCATTCCAAAGTAGATTGTAATTGCCCGTGTAAAAAGCTTTTACGCTCAACGGGTTCATGTTCGCGGATGGTATTACTGTATTGATCCATTTTTCTGCTTCGCTCTCGCCTTGCCATTTCTTGAGGTAGCCGTAGGCTTCAATCGCAACGTCCATATCGGCCACACCTGCCGGCTGGATTTTTTGAGATGCCTGGAAGGCTCGATCATATTTTCCATCCGTTGCGAATTCGCGAGCGAAACAGACCAGGTTTTGCTTCGAAACATGCTGCTGTTGCAGTTTCAATAGAGCGACTTCGGTTTCCCGCTCCGTTTTCTTGCTGAACGCCGCTACAAAATAGGGAGCGACACGGGAGCACCAATCGGATGTGCTGATGGGCACCGACTGCAGGACTTGAGCGGCTTCTTCATACTTGTCGTTCGTCCACAAAATAACGGCATAAGTAAGTCGTGACTCGAGATCATTCTTGTTTTCCTCCGTTGCGTATTTCGCCTTTTCTTCAGCTTCTGTTTTCTTCCCTAGCCCATTTAGCAGAAGAGCCTCTTCACGAACCGCGAAGCCGCTTCCTGCAATCGGTTCCAGCGTGTTGATTCCTTTCTTGTACTCTCCCGCAAGCCAGTAGTTGTGAGCTTGCCGAAGATGCGCATGGTACCATCCAATGTGATCCGGATCCTGATTTCGTTCTAACCAGCGGTCCGTGACACTGCATGCTTTTTTGTAATCATGTTTTTTTCTAAGAAAATCTATAAAGCAGTTTGTGGGGCTCCAGTCTTCAGGAAACCGGGCTACCAACGTGTCGTACGCCGGTTCAAGCTCCGATGAAGCGCCAATAGCGGAATAGATATCCCACAGGAGAGAGGCTCCGCATTGAGCATTACAAGCAGGGGATTCCAGCAATTCTGCCATTAGGTTCTGATCGCCAAGATAATAAGCTGCATGCGCGATCGCCTCACCGTTGGCGGTTGTTACGTCACGAATGAGCGAAGCATAGTAATTCTCTGATATGTGCAACTCACCCATTTTCTTGTATAACATGTCGGC
Organism: uncultured Acidobacteriota bacterium; assembly: GCA_964504105.1. GTDB lineage: Bacteria > Acidobacteriota > HRBIN11 > JAKEFK01 > JAKEFK01 > CAZDDB01. The sequence goes on from CAZDDB010000109.1 coordinate 7,251, forward strand.
AAGAAATTCACGATGTCCGGTACGGCTATCCAGATGAGGCACGATCAAACTTAGGAGCATTCTGATTTGCGGGACATCCCACGAGAGCTTCGCCATCGCGTCATCAAGTACCGGAAGGAAAGCCCCACCACCTGGAATCTTGAGCGACTGAAGGGTGTTGCTTACATCTGTGATAGTAGGAGTTTCTTGAAGAAGGCTGCTGTACGCCATCATCTGTTTCCCGAATTCACCGTCATCTCCCGTCTCTATTTTCGCTGTGTAAGATTGTGCTGCGAAAAAATAGCTCCGGTAGTAAGCCGTGATTACTTCAGGACTGATGAGTGGTCCTCCATATTTATTTCCAACAATGCCTAAAGCGTGTTCGAATTCTTTCGCTGTTGCGGGACTGACTGCGGAGGATCTTCCCGGGAGGCCGTGGCCGCCGGACTGTTGTAATACTTCCGCAAGAACAGAAGAAGCGACGTAACTTGCGTACTGGCTCGTATCCTTTACTTCCATTTGTTTGGGTTGCTTGATTTCTGCGCCGGTTTTCCAAACCGCATAAGGAGGGGAGGCTTGGCCGTACACTGCTTTCACTGACGCATACCATGAGTTTACGTCTCCTGCTTTGACGGCTGTGAGAATAAGAAGGTACTTTGTTCGCGCGTCCGCAGATGGCTGAAGAGCGGCCTTTCTGAGCGATTCATTTTCCTGAGTCAGAAACAGGCGCACGGGACTGGAGGGAGGCATTGATTGGGCGACTCCAGCAGCATGTTTCGAGTAACCCATCAGATACGAAATGAGACCTTCCTCTTCGGTCACGTCCATTCCTTCTTCTTTTGCGAGCGTTAGCAATGCAATCGTGCGCGCCGCTACGATGTCACCGATCTCCAATCGATCCATCCCTTGCAGATATAGATTTACAAGCGCTTTGAGTGCAGTTTGGAGTGATTGCCTGCTACGATCTCCAGTCGACCACTTCTTGTTGGCCTGACTGATCAGCGAAAGCATATCGATTGCTGAAAATTTTGATCCGACAACATCACTGGCCGGCTCTTTCACGATGTCGAAGTTTTTTGCTTTTTTTACGCGTTGCGACAAAACTGTCCGGAAATCAGAAAAAGAAGGAATTTCAGGAAGTTCTCCCAATGTAGAGCCGGCGTAGCGAATCTGCCATTTTCCACTTGCGAAAGTTGCGTCAGCGGTTTGTCCTGAATTAGTACCGGACAGAAGTTGTTCTATTTCACCTATGGCAAGCAAAAACCGGCGGTCCGGTGAAAGTCTATAAGTAGAAAGAAAAGCCTCGCGCATTTTTTCAGGCGGGACCTTCATGAGTGGAGACTGGTACTGAACGGGCGCCAGCGGCGTTGTCGCAGACTTTGGTGATATATTTTCATCTTTTTTCGTGCAGGCAAATACGCACACACTCAACAAACATGCAATGTAAATTCTCATCTGAAAGAAACCTCAATTGTGTAAACGCGTCCGCTTATTATAATCGAGTCTTCGGGTTGTCTGATAATAGAGTCCAATACGGCGTTGGCACGTTTGCCTCAGATCTACAAGCGGGATGATCGGCAACAATTCCTGCGGCGTGCATTCTGTCTACTCTGGAAAGACGATAGCCTCCGGCACTCGCCCGCGGAGGCGGGCACGCGGGCTTCAGCCAGGCTTCCAGCCCGCCGGTCAAAAAAGACCTGTTACAATACAATCATGAGAATCCGGTGTGTTTTGTTTTTGCTTCTCCTCTTTCTCTCGTGTGGCGGCAGGCACCAACTCGTAATCGGGTCCAAGAACTTCAGCGAACAGATCATCCTGGGAGAATTGTTGGCTCAACACATTGAAAAGACGACGGGTGTTCCCGTCCAGCGGAAGCTGAACCTGGGCGGCACATTCATTTGCCACAAGGCATTGGTCGCCGGTGAAATCGATCTGTACGTTGAATATACCGGCACTGCGCTGACCGCGATCTTGAAACATTCGCCTGAGAACGATCCGGGGGTTGTCTATCAGGAAGTCAAGAAGGCCTACCATGATCAGTTTCAACTGGAATGGACTGAGCCTTTTGGTTTTAATAATACCTTTGCGATCATCATTCGCGGCGAAGAGGCGAGGCGGCTGGGAGTCAAGACGATTTCTCAGGCAGCTCAATACACTCCACAATGGAAGGCGGGGTTCGGCTATGAGTTCATGGAGCGCAAGGACGGCTTCCCAGGGCTTGCGCAAACTTATGGTCTTCGATTCCTGGACCCTCCGCGCGTTATGGATCTTACACTGACATATCGGGCTGCCGCGGAAAAACAGGTGGACTTGATCGCTGGAAATTCGACCGATGGAATCATTTCCAAATTAGATCTGGTTGTCTTGGATGACGACAAACATTACTTCCCGCCGTATGAGGCTGCCCCGGTTGTTCGCGAAGAAACTTTGAGGCAAACTCCCACACTCCGGGATGCTTTGAGGAAACTGAGTGGCAGCATTTCTGAAGATCAAATGCGGACCATGAACTATCTGGTGGATGCGGAACACAAGGACGTGAAGGTGGTAGTAAGCGATTTCTTAAAATCAAAAATCAAATAAACATAAATCAATAAGCAAATAATGTGTTCAGGACGCCAATCGCGATTATTTGCTTCTTTACTTATGTTTATTTGATATTTGATTTTTAATATTTGATATTGCTATGGATCTCAGTGATTTCACACCGAACACCGATCTTTCGCGTGCATCCACATTGCCATCCCGCTGGTACACCGATGCATCGATGCTGGATCTGGAACGGCGGAAGATTTTTTATTGCACGTGGCAAGTCGTAGGGCGCACGGACATGGTCGTTCGAAGCGGTGATTATTTCGCGTGTGATGTTCTGGGTGAACCGGTTGTTGTAACGCGCGGAATGGACGGAGTGCTGCGCGCTTTTGCTAATGTGTGCCGGCATCGGGCGGGGACTGTGGCTGTGGGCAGGGGAAACCGCAAGAGTCTTCAGTGTCGCTATCATGGCTGGACCTATACGCTGGATGGACGGCTATTCGCTCAGCCTGAGTTTGAAGGTGTTGAAAACTGGAACAAGGCGGAGATCTGTTTGCCTTCGTACCGTGTCGAAACCTGGGGGCCTTATGTTTTTGTGAACCTGGATCCGGTGTCGCCTCCGCTTGCTGAAGTGATGGGAGCCATTCCAGCGGAGGTAGACCGTATGGGTTTTGAAGTGCAAAAAATGCAGTTCATCGAACGTCGCGATTACACAGTCCAGTGCAACTGGAAGGTGTATGTGGACAATTATCTGGAAGGGTATCATATTCCGATCGCGCATCCTGCGCTTTTTCGCGAGTTGGACTACGAACAATACCGCATCGACACCCACCGTTACTATTCTTCCGCTCATGCTCCGGTCCGCCCGTTGAAAGAAGGGGAAGTCCATGACCACGACCGGAGATATGTCCGCAGTCAAGAAGAATCAAAGGCGCTTTATTACTGGATCTTCCCGAACTTCATGATCAATCTCTATCCCGACAACCTGCAGGCCAATATGATTCTCCCGCAGGGCCATGACCGGACATTGACGATCTTTGAATGGTTTTTCATAGAGCCGGGAACGGGGGAGGGCTGGGAATCGATGCAGCAGTCGATTGCATTTAGCGATCAGATCCAGCGGGAAGACATGGAGCTTTGTGAGATGGTGCAGCGGGGACTTCAGTCACTTACATACGATCGGGGACGTTTGTCCGTAAAGCGTGAGAATGGGGTGCATCACTTTCACTCCCTGGTGCACGAATTCCTGTCCCGGCCGGCGGATTGAATCGCAAAGACCGCAAAATCGTCCCTTCACGAAGACTCAGGATCGTGGAGTCTTTCTGTGTGTTCTGACATCCGCTGCGCGAGGTTCCGGCGCTCCCAGTGAAAGAATCTTTACGTGTGTCACTACCAGTTGAGTCCATTTCCGGGCGTACAGGTAATTCTCAACCCATTGATGAGGAAGATACTTGAATGGACAGAACGGCAGATGAAGCGCCAGCAGAAGTGGAAGCATTGTAATCATCGATTTCTTCATCTATATACCCTCGCATACATTAGACGCGAAATTTTCAACAAGGTTTACCGGAAAGTTTTGAGCGGGCCGAATCGAGGGGTAAATGGGATTTTCCGGCCGGGAGTCGTCAGTCTTTCGGCACCGGCGGCGGGCCGTCCGGGATGTACCCTTGATAGGTTTGCCCTTTTGTCTGCCGGTCAAACTCTTCGCGGATCG
>CAZDDB010000110.1:0-3062 GCA_964504105.1 uncultured Acidobacteriota bacterium
GGCCGAGGTTCCAATTGCGCTGTTCCACCATCTGCTCAATCCGTACAGGAGCAACCGGGCATACAGCAGTCCTCCGGCTACGCCCAGCATGGCCCCCGGAATTGCAACGATCATGCCTTCCGCAAGAAAGCGATGCTGTACACGGCGTACAGGAAAGCCTGCAGCAAGAAGCAGGCCGATCTCCTTTGCGCGCTGTTCCACTCCAAGCCGGAACAGCAGACCCATCAGCAACGCAGCAGAAAACATCAAGAACGAGCTGAACCCCACAAATAGACCGGAAAAATCAGTGGCGCCCTCCGCTGACTTCAATCCTTGTTGTTTCAACGGAAGAAATGCAAAACCGTTTTCCCCGGGCGTTAGATGACTCAACAGTTGTCTGGAAAACTGATCCCTGAGCTCCGGTTTGTCCGGGATTCGGATCGATGTAAGACTCCCAAAACGGCTCTTCCAGAGCATCTGTCCGGTCTCTAGCGAAATGAAAGCTTTTGGCGCAGCGCGGTATTGTTCCCAGTATTGTTCATCGATCGGGCGGATCAAACTGAAGTCAACCGGAAACGGGGGCGACCATTCGGATATATGTTCCACACCATGCATTCCGGGGTAGTCAGGAGTGAGTGTCCTGTCTGCGCCGATTCCCTGCATTGGCAGGATTCCTTTCAAACGAAATGAATGAGAACCGGTGAGCAATTCGTTTCCGGCGCCTGCGATGTAATAAGTGATTTCGACTTGATCACCTTGTTTTGTCTGCAGATCCTTTGCGATCCATTCGTTTAACAAGATTTCATCCTTCTGCAATCCGGACAATTCCAGCGCTGCAATCGTAGAATACGGTGCTGTTCGGCCATTCACACGAATCGTATTTGCCAGATATGTGAATACCGATTGCGAGGAAACGCCTGTTTCTTTAGCAACACCGCCAACCACTTTGGCGATTCTGTCGCTCATCAGAATCTCCTTGCTTTCGACCAAAAGCACACCACCGTCCTCACGGATTCTCAGTCCGGCATCATCAAGATTCCAGAATCTCCGCAACGCAGAGGAATCGGTCTTTCCTGCAATCAGGATCGTGTTGATGCTTCTCTTTTGCTGCAGCGCATTTTGAAAAGTCGAAAGCGAAACATAGGCGATGCGAGGCGCATTCTGTTTTGGCTCTAGAGTGAATGCGCCCGCGCCGGCATCGGGAAGAATTGCAGTTACTGTGAGACGGAGTGTGGCGCGCATCTCTGACGGTTCTCGGCTGCCCAGAAGGCTTTCACGGTGGACATCGCTCTTTCTTTCAAACAAAAGGCCCAGTGGATCGCCGGGTTTTACATGAAGTTCCTTCTGCAATGTTTGATTGATTACAACAGCAGGAAATGTCTGATCCGTTTCCTGAAGTGCAATTGAACGCGCTGAAGCCTTGTCAAAGAGAGTTGAAAAACGCTGATCGACCCCCAGGATTTGAATTCCGGATGCTCGCAAACCGGAATCGGAGCGGACAGTTCCCGTGAGAAGAATCGCGGGAGCGCCCTGGAGTGAATCTGCAAGCTGTTCGCGAAAAAAGTGTTGCGCCGTGATGGCGAGTTCGATACGGCCCAGTCGATTTAGCACCAGATCGCGAAGAGTTCCACGCACGGAATCTCCCACCAGCAACGCTCCGGTCAGCACGGCAGTGGTTACGGCCACCGCAAGCAGGACCGGGAAATGGATTCGTTTGTAATACAGCAGGGAACGGATCATGGCTCGCGCTGGAGTCTTCCTTCATTCAGTTCAAACCGGAGCGAAAAGCGATCAGCAAACTCGGTGCTGTGAGTTACTGCAATCAGCATGTTCTCTTCTTTCCTGTGCAAATCGAGAAGAAGATCAGCCACGGAATTTGCAGTGGAGCGATCCAAATTGCCCGTTGGCTCGTCGCACAGCAGGATCGCGGGTTGCAGAATGAGCGCGCGCGCGATGGCCGCCCGCTGGCGCTCTCCACCCGAAAGTTCAGCAGGCAAATGATGGAGACGATGCGATAACCCGACACGTTGTAGCAATTCGGTTGCTCTCGTTCCTGCATTCTCGTTGTTACCGGGAAAGGCTGCGGTAGGGATCAACACGTTTTCAAGCAACGAATATTGAGGAAGCAGATGATGATCCTGAAATACGAACCCGATCCGGCGATTCCGAAATCGGGCAAGTTCCGGTTCACTCAGCGCAAACGGGTTTTGTCCGTCAATCAGGATGCTTCCGGAAGAAGGGGAGTCCAAAGTGCCGATCAGATGGAGCAAGGTGCTTTTGCCGGAGCCTGATGGTCCCATGACTGCAATCGATTCGCCACATTTCAGTTCCAGCGATATGTCGCGCAGAACTTCTACAGTATTCGAACCTGTCCGGAAACTCTTGCTGACCCCGGAGAGCTGGAGAGTCATTCGCCCCTGACGGCGCGTTCGATCGCTTCGGGGATCGGAATGGCACGAAGCGTTCTGCCGGCCTCCACAATGCAGCACGCTGCCTTAACCTCCCCGCGCGCGATTAGATCCTTTCCCCGCGTGAAAGTGATCTGGTAGGTCATCGATTTTCTGCCCTTCTTCAAGACAGCCAGATGAATGTCCAGAACGTCTTCAAAATGCGCCGGTGAAAAATATTCACACGATACTTTTAGCCTGGGCCACCCGATATCTTTTCCATCGACATGCGTATGGACGCTTGTGCCCAGAGATCGCAGAAACTGATGCTCGGCCGATTCCATGAATATCAGAAAGCGCGAGAAGTGGACAAACCCGGCAAGGTCGACATCCGAAAATTCGATTTGCCGCGTTGTGTGAAATTCAGTGCGCATTATTTTCCGGGTCTAAACATCGTAACCAGAAACCCGCCGAGAGCCGCAAGTAAAATGCCCAGCAAAAATTGCCAGCGCAAACTGCCCCATCCCGATTCGGGTGGATGAAGTGCAATCGCAGTGATCGCATTGACTACAGGCGCACCGGCAAACACGATGGACATTACCACGGTGGGTGCGCCTTTGGCTCCAAAGGCCAGCAAAACGCAAAAGGCTCCAAGCGCTCCCGCAACGCCTGCCATCAGTGACCAGAACATTCCCT
>CAZDDB010000110.1:3098-11429 GCA_964504105.1 uncultured Acidobacteriota bacterium
AAAGAACCGCGGGAGCCACGACAGCGGTCAGCAAATATGCGATGCCGACAAACAAAAAGGCTTTGTAACGGCCGTGTACCGGATCCGCCATCGCCATCTGTCCGCTATGCAGAAGAATGCCGTACAAACCCCAAAACAAAACAGTCATCAACGCGTAAGATAGCCACGTCATCTTCATAGGAACCAGGATTTACCACAAAGACACAAAGGCCACAAAAGGTTTTTTATTTTATCCGCTTCGTGTTCTTCGTGTCTTTGTGGTGAATCCTCCTCACACATACTGGTTGTACACTGCAATGGTTGCTTCCGCCATCACATCATCATTGTAGCAGCGATGTACCGATTCCTTACCCTGCTTCCCAATCTTTGCGCGGAGTTCAGGATCAAGCAGCAGCTTCTCTATCCCATCCGCAAGAGAATGCGGTGAGTGAGGTTCAGTCAAGATTCCTCCCTGCGTTTCTTCCAGTATTTCCGGAAACGCGCCATGGGCAGGCTGTACTACGGGCACGCCATTCGCCATGGCTTCCAATATATAGAGGCCTTTTGGTTCGCAATAAGTTGTGGGGACCGACAGAACATCGATCCATCCGAGGAACTCAATCTTCTGTTTCCGATCCACCTCTCCCAGATATTCAAACTTCTCCTTCAAATTCCAGGATTCGATTTGCTTCACGACTCCCTCGAAATAGGGCTCATCTTTCTTGCCGAGGTATCCCGCGGCTTTCAACAATACGTCCGGGTATTTTTGCGTTAACCTGTAAAATGCATCCGCAAGGATATGGAGTCCTTTCTCCGGACAAATGCGTGCCAGAAAACCGATCACAAACGGAGTTTGTTCTTTGCGCTGTTTGCCGGCACCATGACCTTCGAGATGGATCCCCAACTTCACAACATGAATTTTTTCCAGGGGAACATCCAGAAACTGTGACATATACTTGCTGTAATATTGGCTCGTTGAAATAAAGGCATCCACATCGCCGCTGCGTTCGCGCAAAATCTTCAATGCCTCTGATTTGAACGGCTCTAGCATCCCTTCGAGAAACAGGTCTTCTCCCTGCAACGCGCAGAGTACAGGAACTTTCAGCTCGCGTTTGATTTCACGCGCAAAACCAAGAAACATCGAGTTGTTCAGTTGCACAAGATCCGGTTTGTATGAGTATTTCAGCCAGCGAACCAGCTTCGCAAGTTCCTTTCTCTGTTTCCCTTCTTCGCCGCGAAGTACTGAGACAGTCATCGCCCCAAGGTCTCTTGCATCGGTGGAAGCGCTGAACCGCGACAGCCAGTTGAGCAGGTGTGGATTGTCGAACAAACGGTCCACGATCCATGGCGTGTTGCGAAAAATCCCGGACTTCTGCTGCAGAAAGATGTTAATGCCTCCGTAGAAGATGTGATCGATGCTGACATCGGTTTCATCGGTGCGCATCGGGGTATACGTGGGGATCAACGCTACCTGATGCCCTTTGCGCAAGAGGGCTGCCGCAATTGTGTTGTCATGCAAACAGGTGCCGCAATACATTCCGGCGGCGCCTGCAGCGATGTATGCGATCTTCATAAGGATTTACCGCAGAGACGCTGAGAACGCAGAGGAAAAAATTTCAAGAGTGTTGATTCTTCAGGAGCTTTGGTGAGCATCGAAACAACGATCATTGCCAGAGCGGAAACAGCAAGAATTACCGCGACCGGCATGATTCCGGTACCGCCGACCGTGTACGTTTCGGATCGTCCCGCTTTCAAAAAAAAGTAAATCCATAGAACGATCACGCTAAGCACAGAAGCAAAAGCTCCGTGTTTTGTGCTGCGCTTCCAGTAGATCGCTGCTACCACGACCGGCAAGAGCGCCGCGAATCCTGTAAAACACCAGACACCCAACCGGAAGATGCTGCGATTCGAAATCAGAGATAGTACGTATGCAACAACCAGAATTGCAACAACAAAGATTCTTCCGCAAAGCACCTGCTTCTTTTCGCTCATCCGATCGTGAAAGCCATAGTGTCGCACAATGTCCTGCGTAAACATGCTTCCGATTGCAAGCGACTGCGAATCGAGCGAGTTCATCACCGAGGAGATCACCCCCGCAGCCAGCAGTCCGGCAAGAACTGCAGGCGCATGAAGCTCAATCAGACGGATCAGCACAGAGTTTGCCTCCGCGCCTTTCAAGTCCGGAAAATCAAGCACTCCCATTACGCCCAGCAGAACGCTGGGCACCCATACAATTGCAATCGCAATGGGATAAAACATCAATGTGTAACGAAATGCATCTGCCCTCTTTGCTGTGAGCCAGTGATTAAACAGATGCGGGAACATCCCGACCGAAAGCGGGATGCACATATACGTCAATAACTGCAGCGGTTGAATCCGTTGGCCGCGAATCAGCAATTCCGGATGTTGTTCTGCAACGCGGGACATGGCAGCGGTGAGTCCGCCCATCTTTTGCGAGATGACAAAGAAAGCGAGGGCGCCGCAGATCATAAATACCACCGTCTGAAATGTGTTTACCCATGCCGTTCCCCGCATTCCGCCATACGTTACATAAATCAGAACAACACCGCAAACAATGAATCCTCCGGCCCACTCCGGAATCTGTCCGTCTGTAATTTGGGTGAGAGTCAGTCCGCCTCCCATCACGCCGATCAAAAGATACGGAATCAAAAGCAAGTTTAGAACAACAAACAAAAGCAGGCCAAGAGCGTCCGAGTTCCACCGAGCCCGGAAATACTGAATCTGTGTGAGGTAACCGTGGCGTTTTCCCAGCGCCCATAGCCGCGTTCCAACAAAATAGAAGACGGTTGGGATGACCAAAGCGGAAGAAGAAGCCATCAAGGCAAAGACGCCGATTCCTGTGTGATATGCTTCGCCGGACGCGCCCAGGATCGCAAACGCCGTCATGTTTGTACCGAATAATGACATAAACAGCACAAACGGTCCGATTGTTCGCGTTGCTACAAAGTAATCTTCACCCGTTTCGCGGAAAAGCTTATGGCTGAATAAGCCGATTGCAAGAACAAACGCAACATAAATGATGAGGACTGCAAGGATCAAACTTCCAAATCCTTTGGCCAGGCATGTTTGACCAGCCAGATGAAAAAAAGACTTGCTGCCAGGCAATAGACAACGTGGTAAAGAAGTCCGATCGGGATTCCCGCCCGCAGGCTGGCATTGTTCCAATACCAGAGATCGTTATGCAGCACAAACAGAATGAAGAGACCGCCAAAGAGCAAGGTCTTTTTCATGTTGGAACGACCTGCTGCAGTTTCCGGTATTCAGGAAGCTCACATCTCATTCCAAGCGGGCCAAACAGCTCGCTGACATTTTCCCGGAACACATTGCCGATCAGGATGTGAATGATGTTCTTGCGGCAGTCCGGAAATTCTTGCAGAAATTTCGCGAAACTGAACTCTTTCGTATAGAACGCATAGACCAGCTTTCGGATTGCTTCCATTCCCGCAGCGAATTCATCACCGAACTTTCCAAGCTGTGTTGCCGAAAGATCCGCTTTTCCCAGACCTTCGTGGATCGCTTCCGCCGCCATTTCGCCGGAGGTGAGAGCCAGCAAAACGCCGGAGGAATAGATCGGATCCAGAAATCCAAACGCGTCTCCCACCAGAACCCAGCCGTCGCCTGCAATGCGGGTTGCGCGATACGAAAAATCCTTGGTTACCTTCATCGGAAAGAGTTGGCGCGAAGGCTCAATCCGCCACTGAAGCGGTTTGCACCGTGCCACTTCTTCTTCAAAGATTTGCTGTGGCTCTCCGGTCCGGTTTTGTAAAAGGTACTCCATGGACCCGACCACGCCGATGCTGACTTTGTTTTCCGGCAACGGAATATACCAGAACCATCCTTCTTCGTTGTCCGTGTGAAGCACCAGTGTAGCGCCTTCATCGATCCCGGGATCGCGCAGCGCGCCTTCAAAGTGCGAGTAAATAGCCGCCTTCTTGAGCTTCGGTTCCTGGCGGCTGATTTTGAGCTTGCGGGAAATCAGCGCGTTCTGTCCGGTTGCATCTACGATCACGCGTCCGAAAAAATGCTCTTCAGCCTGGCCGTTTTGCCTGCAAACGACACCCACCGCGCGTTCCCCCACAAAGATTACATCAGAGACATTGACACCGAAACGGACATCGGCGCCTTTCTCCGCCGCATTTTCCGCCAGCATCTGGTCAAATTCACTTCGCAGCACCTGCCACGTTTGCGAGCTTTCGTGCGGATCGTTGCTGAAAAAATAGAATGGCGAAGTCGGGTTTCCCTGTTTTGTGTAGAACTGGATGCTGTATTTTTGAGGAAAATGACTCGTTTTCATCTTCTCCAGCATTCCGAGTTTCTTAAGAGCCCAATACGTTCCGGGCATCAGCGATTCACCGATTTTGAATCGTGGGAAAATTTCACGTTCCAGCAGCAAGACTTTGTGTCCATACTGCGCGGTCAACGTAGCCACAGAGCAGCCTGCCGGCCCCGCCCCCATTACGATGACGTCATAGACTCCCTTGCTCATAACCGGAAATCAACTCCTGCATACACGGCAAACGGATCGGCCGGCAGCACGGATGTCGATCCGAAACCGCGCGTTTCATATTCACGATCCGTCAGATTCTTGAAGTTCAAACTGAACCGGCATCGGTCCAGATCATAAAACACCGCGGCATCCCATGTCAGGTAGCTATCGATCTTGAAGACATTGTCTTCTGAAATGAACTGGTCGCTGACATACCGCGGACCGCCTCCGATTCCGAACCCGTTCTTGAAAGTGCGTGTGGCCCACAGGTTCAGGATATGCTGCGGCGCAAATGCCGGAGTATTCCCGGATCGATCCACGCTCACAGATCCCTGTCCGGTAAACACAAGCTCCGCGAATTTTGTCAGCTCCGAATCATTGAAGGCATAGGCTAACGCAAGATTCCATCGCGGATTTGGATTTCCGCGGACTTCCAGTTCCACTCCTTTCGAGCGTTGATCGCCATTCTGGCGGGTGACACGGGTGACATCCGGGATGGCGATGTTTTCCTTTTCTATGTGATATACGGCCAGGGTTGTCACCAGCTTGCCTTTCTGGAAATCGTGCTTGAATCCTGCTTCATATTGCGTGCTTTCCTCGGGCTTGCGGTCTCCCACTACCAGAGTGGACGGAGGAGCAAATGCTTGCCCGGCATTGAAGTATAAGGATAAGTTAGGGACGGGAGCATAGACAACCCCAACCATCGGACTGAACCTATTCTCGTTGCGGGATGTCGTCGCGATCTTTTCGTCATAGTTCAGCATGTCGAATCTTCCTCCCACGAGAAGACGAACCTGATTCGTGAGGATCATCTGGTCCGCAAAATAAGGAGCAGCCACAATGCTGTGCGCATCTCCTGCGGCAGATTGACCAGGAAGGAAGAACAACGGTTCTGTGGCCGTCTCCGCGGGATTCTCTGCAGAGATGGGAGGAAGCAATGCTACATCCAACGTAAAGTCGTCGTTGAGCTGCGTGAGCTCAAACCCCGCAAGAAGTTTGTGTTTTACACTGCCGGTTTGAAGCGGGATGACTGCTTCAAACTGGTTGCCCCAAAAATCCTGACTGTCATCCAGCACCGGCAACGATCGAAATACCAGTCCGGCAAAGGAGCCGTTTATCAGTGTTCCTTTGGAGAGCCAGTCCAGGCGCGTGTTGTAGAACTTGTCGCGCAGGGTAATCGAATCGCCGATCTTCGTTTCATAATCGATGCGTGTCCGGTATAGGTCCTGTTCCGAAGTGTCAAAGGGAGACTGATACGACCTTGTGCGCGGGACATCCAGCGCCCGGTCTCCTTCCACAGGGATTCCAGAATCGGGTTGGTAACGGTTGTATTGGTACTCGAAGTTGATGCGCAGATGGCTGTGATCGTTGATGCGCCATGTCAAGGCAGGATTCACCGCTACGTCATGTTGGTCTTTATCGTCACGGTAACGATCGGAGGCTTGCCAGAGTCCGTTCAATCGAAATGCAGCACTTGCGCATCCTGTATTCCAATCGATTGCGCCGTGGTACGTGCCGAACTGTCCATAGGAAGTTCCGATCCGGACAAAATCATCAAATAACGGTTGCTTCCGGATGAGGTTTACTGTTCCCGATAGCGGATTCCCTCCATAGAGAAAAGCCCCCGGTCCTTTGAGGACTTCAACGCGGTCGACGTTGTAGAGTTGATAAAACGTGACTTCCGGCTCGGGTGCGCCGTCTGTAAGAACCAGTGCGCTGGAAAGGGAATCAAATCCCCGAATGGTAAAGAAATCGAAAACTCCAAACCCTGTTTGTGAATTGATTCCACTCACGTTGCGGAGGGCATCGCCCAGTACAATCGCGTCCTGGAGATTGAACAGCGAACCGGGTACCACACCGACGCTTGCAGGCGTCCATTGCAGCAGCTCCGGAAGTTTGGTTGCCGTTGTGCTGCTCGCCGGCGATTCGGGCGCATTCTCTTCTACAATCACGTAGTAGTCTTGCTTCTCACCCGTCTCCTCTGTGTCTTGCGCCATCAGGAGCGTTGGAATCAGCAAAATCAGGAAAACACATCGAAAGATGTTCAGTCTTGCCGGCGGGACGCAGAAGACTGTCCAAAAACTGTTTGTAGCGCTGGCGTCTCGCCGGCCAAAACAGAGATTCCAGCTCGAGCTCTGCCAGCGGGACGCTGGCGTTACAAACCGCAAACATGCTTGTTTCCTGAGTTTTTGGACAGTCTCGCCGGCGCTACAAATTGCTTTCATAATACTTATCCTTTGTGTCTTCGTGTCTTCGTGGTGAAATCACTATCCTCCGATTTGCAAACACACCATCTCCTTTTGGTTTCGCAGATACAGCTTGCCGTCCGAAAGCGTAGGCTGCGTCCAGCACTTACCTTGCAGCGCCTGCGCAATCGATTTCTCTCCATCAAACAGCACCGAGGAGTTGAAGTGGTTCTTCATTGATTTGGTAAGCCAAATTTCATCCACACCTCCGGTTCTCACTCGCAAAAGTGCCGCGCCATGTCCGTAATCGGTCGAAATGAAAATCTTATCACTCGGGATAAAGATAGGAACGGCTGCATTGACAAACCAGTCCGTCTTCCAGGGATATTTCCAGAGTACTTTACCGTCAGCGGGAGAGACCGAAAGAAGCATGGTGCCTGATAATACGATGATCTGGCGTACACCGTTCACTGTAACCGCGACCGGCGAAGAATAGCCAGGTTCATCTGTTGCCGATTTCCAGACAATCGAGCCCTTTTTCTTGTCAAAGGCCACAACAGCATTTCCCTCCGCGCCGCCTACAGGTAAGATCAGCAAATTTCCTTCTACAAGCGGGGAAGAAGCATAGCCCCAGATTGGGATCTTGGCTTCCAATGTTTTCTGATTGTGTTCCCAGACTTTTGTGCCGTCCGATGCGCTCAATGCGTAAAGAGAGCCTTGCGCACCGGAAGCGTAGAGCAGATTTCCATCGACGGTCGGCTGCGCACGCGGACCGTTTCCTTGATCGTTGATAAAATTGCCGTCTGACCGGAATCTCCAGATTTCTTTGCCGGTGGCAGCATCCAGACACACAACAAACTCATCGGATCCCCGGGCATCCATTGTAAAGATGCGTCCTTGAACAACGGAGATCGTCACGCGCGGCTCCGCGATATTGCGGCCAATCGGTGGACCACGCGCTTCCCGCGATTTCTAAAAGAAGCATCCAGACCAGAATTGTGCTGATCAGTTTCATTTTTTTATCCATTATGCCCCTTGCAGTTTTTTTAACATTTCTACAGCGTTTTGCGTTCACGAAGTTGAGTGTGTATAAATATGTAGATTCATACACACTCCTTGATCGGAGCAACATCAAAAGTGCCGTCAATAGTCTAGACATCCCATGCTCCATCAATCATAGTAATATTTACTACAAATGTAGGACATAATCAAGATACGGGGTTCGTATCCTGTTTGTTCCGGGATCTGCTATATTCGTGATTTACAAGTTAGGAGAGCAGTTTTGTAGCGCCGGCGTCCCGCCGGCCCGTGATTGAAGTGCACTTTTTTTGTCTTGCCGGCGAGACGCCGGCGTTACAAATCCGTTCGTAAATTGTTGCCAAAAGGAGAAGAAACTCTTTGTGACTCCTTTGTCTCTGTGGCTTTAGGGTGTCCAGCAATGCTGAATTCAGCGTTCAATGCTTCGGGGCATGAAGTAGAGCAGCGGCTGTTTTTGATTTTGCTGCAACTTTCGATGATCATTCTGGTGGCGCGTCTGTTTGCGGGGTTGTTTCGGCGTTTCAAGCAGCCAATGGCCGTAGGGGAGATTGCAGCCGGGCTTGTTTTGGGGCCATCGCTATTAGGATGGATGTTTCCGCAGCTCTTCGCGTTGATCTTTCC
>CAZDDB010000111.1:0-6242 GCA_964504105.1 uncultured Acidobacteriota bacterium
TACACGAAATGCATTTCTTCTTGTCGGCAAAGATACGGAACTTCGAGAACCGCGCATAGATGTGCATCAGAGCTGCAAGCGGACAGGCAAAACGGCACCACACGCGTCCGCTAAACCAGAAGTACATACCCACACCAATGATGCCTGCCAGAAAGATATCGACAACGTGATAGTAGTTCAGCTGAATTCCAAGCAAGGACCATTTGTTCAACAATCCATTGTAGAAACTCATAGCGACCATCCCAACACCGGATTTTGGCCAGCTCCAGGTGATCACACGCGCGATGAAGAGCAGAAACGCCGCCAGCAATGCCGCCTGCCCCGTCATGTTCAGACGGTTCCACAACGGACCGTGCGGCATCTTGCTGCGATGCGTGTCGCCCAGTGTCTCCGCGAGCGCGCCGCAGGAGCAGATCCAACCGCAATATGCGCCCTTGCCCCAGCGGCGGATAATCAACGGAATAATTACAAATGTCTGTATCAACGATATGATGAGCCACCAGTACATCGGCTTGCTCGTAAAGACGTTCCAGATGAACAGCGGCCAGGCAAGAATCAGCCCGACAGCTCGCCAGTACTCGCGTCCTTGCCCGTACTTCACAGCGGGAAAGAGATAATCCGCAGCGTATTGACTTGCGCCGCTGTCAAACCAACCATTGTGACCCAGCCAGGGCAATACAATTTGCGGCAGCAAAAACAGCGGAATCACCTGAATCGCCATCAACGCCGATGTTTGCATTTTTACATAAGGAGTCTTGCGTCTCTTGATTCGCTGGATTCCAAACAAAACCACGCACACGCAATATGCGAACGAATAGTAGAAGGACGGATCCTTCAGACTGATCGTCAGGGTTCCCAGAAATGTAGCTGCATTGGCCGAATTCTCCGCAATGCTTCCGCCAAAGCTCTGCAGGAGGGATGGGATATTAAACGGAAACCACATTTGTTTCTGAAAGTATTTGTTCAGGTCTCCACCGGACTTCCAGTTGTAGATAAATACGCAAAACACAAAAAATGCGATGAAGCTGACCCATGTGCCGGTTCTCCATTCTCCGCGAATCGGAATCCCGGATCTCCGGAAAAAATCGAGCGGCGCTTCCCGCCCGATCATGCTGAATACCACATCGTTTCGCAGGACGGTTTCCTGGTTTTGTTCACCCAGCAAAATCACTTTGTCTTTTTGGATCTCTTTGAGCCGGGTTGCCATTGCGAGATGGATTGTTCCCGCTTTCTTATCACCACGCATGTGATAGCTGGCCGCCGTTGTGACGCGTTCGGATGTCGGTTTTTCCACAGCGACTTCAGCTTCCGGATTCGCCTGTAACATTTGCAGCTTTTCGACATTTTCCGGCTTCGGACGGGCAAACTCCTTCTTTCGATAGCTGAGGGTGACATTCCCTCCGCACAACGCAACCGCAATTGAAGTTTCCAGCGCTGTATCTCCGCCTCCAACCACAAGGACGTCCTTTCCCGCAAACTCCTTTGGATCGTAAAGGCGGTTGAATACTTTCTCGAGATCCTCTCCCGGACATCCGAGTTTTCTATGATTGCCGCTTCTTCCGATTGCAATGATGACGCGTCGCGCCCGCGTGGTTGTCTTGCCTTCACCATGGTGCAGAATTAATTCGCCGCCTTTCCGTTCGATCCGCTCGATTCGCCCTGTGGTGACTTCCACACCGGCAGATTTCCGCTGTTCCTCCATTTCATCCAGCAGCGCTTCTTTTATGTCTGCCTTAAACTGCAAACCGCCGGCAGGGATCATGTCGGTCGGATAGGTGTAGATCGGTTTTGCCTTTGGAAAATTTGCGACAGTGGAAAAGATCTGGCTGGCTTCGAAGATTTTGAAGTTGAGACCTGCTTTTTTCGCTTCGATTGCGGCAGCGACACCCGAAACTCCCGCGCCTACAATCGCCAGATCCAGCAGATTTGGATCATTCGATCGGTTGGATGCGAAATCAGACTCCCGAAGGATCGCCTGCACCGCCCTTGCGCCGATACCGGAAGAAAATTTTCAGAGTGCAATTCCGGTCAGATCACCGGTTACGCGAACCCCGGTACTGCGGTCGCTCCGTCTTCATTGACTTCCGGAAGTTTTTCGACAGTCCCCGCCGGCCAACGAGTGTGGAGCCAGTCTACATAGCGTGAAATAAACATGTACTCCTCCTATCTGATGTAATTTTGTCGAAGAATGTTCCCCAAACTTACACATCTATTATAATGAACGCGTAAAGATCACCTAATAGGAGTTCTCATGGAAGTAATCATGTGTCTGGATTCCGAGGATATCAGCCGCAAGGCCGCCGAATTGTTTGTGCGTCTTGCAGGAGAGTCCATTTCATCTCATGGCCGTTTCGCTGTCGCTCTTTCGGGCGGCTCGACTCCCAAAATATTGTATTCACGGCTCGCAGGAATTCCCGATATTCCCTGGAGCGGCATTCATTTGTTCTGGGGGGATGAGCGGTGCGTGCCGCCGGATCATCGTGACAGCAATTACAGAATGACACGCGAGGCTCTGTTGGATCACGCACCGATTCCGGAATCAAATATTCACCGGATACGCGGGGAGGATTCAAACCCGGAGCAGGCTGCACTGGAGTATGAGCAGGAGATTAGGAAAGTTTTCGGGACCGGCGATGGCTGGCCCCGCTTTGACCTTGTGTTTCTTGGAATGGGAGATGATGGCCACACGGCTTCTCTTTTTCCCGGAACGTCCGCGTTGAAAGGTACGAACCGGCTTGTGGTTTCGAATTATGTGGAGAAATTCTCCGCCCACCGGATCACGTTTACGGCTCCGTTGATCAACCATGCCGCGCACATCGCATTCCTGATCTCAGGCGCATCCAAAGCGGCTCCCTTGAAAGAAGTGTTGCACGGAACACGGCAACCTGACGTTTATCCTTCCCAATTGATCCAACCTGTAGACGGCCAACTGACTCTGTTTGTGGATCACCCTGCAGCCAAGATGCTCTGATCCCGGAGCGCAGAGTCCTGGAGCGCAGGCGTCACGCCTGCATTATGGGTCGAGGCCTCTGGCCTGCAGGGCAGTCGCAGCGTTCAAAATATGTAACCATTCGGTTACGTATTTCCGTGCTCACAAGATGGACAAGCGCTGCATCTTTGCTGTAATTACCGAGGATAGAGTTTTTTGCAGGCTGGAAGCCTGCGGTCCCTAATGCAGGCTGGAAGCCTGCGCTCCACAGGCATTTCGCAAGGCTGCGCGCGCAAGCAGGCGTGTGGAATCCAGCACAGGGAGCGGCGAGTCTTCAGGCGTGATCAGCAGAGGAATTTCTGTACACCCCAGGATCACGGCATCGCATCCTCCGTCTTTGAAACGCCGAATCACGTTGACGAAATAACTGCGCGATTCAGGCAGAAATTTTCCGTAGACCAGCTCATCGAAGATAATCTCGTTGATCCGGCGGCGTTCCTCCGCTTCGGGTATTTTGAAGTCAATCTTTTGCGCGGCGAGTTTCGGCGGATAGACCGGACCTTCCATCAGATATTTCGTGCCCAGCAGAGCAAGCTTGCGATAGTCTTTCCGTTTTGCTTCGGCGGCAACCTCCTCCGCAATGTGAAGCCAGGGCAGGGGGCTTCTTTGCAGCATCAGATCAAAGACCTGATGGATGGTGTTGTCCGGACAGATCAGGAGCTCCGCTCCTATTCGCGCCAGCTTCCCGGCCGAATCCAGCATCAACTCTGCGATTCCGTTCCAGTCATCTTCATAGATAAACCGCATGTACTCGCTGAGCGGATGCGTGTGCATGCTGATCTCCGGATGCGCGTGCCGCCCCATCACCGCGGTTCCTTCCGCACAAATCGTCCGGTAGCAAAGGGCGGCGCCTTCCGCGCTGCAAGCCACGATGCCGATATGTTTGACCATACTGGTATTGTAAGAGAAGAAACGGTCTTCTGGTAGGGGCGGGGCTTGTCCCCGCCCGCCAGGAAACGGCCGGATGTTGACAAATAACATAAAATGCAGTAATTTCAGTAATGACAGAAATAAAAGAAGAGGGAAGCCATGAAGCTGACTCCGGTCGTGCAGCGATTCATTCTTCACTGGGGCGAAATGGGTACGCGGTGGGGGATCAACCGGACCGTGGCCCAGATCCATGCGTTGCTCTATATTTCTCCCGACCCTTTGGCTGCAGAGGAGATTGCTGAAACTCTTGCTGTTGCGCGGTCGAACGTCAGCAATAGCTTGCGCGAGCTGCAAGCATGGGGCATTGTCAGTGTTGTTCATCTACTGGGAGACCGCCGGGATCATTTCGCATCGCTGAAGGATGTATGGGAGATGTTCCGGATTGTCGTTCGAGAGCGGAAACGCCGGGAGATCGATCCCACTTTGGCTGTGTTACGGCAATGTGTTGTGGAATCGGAAAAAGGCGGAACCGGAGATTCCGGCACGAAGGCAAGGCTGCAGGAAATGCTGAATTTCTTTGAATCCATGACCGCTTTTTACGATCAGGTCAGCCGGATTCCAACCGGCTCCGTCATCAAACTGATGAAGATGGGAGATAGGCTTCGTAGGTTTATGGAAACAAAGTAGGAGGTGAACTGCCATGCGAAACACCTCGTTGGTTTGTCCGTATTGCCGCGGCTTGCTCGATGTGCCGGCTGAAGCCCGGACTTGCAGCGATTGCGGCACCTCGCATCATTCAGCATGCTGGGCGGAATATGGTCATTGCACCGTTTTCGGTTGTCCCGGGATTTCAGCCCAAAGACGTCGCAACAGGTTGCTTTTCGTACCGGCAATCCTGTGGAGCCTGTGCACAATCCACAGTGCAGTTGCTGCGCTGTTTAGCTTCTTGCTGGTCCCTGCCATTTCGTATTGCATGCTTGCCGCCATGTATTATGGTTGGGATTTGATCCAAAATACCTTGGTCTTGCACCGAAACATCCGGGGAGTCGTCCGTCAGGACCTGCTGTATCTGACGATCAATGTGTTTCCGATGGTGCTGGTGTATTTGATTCGAAGCCTATGAAATTTTCCGAGCTGTGGGAATGGGATGGGACAGTGGACCGCGGGAGCTACGCGTTCTGGGGCTGTCTTCTGTTTGCAATCAAGCACAACCTGGATCGCTTTGTTGCTGCCGCCTTCTTTCACCATCCATTGTTTTTATTCAGCTATCTGGTTCCTTCCCCCTCCGGAACGCTTCTGACCATCCAGCCCCGGGATATTCCGTTGTATGCAACGCTGGTGGTACTGGCTCTTCCATTCATCTGGATCGGTATCGTTTTGACCATCCGGAGATTGCGGTCGATCGGGTTGTCTCCCTGGCTGGCGCTGATCTTCTTTGTGCCGGGGTTAAATCTTCTTTTCTTTTTGTTGTTATGTTTGATTCCGCCGTCTCGTGATGTTGTTGTTGCCGCAAAGCCTGGCAGGTACCGCTTGCTTGACCGGCTCATCCCTGACGATAAAATCGGCAGCGCTGCACTTGCCCTGATATTGAATGTTGTTTCGGCTCTT
Organism: uncultured Acidobacteriota bacterium; assembly: GCA_964504105.1. Classification (GTDB taxonomy): domain Bacteria; phylum Acidobacteriota; class HRBIN11; order JAKEFK01; family JAKEFK01; genus CAZDDB01. The sequence continues at coordinate 5,468 of CAZDDB010000111.1, forward strand.
CTCTTTACCCTCTTTAGCGTAGATGTGATGCGAAATTACGGGTGGGGACTCTTTGTGGGGATGCCCTTTTGCCTGGGATTCACTTCCGTTTTGATTTACAGTTATCATCGGCCGAGAAGTCTTGGCAGTTGTCTGATCGTTTCGCTCTGTTCCATTGCACTTGTGGGCGCAGCCTTGATCGCCTTTGCCTTCGAAGGACTTGTCTGCGTCCTGATGGCTGCCCCGCTCGCCGCAGCGCTCGCAATGCTTGGAGCAGGAATCGCATATCTGCTTCAATCAAGGCCCGCATCAAAACAGGGAGTTGCTCAGATGTTTTTTGCCCTGATCTTCACAGTGCCTGTTGTTACCGGGATTGAATCCGCGGATCCTCAATCTTCCCTATTCGAGGTGAAGACAGCTGTTGAGATCGATGCTCCACCGGAGAGGGTATGGAAACATGTGATCGCATTTGGCGAATTGCCGGAGCCGAACGAATGGATCTTCCGGATCGGTATTGCTTATCCGGTGCGTGCCAGAATTGATGGAGACGGAGTTGGGGCCGTGCGCCATTGCGAGTTCTCCACCGGTGAATTTACGGAGCCGATCGAGGTCTGGAAAGACACTGAGCTTCTGAAGTTTTCCGTGACGTCGAATCCGGAACCGATGCAGGAGTGGACACCCTATGCGCGAATCCGACCGCCGCATATCGTAGGGTTTCTGGTTTCGAACGGTGGACAATTCAAGCTCACACGCTTGCCCGGCAACCGAACGTACCTGGAAGGAACAACGTGGTATC
>CAZDDB010000111.1:6252-11416 GCA_964504105.1 uncultured Acidobacteriota bacterium
GAAAGTGTGGTCCGATTTCATCATTCATAAGATCCACATGCGCGTCCTCAACCACGTTGCGCGCGAATCTCATTTGCACCACGGAGAACACGGAGATCACGGAGAGTAAAGAGGGCTATTCCTCTGTGTTCTCCGTGAGCTCCGTGGTTAATCCGCCAGTTCGGCAAGGAGGGCGGATTCAAGCGAGCGGGTAAGCGAAGATTTTTCCGGAATGGATTTCAAGAATTCTTCCGGAGTCTGCCAGCCATCTGAATACTTCATCCGGACCACAGACCATTTTCCTTTCGCGTCTTTTTGTAAAACAAAAGTAATCTTGAGGGAGCCTTCCGCGAGGACGGTACCGCCGAGTTCCGAAACGCTGGTCACTTCAACACGTTCTTCAGGAACATGCAGTTCTTGTGCAAGAAGCTTGCGCGCGGTATCCGGCTTCGTCTTTCCGCCGCAGGCGAAGAAAACCACGGAGGCACAGAGGCACAGAGATAAAAAAATCCTTTCTCCGTGTCTCCGTGTCTCCGTGGTTTTATTCATTCACTTTTCAGCTTCCGGATTTCTTCTGTTAAGGCGGGCAGGATCTGGAAGACGTCACCAACGATTCCGTAGTCGGCGAGTTTGAAAATGGGGGCATCGGGATCTTTGTTAATCGCGACAATATATTTCGAAGAAGACATCCCTGCGAGGTGCTGGATCGCGCCGGAGATACCGCAAGCAATGTACAGCGTGGGGGAGACGACCTTTCCTGTCTGTCCGACTTGAAACTGGTGGTCTACCCATCCCGCATCCACGACAGCGCGTGAGGCGCCCATTGCCGCACCAAGTACTTTGGCCAAATCCTTGATCAGGTAGAAGTGCTCGGGTCCCTTCAGACCGCGTCCGCCGGAAACAATAATCTCTGCTTCCCCAAGTTCTACAGTTTCCGAAACGGTCTTGTGAATCTCAGTGACTCTTCCCTTTATGTCGTTCGCGCTTATGGATGGAGGTAGTTTCTGCACCTCCGGCCTGTAATTCGGATCCGCATCTCCGAGAGGAAACACATTCGGTCTCAGTGAGACGAACACAGGAATCCCGGCTTTTGCCTCGACTTCCGCATAAGCCTTTCCTGAATAAACCGGGCGTTGTGCTTTGAAGGAGCTCTGCCAGTCGATGCTCAGGACATCAGTCAGGGCGCCGGTCTGAAACTTTGCTGCAGTACGAGCCACTACCTCCTTTCCCATAGCAGTGGCGCTAACAAAGACAGCCTCCGCATTTTCCCGGCCGGCTGCTTGAGCCAGCGCTGCCGCGTACGCCTGCGTCGAGTAATTTGAGAACAGGGGATCGTCCGCAACCAGGATCCGGTCCGGCCGGAACGCGGAAGTTTTTGTGACCGCCTGTTCACAGGGAGAGCCAACCACCACAGCGGTCACTGTTGTGCCGCGCCGGTCTGCCCAGCGTCTTGCCTCCGAAAGAGCCTCCAGCGAGGATTTCTTCGCCGTGCCATCCCGCACCTCGACAAACGCTACTATACTCATAATACTACTCCTAGATTACCTTCGCTTCATTGCGCAGCAGATCGGCCAGTTGCTTTGCGGTTTCCCGCGGATCTCCCTCCAGAATCTTTCCTGCTTTCCGTTCTGGAGGCAAAGCGAGGCTGTTCAACACAACCCGCGAGCCTTCCGCGCCCACGTCCGAAGCATTCAGTCCAAGCGCAGCGAGATTCACCACTTCCAGAGGTTTCTTCTTGGCTGCCATGATTCCCTTGAGGCTCGGGTAGCGCGGTTCGTTCAACCCTTTTTCTGCGGCCAGCACGACCGGCAGCGAGGCTTCTACTGTTTCCATCGCGCCTTCAATTTCACGGTGTGCCACAATTTTGCCGTCACCGATTTCCAGTTTTGCAATCTGGGTAACCTGCGGAAGGTTCAGCAGCTCGGCTACCATCGAGGGTACCTGTGACTGGTCCATGCCCACTCCTGTTTTCCCAAAGAACAAGATGTCATAACTCCGCTTTCGCACCGCGGCAGCAAGAATCTTTGCGGTGGCAAACGCATCACTCCCCTCAAACGCGGGATCCATTAAATGGAACGCCTCATCGGCCCCTGTTGCCAGCGCCTTGCGCAGCGCATCGGAAACTCTTCCCGGTCCCATGCTGATCACGGTCACTTTTCCTGCTCCTTTGGTCTCCTTGATCTTCAATGCTTCTTCCAGAGCGTATTCATCATAGGGAGAAATGATCCACGTGATGTCGCTATCCTCGATATTTCTTCCGCCGGCCGCAATTCTGATCCGCGTTGCCGTATCGGGCACCTGTTTTAAAAACACAATGATATTCATGAACTCTCCATGATCCGGACAGTCCGAACCATTATTCCGAAAAGCGTCTAAAAAGCAGCGCTCCGTTGGTCCCACCAAAACCGAACGAAGTGGAAAGGGCGTACCGGATGCTCATGGCACGGCTGCGATGCGGCACATAATCCAGATCGCATTCCGGATCCGGATTGTCCAGGTTGATCGTTGGCGGCGCCGTTTGATGATGGATGGCAAGCGCCATGATTGCCGCTTCCAACCCGCCCGCAGCCCCCAGAAGGTGTCCGGTCATCGATTTTGTAGAGCTGACAGCCAGTTTGCGTGCATGTTCGCCGAACACTGTTTTGATCGCCTTGGATTCCGCTTTGTCATTAAACGGGGTGGAAGTCCCGTGTGCGTTAATGTAGTCCACGTCTTCGGGTTTCGCGCCCGCATCGTTGATTGCCACCTGCATCACCCGAATGGCGCCGTCCCCATCTTCTGAAGGCGTAGTGATGTGAAAAGCATCGGAGGTCATGCCATATCCAACTATTTCCGCATAGATCCTTGCATTGCGTTTCGACGCGCTTTCCAGCGATTCGAGGATGAGGACTCCGGAGCCTTCACCCATGACAAACCCATCGCGGTCACGGTCAAAAGGACGGCTTGCGCGTTCCGGTTCATCATTGCGGGTCGAAAGCGCGCGCATCGCGCAAAATCCTCCGATCCCCAGTGGTGTGATGCATCCTTCTGAGCCGCCGCAGATCATGGCATCTGCGTCTCCGCGTGCGATGATCTTGAAAGAGTCTCCTACCGCGTGTGCTCCCGTTGTACAAGCAGTGGAAGTGGCGGAGTTTGGCCCCTTGGCGCCAAAACGGATTGAAACCCAGCCGGATGCCAGATTGATAATTGAGGCAGGGATAAAAAAGGGAGAGATCTTGCGCGGACCTCCCTGCATCAAAGCGGTATGGGTCGCTTCGATCACGCCGAATCCTCCGATCCCCGAGCCGATATAAACACCCACCCGAGCCGCGTTGGAAGGGTCTATTTTTAGCGCCGAATCCTGCATCGCAAACTCGGATGCGGCGATGGCGTAGTGGATAAACAAATCCATCTTCTTGATCTCTTTCTTCGGAATCCAGTTTGCAGGATCAAAATTCTTTACTTCGCCCGCGATCCTGGTCGTGTACTCCGTGGTGTCGAATCGTGTGATGGCTCCGATTCCGCTGCGGCTCTCCATCAGCCCGTTCCAGTTCTCCGTATTCCCGATGCCGAGGGGCGATACCATTCCGATGCCCGTGATTACTACTCTACGATTCAAAGGAGCCTCCTCAATATCAAAAATCAAAAATCAAATATGAAAAATCAAATATCAAATAAACATAAAGCCATAAGCAAAGAAACGCTTTGTCAGTTGCAATCACCTTTGTGTCGTCAGAAATGCCAAAGGGGTTCTTTGCTTATTTTATTATGTTTATTTGATTTTTGATATTTGATTTTCCCTTCTCTACTCCTGATAGCGCTTGAACAACAATGCTGCATTGCTTCCGCCGAACGCGAACGAGTTTGAAAGCGCGTGCCGGATCGTCATGGGACGGTTCCGGTGCGCCACGTAATCGAGATCGCATTCCGGATCGGGATTGTCCAGGTTGATTGTCGGCGGCGCAACCTGATGATAAACGGCGAATGCCGTGATCGCGCCTTCCAGTCCGCCCGCAGCGCCCAACAGGTGACCGGTCATCGATTTTGTGGAACTGACCGCAAGCCTTTTCGCATGTTCTCCGAAAACCTTCTTGATCGCCAGCGTTTCCAGTCTGTCGTTGAACGGAGTGGAGGTGCCATGCGCATTGATGTAATCCACTTCTTCAGGCGCGATTCCCGCGTCCTTTAGAGTGCGCTGCATGACACGCACGGCTCCGTCAGCGTTTTCCGGCGGGGCGGTGATGTGATGGGCATCGGAAGACATTCCATATCCGGTAACTTCTGCGTAAATTCTGGCATTTCGGCGGATCGCATGTTCCAGCGATTCCAGGATCACAACTCCGGCTCCTTCGCTCATCACAAAGCCGTCGCGATCGCGGTCAAAGGGCCGGCTGGCGCGTTCCGGTTCCGCATTCCGGGTGGAAAGGGCCCGCATTGCTGAAAACGCTGCGACAGCTAACCGCGTAATCGATCCTTCCGCTCCACCTGCGATCATCGCTTCCGCATCCCCGTGAGCAATGATCCGAAAAGAATCACCGATCGCATGTGTCCCGCTGCTGCACGCTGTGCTTGTAGCTGAACTCGGTCCTTTTGCGCCAAACCGGATCGAGACCTGTCCGGATGCCAGATTGATGATCAGTCCGGGAATAAACACCGGGGAGATCTTGCGTGGCCCACCTTCCAACAGAAGCATCGCTGCGCGTTCAATGAATCCAAATCCACCGATTCCCGAGCCGATATAGACTCCGACATCCGCGGCATTGGAAGAATTGATCTGCAGTCCTGAGTCCTGCATGGCGAATTCGGACGCAGCAATCGCATAGTGAATGAATAAATCCATTTTTCTGACTTCTTTTGGAGGAACAAAATCGGCAGGATTAAAATTCTTTACTTCGCCCGCGAACTGTACGGGATAATCTGTGGGATCAAATCGCGTAATTCGCGCAATACCGCTGCGCCCTTCCAGAAGCGCTTGCCAATTCTCAGCATTTCCAATTCCGAGGGGGGAAACCATCCCAACTCCGGTTATGACCACCCTGCGGTGCAAATCAAAGCCCTAATGCACTGTAACACAAGGTTCAAAGTGCGTGGGAAAGATTCGGAATGTGGAGGAGCATGCCATTCGTTTTGTAACGCCGGCGAGACTGTCCAAAAACTCAGGAAACAAGCATGTTTGCGGTTTGTAACGCCAGCGTCCCGCTGGCAG
>CAZDDB010000112.1:0-11345 GCA_964504105.1 uncultured Acidobacteriota bacterium
CAGATTGATTCCTTCACCGGCAGCATCGGTGGCAACTAAAATCTGAACGGATTTATCCTGATTGAACCGATGTTCAGCGCCTTTTCGTACTTCGCGACCCAATCCGCCGTGAATCGCCACGATCGCATCGGGATGGGCAATGGAGGACCGGATCCCAGAGATAATTCAGAGTATCGCGATGTTCGGTGAAAATAATCAGCTTGCGCCGTTGCCCTTGCTTGTTGAACATCTCGCGATTGTCCTGTAGCAGCTTCGACAGCTCATCCCATTTTTTGTCGGTTCTCGCCTGTCGTAGACGCCATGCAGATTGCTCCAATCCGCGGAGGATCTCAATCTCCGCCTGTAACTGAGCCATGGTCTGTGCTGCGGTCGCCTGATCGACAACCTGTTCCTGCACTTCTTCCAGTTCATCATCCGGAAATTCTTCCATTTCATCTGCGTCTTCAGAGCTATATATAGGAAGCTTCTGAACAAATTCGCTGGGATTCATCGGACCATCAGAGCGGCTTTGTTCTTCGCGCAAGCGCTTTTCCAAGCGTTCGCGCCTCCGCCGCAACGACTGATAAATCGCTTCCGGCGAAGAAGCGAGTCTGCGCTGCAGAACCGTCAGAGCAAAACCGACCGTTCCCTTCCGTCCGTCATTTTGGAGCGATTCCGCACGGTTGAACTCCTCGCGAACGTAGTCAGTTACTTGTCTGTAGAGATCTGCCTCCAGATCCGAGAGGTTATAATTGACTGTATACGCGAGACGCTCTGGAAAGAGTGGTTTGCTATCAAATGTCAGAAGGTCCTCTTTCACCATTCTTCGCATGAGGTCTGAGACGTCGGTTGCGTGAACGCCGCTTCGAAAGCGCCCTTCGAAACGATCCGGATCTATCAGACTCATGAACAATTGGAAATCCTCATCCTTACCGTTATGCGGTGTTGCGGTGAGCAGAAGAAAGTGCCTGCTGATGCGGGAAAGCAGTTGCCCAAGATGATGACGTTTTGTGTACTTCACTTCGTTGCCGAAAAAAGTTGCGCTCATCTTGTGAGCTTCATCGCAAACGACGAGATCCCAGTCCGTAGCTTTCAGTTTTTCTTGCGTTTCTTCATCGCGGCTCAGCTTATCGAGCCGGCATATCGCGTACGGTGTTTCGAGGAACCAGTTTCCGGTTCTCGCCGCTTCCATCTTGTCGTTGGTCATGATCTCGAAAGGCACATGAAACTTTCGATCCAGCTCATCCTGCCACTGCTCAACAAGATTTCCGGGACATACGATGAGACATCGATCCAGATCGCCGCGGATCATGAGTTCCTTGATCAGCAGACCGGCCATGATCGTTTTCCCGGCGCCCGGATCATCTGCAAGCAAGAAACGAAGAGGCTGGCGGTTAATCATTTCCCCATAAACGGCGGTGATCTGATGGGGAAGCGGCACTACCAGCGAAGTGTGCACGGCAAGGAACGGATCGAACAGATAAGCAAGGTGAATGCGCTGGGCTTCGGAGACAAGTCTGAAATCAGCGCCGTCGGCGTCAAAGGTCCAAGGTTGGCCGTGCTTGATGACCTCAAGCCCTGGCTCCTTGTCCCGGTAAATCAGCTCATTTCCAAGCCGACCTGCGGCATCCTTATAAGTGACTTCGATGGCCAGGGTTCCGATCCACTTCACATCGATGATTTGGACAAGGCTATCCGGAAGAACACCGCGCACCGATGCGCCGCGTACGATTTCTTCTAGACGTGCCATGAGACTATTTTATATTTTCTGAGGCCATTGCATCATTCACCCTTCAACTTTTCTGGGGTTGATTCACCAAGAAACAGTTTGCAGATGTTCTTGTATCCTACCTTTCGATGTTTCTTTAGAAGGTCAGCCATAGCAGTATAAGCGTTCGGCTCCGCTGCCTTGAAGCTCTCAATGTCTACTTGAACGGACCTTAATTCTTCGATTGTGGCAATCGCCGGCATGATGAGTTACCTCCCTTAAAGAGAAGTTACAATCTTACATCAGCGACTGAGAATACTGATGATCACTACTTCCATCGAGAGGCATGCCGACCGACCTTGGAATCCAAGCTCCCGTAAACGCCGGATAAGCTCTTTTCGCCTACAGGGAGTCAACCGGCTCAAGTTCCGGCTCTCCGTTCAGGTTGATTCCCTTTAGGATTGGAAGCGCGTGGCGCAGCTTCAGACCCAGCATAGAGGCTCTGCACATTCAGCCAAAACTCCGAACTCATACCAGAAAAATGTGCGAGGCGCAGTGCTCCGGCGGCAAAAGCGCGCATTACTTTCTCAGTTCGGAAACATAACTTTTCACTTTTAATCCCGTAACTTTCGACAACTCATCAAAGTGTTTGTCAGCATGCACCACAGTAGCCTCTTCCATGAGTGCCGACACCGCAATCACCACGTCTGTTACGGGCGTGCTAAATCCCTTTCTGCGCATTTGAAATGCGGTCCTGAAAACTTCCTCCCACAGGGCCTCATCAAAGGGACAATACCGGATCGCGCCTAAACGTCTTTCCAGGTCCTCGTACTCTTTCTGGGTCTTTGTTCCCTGCAGGATCTCCGCCTTGATCATGCCGATGGTAATGGCCTGGTCATTTGAGACGAGGGAAGAGACATGGTCCCTATTATCGGAGAAGTCTTTCGCCATTTTGCAGGCCAGCGGGAGTCCCTTGCTCGGCTTAAAAGCGAATTTGGATTTCGGGGGGAACGGCCAATTCATAGATTCTCATTCAAAGATGCCCCCATTGATATAGTGCCCTTCGGTACACTCGCAGATGAGAAGGGGAAGATTCACTGGCCCAAAGATCAAGGAGTTATGTTAACCGCTCTCGATAGCGAACAGATTCAAAGCGACTTCAAGATCGTCGGCCTCATTTAGCCTGCCACTTGATTATTAAATTGAAAGCCATTACCCTTTAATAAGCTCAAATGCAATTAAAGCGAGTTAACTAAGGGATTTTGCGTGAAGCGAGGACTTTCCGGAGATTACTTCGTCAAGAAAACCGGTGATGAGATCGTGCGGGCTTTTGTGCCGAAACCGTTACCACCGGTCCCGCCGCTCGTCGTCGATCCTGCATTACGCGATGCAATGGACGAGGCGCTGATATCTCTGGGGCGGTTGTCCCGCTGGATGATGTAAGGGAAGTTTCGCATTATGTGGCTGCGATGGAGCATGGACTCAAACGTCTCCACGCGGATTTTCCTTTGTCCAACCGGTTGATTCGTGAGATTCACAAAATCCTTCTTTCCGGCGGACGCGGCAAAGAGAAACAGCCAGGTGAATTTCGGCGCACCCAGAACTGGATTGAAGGGACGAGGCCGGCCAATGCCCTGTTTGTACCTCCGCCGCCCGAACTGGTTCCCGAAACGATGTCGGCGCTCGAAAAATTTCTGCACGACCTTCCGGAAAAGACCTCCGCACTTGTCAAGACCGCGCTGGCTCACGTTCAGTTCGAAACGATCCATCCATTTTGGGATGGCAACGGAAGGGTAGGCAGGTTGCTGATTACTCTTATCCTGTGCAACGAAGGAATACTCAGACAGCCGCTTCTCTATCTGAGTCTCTATCTGAAGCAACACAGGAAGCGCTACTTTGATCTACTGATGAAAATACGGCTGGAGGGCGATTGGGAATCGTGGCTGCTCTTCTTCGCCAATGGAATTCGGGAAATGGCCGAAGGAGCGGTGGCAACCGCGCGAAAGCTCACGGACATAGCAGCGCAAGATCGGAAGCGTATCGCAGCCCAGGGCCGCAAAGCTGGATCCGCACTGCGCGTTCAGCAAATCATGCAAGGGAGGCCTCTTGCAACGATTCCGTTCCTGATGAAACGAACAGGATTGACTGCGCCAACTGTAGCGGCCGCACTGGGTACCTTGCAAAAGTTAAACATCGTAAAGGAGATCAGCGGGAGAAAGCGGAATCGCCACTTTTCGTATCAGCGTTATCTGAATATTCTAATCGAGGGAACGGAGAGTTAAGGGTCGCCCGATTACCATTTGAGCCGGACGGTGAGGATCAATAGGCCAAGAAAGATCAAAGAACTCAGGGAGCCCCACACCAGCGATTCCGGTAGATATCGTCTTTGAACGGTATGTGTTCCTGCTTTTATCGGCACGGCTGAAAACGCAAAGTTGGCGCGGATTAACTGTTCCCTCTTTCCATCAATTTCGACGCGCCAACCCGAATCGTATGGCTCCGAAAACACCAGAAAACCGTCGCAATCGTTGCGCACCTGAAACCTGGCAGCATTGATTCCGGAAGCAATCTTCTGGATTTGAGCGGGACCGCAGCTGCCCGCGGAAAGTGCATGGAAACCGGAAAGAACGACAGCTTTGCGCGGATCAAATTCTGAGCAGGTCATCGCATCCAGGATCTCCCGGTCGGTCATCGACGAAATCACATCATGAACAAAGCCGACGCGCGGGGCTGAATTGATCAGACGGTACAGAAAGAACACCCGGCTACTCCGGTTTCGAACGGTTGCCAGTTTCTCAACACCGGGAACCGAAAGGTCCTCAGCCGTGAGAACAAGACGGATATTTGCCGCAGAAAAGAGTGGCAGCTTTTGTTCCCAGGGGACACTGTGAATGAGTTCGGCCATCTGCGCAATTTCCCGCTTTGCCAGGCCGTCAAAGTTCTCATGAAAAATCAGGGGAATCTGATAGGAAGCCCCTGTGTAGTTCTCCAGAGTCTCCAGATTCCAACGCGCCAGATACAGATTGTTATCCGCCGGCATCTGAAGCACAATTCCTCCCGGATTGGGCATCCGGAGGAATCTGCCATCACCGATCTCCTTCTTTACAACATTGGCAAGATTCGGCTCCTCTGTAAAGAATGCGCGCGGCGCATAAGGATTCACGCTCTGCCCTGCCCAGAGCAAATCGATCAAAATGAGCGCCGCAACCGCAGAATGATGCCAGCCCCGCACTTGCCGGCGGCGATCATGAAAAATCAAGGTAAACAGAACCCAGATTCCTGCCGCATGGGAAAAGGCAACAGACAAACCGTGCTGAACGATCTTGCCGGATTCTCCGAAAAACAACCCGGCAAACCAGTTTGCAAACTTTTCCGAAAAAGAAAAACCAATGGCGAATGAAATGAGGAAAACCGATATCAGCCAGAATATGCTGAGAGTTGCCGCAGATGGTTTCGAAGCGGAACGGTCTCCGAAACAGGAAAACGAGGTATATCCACTCAACAGAGCAACCGGCAAAACGGCCGCTGCAAGAAACTTGACCGGGTAGCGGAGTCTGTTGATCAAAGGCACGTGTTCATGAACCAAATAAAAAAACGGCAGGAACGCACCAAGAGAAAGCAACAGCGTCAGCGCCGCGACAACAAGCAGACAAAATCTTACAACGCGTGGGAAGCCATCCCCTCGCTCTCCGCGGATTCCGCCTGTCCATGCCAGAACCAGTACCGTCAATCCAAAATAGATGCTCACAACGTAGGGAAACTGTGCCTCCAGACTCATTCCCCAGTAAGCCCTCCCGGAAATCCTGTCCGTATACCCGAGAAATCCGGGCAGGATCATCTCCGGCAACCGTTTCGGATGCACGGACCACGCAGCGAAGGAAGAATACAAATACCCGGTACCTCGTGTGGATTGACGCAACATCTCCGCTGCAGGAATCGTCTGGACTGATGAAAGGCCTCCCGCAAAAAAAACCAGCAGACCGTAAAAAATCATTCTCCGTGAAAGAGAGGAAGCATAGGGATATAGAACTGTCCAAACCAGCACGGATACGAAAGTAATCATGACCATCTCGGCTGCGCCGGTCAAAAGCTGACAGAACCCGGCAAACACCGCCATCACAAACCACTTCTTTTTTTGGACAGACAAAAAAGAGTGCCAGAACAGCATGAGAAGCGGCAGATAGGGCACTGCCAGAAACCGGTCGAAGAGATTCACAAAGGAGAGCGTATAGCCACAAAACCCGTAGACCGCTCCGGCAATCAAACTCGACAATGGTGTCAGGCTCACAACACGCGCAAACAAATAGGCGCCCGCGGCACAAAGCCATAGATGCAGGACAATGTCCGTGTTGAACGCCTGGACCGGCGGCAACAACAAATAAAGCAGTCCGGACGGGTACATCGCCGTGTTGTGTATGTTCCCGAGGAAGGGCTGCCCTCCGTGAAGAAATGGGTCCCACAGCGGCATCTGACCCGACTTCAACATTTCCGCAAGATGCGCTTTCTGGGGAAAAATAAAAAGATACAGATCACGAAAAAAAAATGTTTCGAAAAACAACGGACGATAAAAGAAGAGAATCACGAGAGCGGAAAGTGTGAGGAATTCCTTCTCCTTCAAGAATTCTTTCACGGACGGAGCTTCAGAAACCATGATTCTACCCGGGAACTCGACGCTTCAACTTCCAGTCTGTTATGGTACATTATTCACGTCCATGCTCCTAAGTGTGATCATTCCTGCTTACAATGAAGGGTCCACCATCCGGGAAGTCGTTCAGCGGGTTCAAAACACTCCATACGAAAAACAAATCGTAATCGTAGACGATGCTTCGCGGGACGGCACACGGGAAACGATCCAACAAATTGAGGGGACAAATATTGAAAAATACTTTCATGAGACCAACCAGGGCAAAGGCGCTGCCATTGCCTCTGGACTCTCGAAGGCAAGAGGGGACATCATCCTGATCCAGGATGCCGATTTGGAATACGATCCGGCCGATTACGGGAGTCTTCTGCGGCCGATCCTGGACGGCAAAGCGGATGTGGTCTTTGGTTCACGATTTGTTGGCTATCCGCGCCGCGTCCTATTCTTCTGGCATTCACTCGGCAATCACCTGCTCACCTTGCTCGCAAATATATTGAACGATCTAAACCTGAGTGACATGGAAACAGGTTACAAAGTCTTTACACGGGAAGTCCAGCAATCCCTTACCATCCGGTCCAAACGTTTCGGATTTGAACCCGAGTTTACCGCAAAAGTCGCGAGGAGAAGGTTCCGGATTTATGAAGTCCCGATTTCCTATTCGGGCCGCAGCTACAAGGAAGGGAAAAAAATCACCTGGCGGGACGGCATCGCGGCGCTCTATTGGATCGTTCGCTACAGGTTTTTTGACTGATGATCGACAGCAGCCAGGATGCGATTTACGAAAGTCTTGAGACGCTCAGTCAGGCGGATGAATATTATCGCTGGATCGCATCCCGCCTTCGCCCCTACTTGAAGGGAAAGGTGCTCGAAATAGGAGCTGGTTCAGGAAATTTTTCCAGGTCGGCCAGAGAGACAGCCGCCCAGTATCATGTTTCTGAAGAGGATCCCCGGCTCGTGGAAGTTCTGCAAAAAGAGTTCGAACATGCGTTCCGGTGGGATGTGTCCCAGCCATTCCCGAAGACCGATCTGTACGACACTGTAATCACGATCAATGTTGTGGAACATCTGAAGGATGATCTTCGCGCGCTGAAGGCAATGACCGAGCGATTGAATCCGGACGGCCGTTTAGTGATTCTTGTGCCCGCGATGCAGTTCCTGTACGGATCCATGGACCGCTCATTCGGTCACTTTCGCAGGTACACCAAACAGAGCATGACCGGTCTTATGAAACAGGTCCCCCTGACGATTGAAAAAATGGAATACGTAAATGTGATCGGGATGGCGGGATGGTTTTTCTACGGGAAAATCCTGAAACGGAACAACCTACCGCAACACCTGTGCAGCCGTTTCAATCTTGTGGTGCCACTCCTGAAACTGGAACGTCCGTTGGCTCACTTCATGGGCCTTTCCCTGATCACCGTGGGTCGCAGGAGGACTTAACCGCAAAGACCGCTAAGACCGCAAAGGCAATACCAATTTTTGCTTTGCGCCCTTTGCGGTCTTTGCGGTTCAAAACCTTCTCACCGTACAGCGACGATCTTTTCCGCGAATTCTTTTCCCTGCAGCACAGCATCTTCCATACTGGAATAGGTCCAGGATCCATAGCGCCCAAAGCTGTAAACGTCACGGCGCCGCAGGTAATTCAGTATGCGTTCCACAATTCGTTTCCTGGCCGAATTAAAGATCACGTAACCGTACTGCATCACCATCGGATACCGGATCAGGATACGGTCGTCCGGACGCAGGATGCTGGTGGCTTTCAGCGCTGCAATACTCTGTTCAATCAGTTCGTTGAGATGATACTGTGCGCCCGGTTTGAGAGAAACCTCCACAAAAAGGGAGGTCGTAGAAGGAGGGGCAACACCGCGGGAAAAATTGGACGGGGAGCCAATTCTGTAGAATGGCTTATCGCGCTCCGGAAAATATATCCAGTGATACGGGATCACACTTTCCCGGTCAATTCCCAGATTCAGATTCAACACCGAAACATATTGAAGCTTTTCTCCCAACCCGGAAAGCGGAGCCGGTGTTTCCTCCAGACACAGCAAAAAGGAGTGAAGAGGCATCGTAGAAAACAAGGTGCGGTACCGGATCGTGCGTCCATCCCGCAATGTGGCTTTTCTTCTTCGAAGATTGATTTTCGAAACCGGATTCCCCAGCAACAACTGCCCGCGCACCGGAAAGCTGCGCGGCAAGATTCCGATTCCCCCTTCGACGGGATAGTAAAAGACAGGGTTGTATCCGAACTCTCTGTTCTTGATCCCGAGCGCCCCGTTGATTACCTCTTCCAACCCCGGTTTTGGAATTGACCAGTTGACCCAGTCGAGCGAAATGTCGCGCAAATCGTGCTGCCACAACTTTTCGTTGTACGGAATCATGAAATATTTTGCAATTCCTTCACCGAAAGTGTCGTACACCCAATCCCGGAAATTATTGATCCGTTTTTTGCGTTTGTGTTGGAGTGTCTGAACGAAGCCGTGCAAACATTCTTTGATGACCTCCGGGGGCAAGCCGTGTGTGTTTGCCTGGAACGGGTAATCGGCAAAACGTCCTTCAAGAAAAATGGCTGCCTTGCGCTGGTGTTCTTCGATTTTGTCCCCCACCAGACCGGTAATGATTTTCCTGCCTTCCGGGGTCCGGAAGTGAATCAGATGTCCTGTGCAGTCAAAATGGAAGCCGTCAACAAAAAATGATTTGCACAGACCACCGACTGTTTCTTCCGCCTCCACCAGAATGTGGTCGCGGTTGCCGAGATGATATCCGGCGCTCAAGCCGGCAAGTCCGGCGCCGATGATCAGAATCTCAGTTTCCATCAATCCGTTTTGACACGGGCAAGCCGCCAGCCAAAGATGAGAAAGAAAGCAAGAACGATCAAATAAACGGCGATGGAACTCTGGTAAGGAACAAACATGTTGATCAGCGCAATCGACCCCAGACCGAAAGCGATGCAATACGAAAAGAGTGCAACCTTCCCTACGGACCAGCCCAGGATCCGCAGCCGGACAGCAAAGTGGTCTTTGCTACCGAGGAAAACAGACCGGCCATGGATCGCTCGCAAAATCATCACGTAAAGAGTGTCAAAGATCGCCACACCAAAAATCAAGAGCGGGTTGAAGAAGGCAAGGCTGTTCTTCTGCGAATAGTCCCCGATGATCGCCAGCGCGCCGAGAGTAAGACCCAGGAACATACTTCCGGTATCGCCCATGTAAATCCGCGCGGGGCTGTAGTTGTAGCGGATGAATCCGGCAAGACTGCCCACAAGCGTGACGGTAAACATGGCAATCATGTCGTGCTTGTTGAGAACCGCGACCACAAACAAGAACGCTGCGCCGATCAGTGCAATCCCGGCAGCCAGACCGTCAAGGATATCGATGATGTTGATGGCGTTCGTCATCGCAATAATCCAGATCAGGGTAAGCACAATACACAAGGATGGATGAAACGATTCGACCCGAATGACAACATCTCCTTTGATCAGCACGATTGCGGCAATCACCTGTCCCACAAACTTTGCGCCGGGGGTGAGAACGCCAAAATCGTCAATCAACCCGAGCAACAGGACCAGTGTCCCGGCAAGAAGTATCGAAAGAATTCGGGCATCAAAGGTGTAAAAGAGACAGAGTGGAATCAATACTGCCAGATAGATGGACAAACCGCCGAAATAGGGTACCGGTTCCCGCTGGATTTTAAGCCTGCCGTCCGGGTTGTCTACAACCCCGAACCTCATCGCAGCAGCACGCGCGATGGGAGTGCCGTACAAAGCCAGCAAGAAGGCCAGAACCGCAGCAAATAGAAAGGAGAATGCCATGCAGCGCCATTATAAAGGATGAAGGATGAAGGATAAAGGATGAAAGCTAACGCGGGCTTTCGGTGTCGACGATGATGTTATCGATCAAGCGCGTCTTTCCAAGATAGGCAGCGACGGCAATGAGACATTTTCCTTTGAGGTTCTTTATGTCCTTCAATTCGATCAGATCGGTTGCTGCGATGGTATCGATTCTGGCGAGAGGCTCGGCTTCAATGATCTGACGAATCTCTTTCAGGATTGTCCTGGATTTACGCTCCCCTTCTTCGATCCTGGCAAGCGCGTGTTCGAGCGCTCGATACAGGACCGGCGCTGCGGCGCGTTCTTCCGGAGACAAATACACATTGCGTGAGCTCATCGCAAGACCATCCGGTTCCCGGACGATCGGACAGCGAACGATCTCCACATCCATATTCATGTCCCGTACCATCCGCCGGATGATCACCAACTGCTGTGCATCTTTTTGTCCAAAAAAAGCAAAATGAGGATCCACGATATGAAATAGCTTCATCACCACCGTGGTGACTCCCTCAAAATGCGTTGGACGCGCCTCTCCGCAAAGTCGCTCGCTTAATTCCCGAACCTTGACATAAGTATGAAAATTCGGCGTGTACATCTCTTCCGCTTTCGGCAAGAAGACGAAGTCCACGTTCTCATTGGAAAGCAGTTCCGCATCACTTGTAGCGTCCCTTGGATATTTGTCCAGGTCCTCCTGCGGGGCAAACTGCGCGGGGTTTACAAAGATGCTCACAACCACTACGTCGGACATCTTCCGGGCTTCACGTACCAGGGTAAGATGCCCTTCATGCAGATACCCCATGGTCGGGACAAAACCGACAATCTTTCCGTCAGACCTTGCCTTTTTGGAAGCTTCCTTCATCTGAGGGATACGCTGAATAATTTCCATAGACCTCTTCTACTCTATCCAGAAACTGGTCCGTTTCAAGCATATCGTATTTGTGTTGCTCCAGTGCACTGTAACACATGGTTATGAAGTGTTTCATTTCCGGGAAACGGTTTTGTAGCGCAGGCGAGACTGTCCAAAAACTCAGGAAACAAGCATGTTTACGGTTTGTAACGCCAGCGTCTCGCTGGCAGAGTCCGAGCTGGGATCTCTGTTTTGGCCGACGAGACGCCAGCGGTACAAAGAGTTTTCGGACAGTCTCCGGCGTCCCCGCCGGCCAAAGCATTGTGCATCGTCGAGCTCTGCC
>CAZDDB010000113.1:0-5901 GCA_964504105.1 uncultured Acidobacteriota bacterium
TCAGACGGACCGCGTTGAAAGGGTTGGCGGAAGTGATTTTCGGTTTTTCCAAAATAGCAGGCTGAGTGGAAAGAGGTACTGACGAAGAAAGCCGGAAGGGTATGCCTGCATCCCATCGAAACCGAGGCGTGCCGGAAATCGGCCGGCAGGCATGTAAGCGGTCCTGAAGATCCAGTCCCAAACGCTCAGAACGATTCCGAAGTTCTTGTTCACGGCTTCCGGCTCGTCCGCGGCATGATGCCAGATGTGCATCCGTGGCGAATTGACAAAGTAACGGAGCCACTTCAAATCGATGTTCAGATTGGAATGGTTGCAATGACCGACAACGATTTCAATGATCCCGGTCCAAAAGAACAGATGCGGGTCAAAACCAAGAAAACTCAGCGGCACAAATAGCAAGCTGTTGTAGACAATCACTTCCATCCAGTGATACCGGATGTTTCCCATCCAATCCATGATTTCCACGCTATGATGGACTTTGTGGAATTCCCACAGGAACGGAACGCGGTGAAGTACGTTGTGCACACCCCATTTCATAAAATCCTGGATAAGGAACAGCGTGAGGAATTGAACCCAGACAGGGTGTCCACGCATCACTGCACTGTTCAGAGTGTCCCAGGCTCCCAGCGTTTCCATTGCATGGGAAAAATAGACTAGAACCGTCGCAGCGAGCGAGAAATAGAAAAGCTTACTGAACAGATAACCGTTAAAGGCAATGAAGATGAGATCTGTAAGAAAACTCTTCCGCAGCATGGGCTGCTCTTTTCTCCAGGGAATCAGGCGCTCCAATATGGTGAAGGCCAGGGAGATTAGAATGAAGGCTTTCGTCATAGTTCATTGATCACTTCTGGGCCATCGCGGTATCGGGCAGGTTTACATAATCCAGTTGGATCTTGGTAGTTTCGATCTTCTTGCCGTCCGCTTCCGCATAGGGATAAATAAAGTAGTTGAGCGGTTCCCCTTTTTGTGGTGGATCCAGTGTGATATCGCGTCCACCTGTAAACTCGATGCGATCAGGATCGAGATTGGCGAACAGATAGTTGCGCCGGTCCGGATCCTTCGATTTGGAAGCCTCTGATGTGTCCACAGGCACCCACCCATGACCGGCAATGTAGAATTCTGCCCAGCAATGGTAGCCTGGTATCGTCCCCTTTGGCGCTTCCAGCAAGGGAAACCCGATGACGAATCTTGCCGGAATGCCGGAGGCGCGGGCCAACGAAATGAACAGCGAATGAAAATCGGTGCAATTCCCTTTCTTGATATCGCATGCGCGTTCGGTGTCGCCCTTTCCCCAGCCGGGTGTCGTCTTGTCGTACGTAACGTTGTTGACGACGTAGTCGTAAATGGCTCTTGCCTTTGCCTCCGGAGTCTCCATCCCATGGGTGAGTTTCTCCGCCAGATTCCATATGCGGGGTGATAGAGTCACCAGGCGATCGGGCCGGAGAAAGCGTTTGAATGTTTCCGGGGCAGGATTCCAATTTGCGACAGGAGTCAGGTTCGTGTTCTTTACTTCCAACCGTTCCGCCCGGAAATGCACCTTTACAGTGATTGTGGCTTGTTCCGGTTTCTCGATCTTTGCATAGAGAAACGCGTTTCCGAATTCCGGATCGTGTCGAACGGACATCCGGTAGGGACTTTCAATGTTAATGGCCGAAATCGATTGATGCGGATTGTCGGCCGGCAATGGAATCCACAGCTCAACGTGTCCCGTTCCGGTGGGTATGGATTCAATCGTCGCAATGTACGTTGCTTCGAACTCCCGGTTGGGTGAGACCGCCGCTGCAAATACAGGAATCAAAAAAATGGCAAAAGCAAAAAATTTGGCAAAGCGCATGTCTATCTCCAGAAGAAAGCGAGCGACCGGCTTTGCCGATCGCTCGCCCGGAATTTAGTTATTCGGTTCTTCCTTCTCTTCTCCTGCAGGATGTTCTTTTTTCTCTCCTGCGGGATGCTCTTTCTTTTCTGACGCAGGGGCTTCAGCTTTCGGGTGCTCCTTGGCTTCAGCTTTCGGATGCTCCTTCTTGGCTTCCGCTTTGGGATGTTCATGAGCTGCGGTGTCGACCCGTGCCCAGAAACCATCTTTCTCTTCGTACATGTAGCGCGGCTCACCGTTGATTTTGTGGACGCTGGTGTCGGTCACAACCAGTTTTCCATGGTCGCCTTTCAGGAAGAAATCGACATCTACCATGGTCCCGTCGTCAGCCTTCAAATCAACGCATGCGAAGTAATTCTCTGCGTCCAGCGCAGTGAGTTTGTCCTTGTGGACCTTCACAAGTGTCAGGTCCCAGGTTTTGTTCAGGACATTGTCTTTCGCATGGAACTTGCCGTCCGCCTTGGAGCCTTCGGTGATATGAGCCGTAATGGCCGTGTCGATATCAGCGGTGGTCATCTTTTTTGCGGGATGTTCCGCTTTCGGATGTTCCGCCTTGGGCTGTTCAGTCTTTTTTGGATGCTCAGCCGGGTGCTCGTTGGTCTGGGCCAGAACAAGGCCTCCCCAGAACAACACGAGCAATACCGACAATGCAATCCCTATGAATCGTTTCATTGATACTCCTCCGTTTCGTTAATAGTTGCAAATCAAGAAAGAAATAGTTTGAGTTTGTGCTGTAATCTTATTGGAAAGTTGACAAAAAGGCAAATAAATGCCCGCGCTACTGCCTCACAGGGGCTTGAGTTCTCCCAGCATGGTTGGGATCAGTTCCGACACCGTGGGATGAATATGCATGGCTCGCCGGATCACAGTGTATGGAGCTTTTGCGTACATGATGTCCAGGATGGAATGAATGATTTCATCCCCTTCAATTCCGAGGATCGCCGCGCCAAGAATCTGTTTGGTTTCCGCATCGACCAGCACTTTCATAAAGCCGTCCGTTTCCCCTTTTTCCCTGGCGCGGCTGATCTTGATCATCAGGCGTTTGCCGATCAGGGCTTTCCGGCCTGATTTGCGGACTTCGGCTTCCGTCATTCCTGCGCGGCCAAGCGGCGGATCTGTGAACAGGGCGTACGTCAAAATTCGATCGCTCACGCGGCGCGGATCGTTGTCCAACAAATTTGCCGCAACAATTTCAAAGTCGTTGTACGAGGTATGCGTAAATGCGCCCCTTCCATTGCAGTCCCCGAGGGCCCAGATTCCCGGAACATTCGTTCTAAGCTGATCATCCACTTTGATGTAACCACGCTTGTCCGTTTCCACACCCGCTTTTTCGAGTCCTAGATCCTGCGTGTTGGGAACGCGACCGATGGCCAGAAGCAGGTGAGAGCCGGCGACTTCGTTTCCACCCGTCTGACAATCCAGACGAACCAACACCTTTCCATCGCGCTTTTCCGCCTTGATACAGGTGGCATTCAAGCGAATGTTGATCCCTTCCTTCTCCAGGATCTGTTTTACCGCTTCTGAAGTATCCTCGTCTTCGTGACCGATCAAGCGCGATCCCATTTCAATGATGGTCACATCGCTTCCGAAGCGGCGATACATCTGGCCAAATTCCAGACCGATGTAACTACCGCCGATGACAATCAGGTGTTCCGGCAGGAAGTCGACATCCATCATGGACGAGTTATTTAGCGCCTCGCCGTTCAGACTGAGATCGGGTGGCATCAAAGCACGCCCACCAACGTTGATAAAGATTTTCGGCGCTTCTAACAATTCTTCACCCAGGCGTACCGTGTTTGACCCCTCAAAACGTCCGTGACCCTCAAATACGGTGCAGTTCGGCAATCCCTTCATCCATCCTTCGACACCTTGATTGGATTGACGCACAACGCCATCTTTCCGGGCCTTGACTGCCTTCATATCCACGCGAACAGGCGAGTCGATCCGGACACCGTACTCGGCTCCGCGCCGAGCGACATGTGCGGAGCGGGCGCTCGCAACCAGTGTTTTTGTTGGGATGCAGCCGTTGTTCACACAGGTTCCTCCAAACCGCTTGCGTTCAATCACAGCCACGTTGAAACGGGCAGCGGAAAGCCTCGCGGCCAACGATGGTCCAGCCTGTCCGGTCCCGATAATGATAGCGTCAAATTGTCTGGTCATGAGTACACCTCAGTTTCCATTATAATCAAAGATATGGCGCAAACGTGCACGGCTTAAGGCTTTACCAAATGACGAATCACGAAATTGCCAAAATCCTGTTTGAGATGGCAGCCCTGTGGGACATGCTCGGTGTTGAATTCAAACCACGTTCGTATGAAAAGGCCGCAGAGGGAGTGGAAGGACACGGAGATTCACTGACAGAAGCATACAAACAAAATGGAATCAAAGGACTTCTGGAAGTTCCAGGTGTTGGGAAGGGAATCGCCGGACATATCGAAGAGCTGCTCAAAACGGGGCGTTACAAAGAATACGAAGCGTTGAAAAAGAAAATTCCGGTGGACATTTCAAATCTCATGCGAGTGCAGGGTTTGGGTCCGAAGAACATCAAGACGTTATGGGAAAAGTTGGAGATTCGCAATCTAGACGATCTGGAACGCGCTGCAAAAGCGCAGAAAATACGGGCACTCCGCCAGTTCGGTCAAAAGTCCGAAGAAAAAATTTTACGCGGAATCGAATTTCTAAAACAATCCGGAGGGAGACAGCTTCTTGGTGCGATCCTTCCGGAAATCCGAGACCTGGAAAAGAGAATCACAAGTTTTCCGGAAGTAGAG
Source organism: uncultured Acidobacteriota bacterium (assembly GCA_964504105.1). Lineage (GTDB taxonomy): Bacteria > Acidobacteriota > HRBIN11 > JAKEFK01 > JAKEFK01 > CAZDDB01. The sequence continues at coordinate 4,645 of CAZDDB010000113.1, forward strand.
CGTGCAGCGTTTGCCGGATCGGCGAGACGTAGAAAAGAAACAGTCGGGGACATCGACCTGCTTGCCGTTTCCTCAAAACCCGAAGCAGTGGGGGACCGGTTTCTTGCGCTGCCGGAGATTGATCACGTTTACGGGAAGGGCCCGACGAAAATCAATGTTCGTCTGAAAAACGGCGTGGATGCAGACCTTCGCATTGTTCCCGCGGAATCCTTTGGAGCGGCGCTTTGTTATTTTACGGGTTCGAAGGATCACAACATCAAGCTTCGCGAGATCGCCATTAAGAAAGGACTCAAATTGAACGAATATGGACTTTTCAAAGGGAACAAGCTCGTTTCGGGCCGGACTGAGGAAGAATTGTACCGGACGCTTGGCCTGTCGTACGTAGAACCCGAGTTACGTGAAAGCGCCGGTGAAATTGAAGCGGCCCGCGAGGGACGTCTACCGGATCTCGTGGGCTACGAAGATCTGAAAGGGGATCTGCAAGTGCAGACGAATTGGACGGATGGCGAAGACACGATCGAGGCGATGGTGGACGCAGCGGAACGGCACGGGCTGCAATATAACGCGGTTACCGATCACACAAAGAGCCTTGCCATGACCGGCGGCGCCGATGAAGCAAAGCTGTTGAAACAGATGGCAACCATCGATCAAATCAACCGGAAGCTCCGGAAACAAAAACGGAATTTCCGCGTACTCAAAGGCGCTGAGGTCAACATCCAGAAAGACGGTTCCCTGGACATCGCCGATGAAGTGCTGGGTAAGCTGGATGTCGTGGGCGTTGCCGTGCACAGCCACTTTAACCTGACACGCGAGGAACAGACACGCCGGGTGCTGCGCGCCATAGAAAATCCGAATGCCGATATCTTTTTCCATCCTACTGCTCGCTCTATTCAACGGCGGGAACCGATTGCCCTCGATATGGATGAAGTGATCCGCGCTGCGAAACGCGCCGGAACAGTTCTCGAAATCGACAGCCTTCCCGACCGGCTTGATCTCAAAGACGAATACATCCGGCGGTGTGTAGAATCAGGCGTAAAAATGTGTATAGATTCGGACTCTCATTCCATATCTAATTTCCAATATCTGGAATTGGGGATTGCTCAGGCGCGCCGCGGCTGGGCAACGAAAAAAGATATTGTTAATACTCTGCCGGTGGACGAGTTCTTGAAATCACTGAAGGGTTCACCGCAGAGACGCAGAGGATAGGATTTCCGTGCGCTCCGTGGTTTAATCCTTACGTTGCTTCCTGCATCCGGC
>CAZDDB010000113.1:5911-11284 GCA_964504105.1 uncultured Acidobacteriota bacterium
CTGCCGGTGGACGAGTTCTTGAAATCACTGAAGGGCTCACCACAGAAACGCCGGAGATAGGATTTCACCACAAAGGCACGAAGGCACAAAGGGTTAATAAATAGAAGGACCTGCGGTTCCTCGGCGGAGACCCAACTCTATCCGTTCCTTCACCTCGGTGCTCTCCGTGCGCTCCGTGGTTTAATCCTTACGTTGCTTCCTGCATCCGGCGGAACGCGTGACCTGCTTCACCTTTGCGGGCGAAGTAACTCACTTCCAGATGCCGGCGCAATTGCATTCGAGCGCGATGGAGCATCACCCACAGGTTGCTTTTGGAAATATTCAGAGTCTCACAGACCTCTTCGGTGCTCATCTCCTCCATTTCGCGCAGAACAAAAGCTTGAGCCATCTTCGCAGGCAGTTCAGAGAGGCAACGCGCGAAGACTTCCCGGAACTCCCGTTGCTGCAAGGCCGCTTCAGGGTTGGATCCCCAATCGGATGGCGCCTCTTCCTCTTTCCAATGACCCGGCCATTCATCCGTTCGGTTGAAGACTTCGTCTTGCTGCTGCGCAATCATTTCCAGGTCATCGCCCACGGGAGTCTCTCGGCTCATACGCCGGAAAGTGTCGATGATCTTGTGTTTCAGTATCCCGATCATCCAGGTCCTTTCCGAAGAGTTGCCTGCGAATTTATCGCGAGCCTGTAAGGCTGCAAGAAACGTCTCCTGCACTACCTCCTCCGCTCGCTCCCGGTTGCGCAAACGAATCAGAGCATAACGGTACAGGGAATCTCCATATCGATCCACCCAGACCGAAGGATCACACTTTTGATTCGTGCTGTTCTGCAAGGCATTTGGCATGGTACTTCCCTTTATTCAATCATTCTTGCGGCCAATCCGGCGCTACAGAGAACATTCCGGGTTTCCGTAGGGCAGTTCAACAAAAAGACATTTTCAGAAGCAAAATCGATCAAAACACTGACGGCTTTAGACGAAATGAACCATACATTGGAAAAATCCAGGATCGTATGCCGGTCGGCGCTATTTTTTAACGAGCGGATTTCCTCAGACCACACTTCAAGGGATTCATCTGTAACTTTTCCTTCGATCTTGAAAATCGAAGTTCTCTCGTTTTCAAAAGCCTTCGTGATTCGGAACATGATCGCTCCACGAATGTTGTTTTAGCTGTTCAAACAGGATCTTTTTCCCTTTGTGGATCTTTGTAGAAACCGTGTTCAAAGGAATTTGCATCTGATTTGCAATCTCCGTATACGTCATGTCATTCAGAACTCTCAAGCGAAGAGCATCGCGATAAGGGCGAGGAATCCCTTCGATCAGCTCGCGCAGCAGTTTCCGTCCTCTGCCCAATGAATAGCGGTACTCCGGATTTGAATGCAATCCGGCTTCTTGCTCCACATAGGGCGACGTAATCCGGCAAAATCCGCCTCGTTTTCGTGTATTCTCGCGACGGAATTTCTGAAACACCGTGCGGCGTGCGATTTGATACACATAGGTACCTAGTTGCGCTTCGCCGCGGAAATCTGGTCCGGACATGAGCTGTAGAAAAATATCGTGCAGCAAGTCTTCCCGGTCTGCCGGATCGGAAAGCGCTCTGCGCAGCAATCCGTTGACCGGCTTGGATTGCTGGATGTAATCCACAAAGAGCTTTTCCGATGCAACTCGATCTCCACCCCGTGCCCGCCCGATCAATTCTTGCTCACGAACTGTTTTTGCTTCCATGCTATGTGTAACTCCAAGAAGCATGCCAGTTGCGTTGAGTTTGTAATTCATTATTAAGTCGTTGAGATACAAGCACTTCCGCTTCTGACGTGTCAATTCAATTAGTTAAAGTGACACTCGAGTGGTGTCATCATATCGGCACGCGTCAATATATTGACAGAGATTATGGTTGCTCAGTTGGGGAATTGTAAGGACTTGTCACGGATCGCGACCTACTGATGGAAGGAGGAGAAAACAATGTCGAGAAAAACCGGAACCAAAAAGAACCAGACACGTTTAGGAAATCTAATTTCTGCGTTGTATGAAGAGGCGGAGAAGATGACAGGGAATCCGCAGTTACAGACTTATGTCGTTTGCTACGCGTTGAAGGACATGCAGCGGCCGGTGAAGAAAAGAACAGGATATGATTATTCCTGAGTCATGGCATCACTCGTTTCTCACGGGATCGTGGCGATAGCATTGGGAAAGATTGCCTTTCCGGATGAAGTTCCACCAAAACTCTGGTCAATTGCGATTGCAAGTTCAATCCTTCCTGATCTGGATGCGATTGGATTTGGATTCGGGATCCGGTACGGTGATTTTTTGGGGCATAGGGGATTTACTCATTCGCTTTTATTTGCCGTGATCTTGAGCTTGCTGATTGTTCGGTTCGCCTATCCGAAAACGAATCGACCCTGGAACCTGAGGCTGTTCTTCTTTCTGGTTACTGCGTCGCACGGGTTTCTTGATGCCTTGACGGATGGCGGACTCGGCGTCGCATTCTTTTCCCCGTTCGATATGACGCGTTATTTCTTGCCATGGAGACCTGTCCACGTTTCTCCCATTGGGTTCGTACCTTTCTTCAGCAAACGTGGACTGGACGTTCTTCTGAGTGAAGTAGTGTGGATCTGGATCCCCACGTTCCTTTTTATTGCTGCTGGCTGGATTCTGCGTAGCGCACGCAAGAAAGTAACAGCGCACTAGCTGTTCCTTTTTCTTGTGCTCAGGTTTACTCTTATAACCATGTTTTCGTGGAAGTATCTCATGCTCTTGCTGATTCCACTTTCGGTGGCGCTGGAACATTTTCATGCTTCTCCCACAGTCGTTTTTGTCACTGCATCGCTGGCGATCATGCCGCTTGCCGAATGGATGCGTCACGCCCGGAGCAAATGTCCGCAAGAGCCGGATCAGCGATTGGCGGCTTGTTGAATGTTACGTTTGGCAATAGCGCCGAGTTGATTTTCTTCTTCTGAATGAAACTTACCGCCAAGTGTTGGCGATGTTTGTGTGACCCAGAGGAGATGTTTACCGTAGCGGATCTTTCAGCCGTGTGGGTGATTGGGGACTTGTTCGAAAAGGATTTTTCCAAGGTGCGGATCGGATCAAAAGCCTCGATAACCACTCCAGCTTACCCGGAGAAAATCTACGAGGGACACATAACCTATATCGATCCCAGAGTCGATCCTCAAACCCGTACCGCTAAGGTGCGAGTGGAAGTAACAAACCCAGAAGTCCAGTTGAGAATTGGAATGTACGTGGATGTCTCTCTTGCAACACTTGAAGATGTGCAAATGCCCGCTGTGCCACGGGAAGCTGTTCAGTCAATTGGATCGGATCAGATTGTTTATCTGCGATTGTGGGAATGGAAGGACACTTCGCGCAGCGAACAGTAAAGCTCGGCGAAGACATGGATGGATATTACCGCGTGCTCGAAGGTCTGATGCCAGGCGAGACGGTTGTGACGGAAGGGAGTTTTTAATGAAAGCGGAAAGTTTACGATAAGACGAAAATAGGACGAGATATTGCCAAGCTTCAAAGAAATGTTGATCAAGAAGCACGACTCACCTTGCGCGGAACCCTCCTCCAAAGTTCCATGTTTTTTGCTTTTCTCTGGAGTGACTTTTGAAAGGTTTCCAAATGCTCTTTTGTAACACTAGGCCGTTGGTTTTCTAATTCCCAGTTTTCTCATGCGCGCGATGAGGGTTGTTCTGTTGATTCCGAGCAATCTTGCTGCTCCGTAGGGGCCTCCTAGAATCGACCTGGTTTTCTCCAACGCTTTCAGAATCTGAGTGCGTTGACCCTCTTGCAGTGTTGTGAAAGGAATCTCGGAAGCAATCTCCGATTCGGAAATGGCTATGTGGTCCCGCTGCAGAATTCCGCTATCACACAAGATGACTGCTCTTTCCAAAACATTTGCCAACTCTCGCACATTTCCCGGCCATGAATAATTGATCAGAGCATTCACGGCTGCCGGAGATACTTCACGAATCTTTTTCCCCATCCGTCGTGAGAATTTTTGTACAAAGTAGTCGGTAATGAGAGGAACATCCTCCAGGCGGTTCCGTAAAGGAGGAACATGAATGGGGAAAATGCTCAAACGGTAGAAAAGATCGTTACGAAATGCGCCTGATTTCACGAGTTCTTCCAAGTTGCGATTGCTGGCAGCCATCACGCGAACATTTACCTTCAGTGTTTGCGTTCCTCCCACCCGTTCAAACTCTTGTTCCTGGAGAACACGTAGGAGCCTCACCTGATTCTCGATGGGAAGATCCCCCACTTCATCCAGAAAAAGTGCCCCACCGTCGGCGAGCTCAAACCTTCCTTTCCTTCTGGTGGTTGCCCCGGTGAAAGCTCCTTTCTCATGGCCGAACAGCTCGCTCTCAATTAGGCCTGTAGGCAGTGCGGCACAATTTACTTTGATCAGGACACGTTCTTTTCGGCGGCTGAGATTGTGAATGGCCCGGGCGACCAATTCTTTTCCCGTACCTGTTTCACCCATGATCAGCACTGTCGATTCCGTCGGAGCAACCTGTTCCACCTGGCGTAGTAAATTTCGCAAAGATTGACTCTGTCCGATGATCTCTTCAAACCCTTGCTCTGCTTTTATTTCTCCGGTCAGGTACACGTTCTCTGCCTGCAGTCGATCGCGCAACTGGCGCACATCTTCGTGCGCCAAGCAATTGTCCAGAGCCACCCCCACTGTACTGGCCACTTGCTCAAGAAATCCTAGACGGATTCGGCTATATGCGCCTTTGGCAGACGACATGAAGAATAAGGCTCCGCGGCAGCGCCCGCCGCTGACCAGCGGCATCGCACACAGAGACTCCATGCCTTCGGACGACATGACGTCAAAGGTGACTGGGAAGCGCTCTCCCAACTCGTCTAACGATCCAGTGACCATCAGCGTGCAGTTCTTCATGACCAAGTTGCATACGGTGCCCTGAGCCGGCAACACCGTAGGTTGGGTTGACTCCAAGACCGCCGGGCGTGGGCTCAGAATGTGTCCCTGCAGTTTGTCCCCCTGGATCGGCAGTTCGATTCCGAAGCGTTCGGTCGGTATCAGTGTTTTCAGAGTTGCGGCGAGAGCGCCAAACAACTCGTCGCGGTCCAGGTGGCGTCCAATGGCGCGGTTCATATCGAGTAGGGCGCTGAGTTCAAGGTTTAGGGAGTAGATGTCCTCCCTCTCTGCGGCATCATTGGGTGTTGCCAGCTTGGCGGGGTACGTCCTTTCTTCCACGGCGAGATCTGCTTCTGACTAGAGGGAATAAAAACCTGTGTCTTTTACTCTCCAAGATTAGACCCTCTTTTGTTTCCTCTGTCAATAGATTCCAATAGGGGAGTTTGCAGCCGCGCAGACAGCTGATCATTTGCTGCAGCAAACAATGTTAAGGAAGCCT
>CAZDDB010000114.1:0-10083 GCA_964504105.1 uncultured Acidobacteriota bacterium
GCCGAGACGAACTTAAGAAAGCACCGCGTTTCATTTGAAGAAGCAATAACGGTTTTCTACGACGAAAATGGTTTCCTGATCAATGATCCGGATCACTCCGACGAAGAGGAACGATTCATATTGATGGGTTTCAGCGATCGATTCCGGATTATAGTGGTAAGCCACTGTTACAAGCGAAACGATCAAGTCATTCGGATCATTTCTGCCCGAAAGGCAACCCGCCCGGAACAAAAACAATATTTCAAAAGGTGAAACGATGCGAAAAGAATACGACTTCTCAAAAGCAAAAAAAAATCCTTACGCAAAACTCTTAAAGAAACAAATTACGATTCGAATCGATAAACAAACAATTGATTATTTCAAAGAACTCTCAACGGAAACGGGCATTCCCTATCAGAATCTGATCAACCTGTATTTGCACAATTGTGCCGTCGAAAATAAGAAATTGTCCTTTCGTTGAACCGGGACAAACACGGATTGTCCTTTAGTGTGTCGCATTCGAATCACTCAGCGATTTAGGCCGTGGCATTGCAGCGCAGGATTGGAATCGACATCGAGCAAATTCGCGCCCGTCTGGACTGTCTGACCCTTGCAAAGCAGTTCTTCGCGCCCGGCGAAATCGAAGCCCTGTCCTCTCTCCTCACTGATCAACAAAAAGATGCTTTCTTTCGCTGCTGGACAAGAAAGGAAGCATACGTTAAAGCCATAGGCCAGGGGCTTTCCTTGGACTCACTTCATGCACTGTTGGATTTTCAGGGTACCCCTGGAATCGAGCTCTTCAGAAAGGCGCGATCCTGCAGGAGATAGAAGGGAATCATTTCAACAGTCGTTTTGTTGATGGAGATTGTATCTCTAAAAAAGGGGCAGACAACCCATGCGCGTTCAGGATGATACTTTTCGATAAAATTCCTCAGGGAACGCCCTACGACCGCCTTTCTCAAGCTGCTATACTTCACTTCGACCGGTATTGTTTTCTTACCGATACGGAGCACAAAATCTACTTCGGCTTTGTCCAGAGTACGCCAGAAGTGCAGCGAACCTCCCCCTTGTTCGACACACGGCTGCAAAAGAAGGAAAACAAAGTTCTGAAACACGTATCCGAACTGATCTTCTGTTACATTTGAGAAGACCCCGGCCGAATAATTCCGCAATCCAAGGTCATGAAAATAAGGAACCGGAGATTTGGTAATCTCCTTCCTCTTGTTTTTAAAATAAGGCCTCAGTCTTGTGAGGATGTAAGTCTTTTCTGCATACCACAAGTAGTTTCTAACGGTTGGCTGTGAGAGACTTAGAGTCGCCGCCAGCTCGGAATAGTTTAAGAGCTTCCCGACCTGGTCTGATAACACCCGAATCATATCGGAAAAGGACTGCACCTTCTCCACATTCAGAAGGTAAGAAATGTCCTTCTCAATATAGCTGCGAAAGATCTCATTGATCGCGCTTCTCTTCTCCTGAGTCGTTGGAGCTAGAAGCACCGCAGGATAACCGCCAAACCTCATATATTCGGACAGAAGAATCCTGGTTTTCTCTTTCTCGATACGGAAAAAGCTCTGCAGCTTTGATCCATACTTATATTCTGTCTTATAGTGAACAAATTCGTCGAAGGAGACAGTGGAGAGATCAAACTGTCTTTTTCTGCCAACTAGCGATTCGTGAATCTTCTCTTTTAGTTCCAGACTGCCGGATCCGGAAACGATGAACTTGTACGGCAACTTGCGATCGTAAATTCCTTTGAGAAAAAGACCGGCGTTCTCCTTACGCTGGATTTCATCTATGAAAACGTACGCGTGATTCCGTCCAAACTCCAGATCGAGTCTCTGAATCAGCGCGAGCTGCGAAGAAAACAGCCGCTTGTCCTCTTCGAAGTCCAGGGAAAGCCAAAGAGTCTTTTTCCCCATTCTCTTGAGTTCGTCTTGCAACGCCTCCATCAGAGTTGTTTTCCCGACCTGGCGGGCCCCTGTAATCAACGTGATTTCCTTCACGGAAAGGTGCTCCCGAATTCGGTTTAAAAGGACCCTCTTTATGATAAAAGGCATGTTAGTATCAAGTATAACCCAATAATTTAAAAAGCGTATATAACAATTTATTGGCTCAGGAAATCGACTGCGGTCCGGTTCTGTCTGTCTACTTTGTAATGCTCTTACTCAGAACGCTGCCGGCGGCATCGAATGTGTATCCGGTTTTCGTGATGTTGGTAATTGTCAGCTTGTAAGTTCCTCGCCCGCCGCTGGTACTGAAACCGGCCACACCTGTGGTGCTTGTTGTCGCCGTTTGAACCACAATCGAGCCATCCGGCCGGTTCCATTTCACAGTAACAGTTGCCCCACGTGTTTCCGTGCTTTTTTTTGGATCCTTCCGCGGAGATCCACATTCCAACCGCGATGATGTGTTCATAGTTTCATAATATGAAACCTGGTTTCATAATTTGAGTACCCTCTGGTATCATGAAAAGGCGCTGGAGACCATCTCCATTGCCTCCATCTCCGCCGGATCGGTAAATGTGGTAATCTGTTCGAAATGAATCGAGCCCTTGACTGGATGCGGCAGGCGAAGAGAGATTTGCAGCATGCGCGCAATGCCAGGAGCAGCGCTGACTATGAATGGGCTTGCTTTGCCGCCCAGCAGGCTGCAGAAAAAGGGTTGAAATCTGCATTTCAGAAACGTGGCAAAGAAGGGTGGGGGCACGCCGTCGCAGGTCTTTGCCAGGCCCTGGCCAATGAAATGCCGGTGCCTCAAACAATTCTGGATGCGGGACGGCGACTGGACAAGCACTACATACCGGCCCGCTATCCAAACGGGTTCGCCAGCGGAACACCTGGAGATTACTATATGGAGCAGGACGCAGATCAGGCGATCAAAGATGCAGACGAAATTCTACGGCTCTGTGAAAGTGCTTGAGCCGGAAACAGACCGGATTGCCGAAGCACTCGATCAATTTGTGAAGGATCTCGCCACGAAACCTGAAGTGAGCGCAATCTGGTTGATCGGCTCGTTCCACCGGAAGGATTTTGGTCCTTTCAGCGACATCGATCTGGTTCTGATCCTGGATTCAACGGAAACACGCTTCCTGGATAGATCCTTGCAATATCTGCCGGAATCCTTTCCGGTTTCAATCGATCTGTTTGTCTATACCCGGCAAGAAGTATCCGGGATGAGGCTCTCAGAACATCCATTCTGGACCGACATCGAAAAGAATCATACTACATTATTCGAAAGACAATAAGCGATTCGTTTCGGACCTATTGCAGTCCGGGAACCAGATACAGATCCGTTAAGCTGTCCGGAACCATTTTCCGGCGGGGTAGCAAATGAGCTTCCCGGAAAAGGAAAACGATTCCATCCTGAGGGAAGCCCCGTTTAAAGCCTCGAAAGCCCGCTTCGTCCCCTACTACTGGCCTGTTTTCCAACAGACGATCTACACTGATCGAGTCCAAAAGGAGGGTCACGAAATGAAATCCTGGATTCTTGTTTTTACTCTGCTGATCACCTCAGCTGCATTCTGTGCAACGCAACAAATCAATGAAATTCCCGCGACAACCACTTCGAAAGAAGCCCTGCAGTCGTTTAACAAAGGGTTATATTTTCTGGATGTCGCGAGGGGGATTGAAGCAAGAACAGAGTTCTTGAAGGCCATTAAAAGGGATCCGGCCTTCTCTCACGCGTACTTCTACCTGTCACTCGCCTCTCTTTCACCGGAAGAGTTCAAGGAAAGTCTGGATCAAGCGAAGAAAAATATTCAAGGCAAGAGCGAGGGGGAGGACATTCTGATCGAAATCAATCGTACGTTTATTGACAATGACGCAGGGAAACGATTGCATCTCGCACAAGCGCTTGTGCAGAAGTATCCACAGGCTCCGCGCGCCTGGCTTCGATTGGGGTTTACCCAGGGATCGATCAATCAAAATGAAGAGGCCCGCAAGTCGTTTGCTAAGGCTCTGGATCTGGATCCAAAACTGATCGGAACTCCAGTTGCATTGGTGTTTTCTTATGTCTTCAGCGAACCGCGCGATTTTGATAAAGCGAAACATTACGCGGAACAGTGCATCCAATTACAGCCAAAGGAGGCGAAGTGTTACGAGCTGACGGGAGACATCTTTCGGGCCAGGAACGAGCTGGAGAATGCACGCGACGCCTACACGAAGGCGCTGCAAATGGATCCGGCATTGAGCGTGGCAAGTTTGAAGAAAGGCCATATCAATTCCTTTTTGGGTCACTATGATGAAGCCAGGACGGACTACGACAAGGGGATCGCCGCCACTGAAAATGTAAACAAGACCGGTTATGCAAATTTCAAGGCCTTCACCTATCTTCATGCCGGCCAGGCAAAGGCTGCGCTCCAGGAACTACAAAAGCTGGTAGACTCCGCTGATTCCATGGGACTTCCAAAGGAGCAGGCCGATGCGGCTAAGCTGGCAACCCTGAATAATGAAATGCTCATAGCGCTTCATCAAAATTTTGTAGAAGACGCACAGCGGATTTTGAATCAGATCAAGACGATCACAGCAGAAAGTATTCGGCGAATGGGGGATGCGGAATTTGAGCGCCAACAAAATGCAAATCTGGTGCTGCTGGAGGGTCAGATCGCGGCCCGCAAGAAGGATTACAAAACAGCGCAGAGCAAGGCGGAGGAAAACCGGCAAATGATACAGAGTGACAACAGTCCGCGAAAGCTGGAAGGATATTACGGACTGCTGGCCACCATTGAGCTGCTGCAAGGCCACCACGACAAAGCCGTGGATCTATACAAAAAAGCAGACCTGACGATCCTGTATGTAAAGTATCAGTATGGACTGTCGCTTGAAGGCGCAGGAAATGTACAAGAAGCCGAGAAAATTCTCGGTGAAGTGGCGCGATTCAACTTCAATGTTGTGGATTTTGCGCTGGCTCGCAATGACTCCCGCGTAAAGCGCTTCGCTAAAAATTGATCCGAACCTTGCGTGCAGATTCCTAGTCGAGACGTATCACCAATGCAGGATCAGACCTCCTGCGCCGATCAGCGAGTCATTGTATCTCAACCCCGGGTTTGAAATAATACCCAATGATGAATGTTTCTATTGCCGCAGTTGCTCTTTTTCTAATATTGAACTTCGCAGGGCAGACTCACGCTTACCTCGATCCGACTTCCGGGAGCATGATGTTGCAAATGCTGCTTGGGGGTATCGCGGGTCTTCTTCTGGCGACCAGGATTTTCTGGCGCCGGTTATTTGGAGTCCGCAAGCAGGACGAAAAATGTGAGTCGCCATCCGACGGGAAGCCTTAAACGCTTCTCGACTCCGCTTGCGCATGCATCGTGGGAAATGGATGAAGATAAAGACATTTTCAACGGAACGACCCGGCCCCGGGTGGTGAATGACAGATGGATCAAAAGGATCGCCTCTTCCATATCGGTCTGAGTCTCTCCACGGCCAACCTGCTGTTGCTTTCCGTCTGGCAGGAGCTTCTATACACTGATGCGCGCTCGTATTACTACATGTTTAGTCCGCCGGCTTCATCGGACTACCTGGCCGCGGTGGCCGACATGTTGCTGCTGGGTGTCCTGTTCCTGGGCGCATTCCATGTAATTCGGCGCACGGGGATCGGTTGGCTCATGACGGTTGCCAGGATCACTTTTCTTGCATCGCTTTCAATCCCCCTCAACGTCATTCGTCTCCGGGTCCCAATTCAGCTTGGGATCGGCGTGCTCTCCGCTCGTGCCCACCAGGCCGGGCTCTTCATTCCCGTACTCATCGCGGGTGCGATTCTGTGCGCAATCGCGCTTCGTTTTCGCCGGCAAGTGTTCAGCGTTGCCGCAATGTTGGTCTTCATTCTTCTACCTTTCTCTGTGATCACGAGCGGACAAGCTTTGATAAAAGCTTTCGCCACATGGAACGCTCCTGCGTTGGGCCCGACGAGGATTTCTTCGAGCGATGCCGCCCCTACAAGTGGAACTCGAGTTGTGTGGATCATCTTCGATGAACTGGACGGAAGCATGACCTTCTCACGCCGGCCGCCTGGACTGAAACTGCCTTGTTTCGACACATTCCAGAAAGAAGGCGTGCGAGCTACACACGCGCGAGCTCCATCCAACGATACTCTGACCTCCATCCCCTCGCTCCTCACGGGGCTACATTTCACCAAGACCAGTTTGCGAGGCGGATCGGAGCTTATCGTTACCCTGAAAGGCGCCATCGTTCCGGTTGAGTTCCGCACACTTCCGAACGTGTTTAGCCGCGCGAAAAAGGCAGGTTTTCAGACAACTGTTGTGGGATGGTATCACCCATACTGCCGCCTGTTGAATCACCTGGATTGCTGTTCCTGGCGCCCCGTTTTTCAGACCGTGACCGGTCAGGTGGCCGCCGAAGATAAAAGCTTTGCAGGCGCAATGGGGGATCAGCTTGCTGCGATCTCGCCTCTCAACCGCCGCCGTCTCGCAATTGATGCATATCGCCGGATCCTCGAGGACTCCAAAAACGCTGTTGCTCACGCTTCCGGCCTCATCTTCCTTCACTTCCCAATCCCTCATGCACCTGTCATTTACAATCGCGCACGAGGGAAGCTCACAACTACGGTGGTCTCAAACATTCAAGGATACATCGACAACATGGCTCTCGCTGACCGCACCCTTGCAGAACTGCGGCAGGTGATGGAAGAGAATGGAACGTGGCAACGCTCGGCCGTGATCGTCAGCTCGGACCACATCTGGCGCGATGCCTCATCCTATGATGGAAGACAGGATCCCTACATCCCATTTCTCGTGAAAATGCCCGGCCAATCCGCTGCCGCAGATGTAGATGTGGAATTCCAAACCATCCATACCGAGGAGCTGGCGCTGGCAATCCTGAATGGTGAGATCAGTGACAATGCGGCAGTTGCGATGTGGATTCACACTCATGCCGAACTCTCCAAGTCCATCAAACCGATAAACAAAACCGCATCTGTACGGTGGAAATTCTTTGGAACAACATGAAATCAAAAAAAGAGATCGTAGAGGATTGGTTGCCCCGCTATACCGGACTGGCTTTGCATGAGTTCGGTCCATATGTCCTGTTGACGAATTTCAGTAATTACGTGAAGCTGTTTGCCGATCGGTTCGGAGTAGAAGTGAGAGGGCCCGATCGACCCATGCAAAGCGCTTCAGCGGAGAACATTACGATCATTAATTTCGGAATGGGAAGCGCTCTTGCGGCAACTGTAATGGACCTTCTTTCGGCAGTTTCACCAAAAGCCGTATTGTTTCTTGGTAAGTGCGGGGGGCTGAAGAAGAAGACGCATCTGGGCGATTTGATTCTTCCCATCGCTGCGATCCGGGGAGAAGGAACAAGCTACGAATACATGCCTGCAGAGGTTCCGGCGCTTCCGTCCTTCCAGCTGCAGCGGGCTGTTTCATCCACCATCATCAAGCACAAGTCCGATTATTGGACGGGGACTGTCTACACGACAAACCGCCGCGTTTGGGAACACGATGAGGCTTTCAAGGAACGCCTGATCAGGACTCGCGCTATGGCAATTGATATGGAAACGGCAACGATTTTCCTGATTGGTTTCGTCAACGAGATTCCGCGTGGCGCCCTCCTGCTGGTGTCCGATAATCCAATGGTTCCCGAAGGAGTGAAAACGGAGGAAAGCGACAGAAAAGTAACCTCTGAGTTTGTGGAGAAACATCTTTCCATTGGGATTGATTCACTCAGAGAACTCCGCGATTCGGGCGAATCTGTGAAACATTTGCACTTTGACTGACTGGGTACTGATAAATAAATGCATATAGCCTTGCTGACCGATTCGGAAGGACGTGGTGGAGCCGCCATTTCGGCGGGCAGGCTGGCTTCGGCTTTAACGGCGTCAGGTCATAAGGTGAGCAGAATCGTAGGATATCCGGGGGCAGGAAACTATCCATGGAAGACGGAAGTGCTGACACCCCCGGCTTCATTCGTTTGGAGAGCCACACGAAAAATTCTGCCAACCCGGCAGAACGAGAGCCGTTTGATCTCTCATCTGCAAAAGGAGCTTCATGCGATTCTTTCGCGGCTGAAGCCTGATGTGATTAACGTTCACAACTTGCATTCAGCCTATCCATCAGGTTGGCGGTCAGGTCTTGTGGAAGTTTGTCTGGAGCATGCGCCAACTGTATGGACACTGCATGATATGTGGAGTTTCACGGGACGGTGCGCCTACAGTTATGAATGCAGAAAGTTCCTGTCCGGCTGCGATGAGACCTGTCCGACACCGCATGAATATCCTGCGCTGGAGCCTCACAGAATTCGTGAGGCCTGGGAACAACGGACGCTCTTGCTGGGAAAACATCCTGAACTGGTTGCGGTGACGCCATCCGGGTGGCTGGCAGAGGAAGCGCAGAGGGGATTCTGGAAGCAGCATCGTGTGGAAGTAATCCCCTACGGTCTCCCGATAGACGTTTTTGAGCCGCAGAACCGGACCGCAGCTCGTCAAAAACTGGGGATAGGAACCGCTGATCCCGTATTATTAATGGTGGGAGCTGATCTTTCTGAGCGAAGGAAAGGCGGAAGCATTTTGATGGGCGCACTTGAGACTCTATCCACGCCGATTACTTTCATTACTCTGGGAAGAAGTGAAGGTTCCTTTTCGAGTGCCAAAATAAAGACATGCCCCCTCGGCTACATCGATAGTGATTACGAAAGAGTGCTCGTTTATAATGCTGCCTGCTTTCTGGTTCATCCATCTCTGGCTGATAACGCGCCGAACGTTGTCCTGGAATCAATCGCGTGTGGAACTCCCGTCGTTGCCTTCCGCACCGGGGGAGTTCCAGAAATTGTCCGCCCGGGCGTCACTGGATTTCTGGCCGATGAGATTTCTTCTGGCGCCTTGGCCGCAGTGTTGGGAAATGCGTTGAATTACACTGGGGACTTGCGCGTTTCCTGCCGGACAGTCGCTGAAACGGAGTATTCCGATTCCTTACAGGCGGAGAGATATGTGAAACTCTTTTCGGAGCTGAGAGCCAGCAAGAAACTCGCGTGAACATGTCCGGTTTCCCCAAAATTACTTTTGGCATCATTGTTCTGAACGGAGAGCCGTTCACTCGATACTGTCTTCGTTCTCTTTATCCCTTCGCCCACGAAATCATTGTTGTGGAAGGTGGCTCTCGCTCCGCTGAGGCAATCGCCACAAACGATGGTCACTCAACGGACGGGACACTCGAAGAGCTCCACCGGTTTAAGAAAGAGGAGGACCCTGAAAACAAGGTTCAAATCATAGTACGGGACGGTTTCTGGGAGGAAAAAGACGAACAATCGCAGGCGTATGCCGAGCGTGCTTCCGGAGACTATCTCTGGCAAATCGATATTGATGAATTCTACCTTGCAAAGGACATGAGATTCATTCTTGAATTGTTGAAGAATGATCCGGAGATTACCGCTATATCCTTCGAACACACTACCTTTTGGGGAGGGTTCAATTACACTGCCGATAGCTGGTACTTGCGGGAAGTGTTCAACGACTGCCACAGAGTATTCAAGTGGGGGAAAGGATACAAGTATGTAACCCACCGTCCCACAACCGTGGTGGATCGTGACGGCACGGATCTGAGAAAGAAAAAATGGGTCCAAGCGGTCCTGCTAAAACGAAAGGGAATTTTCATGTACCATTATTCACTCGTATTTCCCAAACAGGTAGAAGAGAAAGCAAAATACTATTCAACACGATCGTGGGCAAACTATTCAGAAGGAGTAATGGATTGGGCCCGGGAGAATTTTCTGAAACCGGTCCGGAAACCGTTTCGTGTTCACAATGTATACGCCTATCCAAGCTGGCTCAAAAGATATGCAGGGCCACATCCGGAGCAGATCCTCCAAATGAAAGAAGATCTGGAGGGTGGGCGTCTGGACATCCATGTCCGGGACAACAGTGATGTGGAAATTTTCGAATCAAAAACCATCTATCGCGCCGGCAGGTGGATTTTGGAGAGGCTCTCCGGAATCAGCACTGCCAGATATTTTCCGCACTGGCAATCTGCAGCTCTTGCTTTCCGGATCAATTTTGACGCCGGGAAGAAACGATTTTACTGGAAGAAATAATCTCGAGAGTTGGAGTGGCACGCCTCCGTGCCTGCTTTTTCTGTAAATGGCGGGCAGG
>CAZDDB010000114.1:10093-11179 GCA_964504105.1 uncultured Acidobacteriota bacterium
CTCTCCAAAACGGATTTCACGAATGCGAAGGAGCGACAGGAAGAAACCTTTGAAGAACGGAATGTAATCGCTCCAACTCGACGGGCTTTTGAATCTGTTCATCAACATCGTATTCTTTAAAAACCGATACCTTGTGCTTTGCCGATCCAGTAAAAGCGGTCATGATCACCAGTTTGATGTTGGCTGTCCGTGGATCCTGCTTCAAGAGCCGGCACATTTCGCGTCCATCGAGTTTTGGCATCAAAGCATCGGACAGCACAAGTTCCGGCATGTATGTCTTTGCAAGCTGAAGTCCTTCCTCACCGTCATGCGCCGCAATGACCGCATACCCGAATCCCCGGATCAGGCGCGATGCGGTTTTCAGGACCTGCCGTTCGTCATCCACCACGAGGATCAACGGATGTTTGATCAGTGCCACAGGCGGGTTTTCAGGGAGCTTTTGCTCCACTTCGTACTTTCTTTTGCTGTCCCAAAGAGTTTCGGGAGCCGGATCCCAAATCTTGTTCCGATACTCCAATGATGTTTTACAGAAACACTTCCGGCATTTCGGGCAGACCACTGTCGGATCCGAGGTTAAGCAGGAACACCAGGATGCGCTTAATGCGTCGAATTGACTCTGGCAATTGAAACACGAAATCATGTAAGGGGGCATTTGCTTTGTCTCCACATTGGCGTATTCCTCAGGAATTTTCTGCGTTATCTCGGCCACAAATGATTTTGGCTTTGCAGAGGCTGATGTGATCTGGCGCTTTTTCAAATACTCACGGAAAAGTTCCCGGGACAGCGGAGGGCTGTGATGTTTTCCTTGAAAACCGTCACATTGAAGCGAGCGCAGGAAGTCAAGCTCGCTTTCCGTTTCAATGGCTTCCGCAATCACCTGAATGTTCAGGCTATGGGCAACCGAGATGATCGCGGAAACAACAGGAGCGTTGCTCGATGTAGCTGAAATTCCTCTCAAAAAGGTTGGATCGATTTTCAAAGTGTGGATCGGATATAGTTTCACGGAAGACAACGAGCCGCCACCTGTACCGAAATCGTCAACCGTCAGACGCACTCCCATGCCGCGAATCTGCTCCATCATTGGAA
>CAZDDB010000115.1:0-10983 GCA_964504105.1 uncultured Acidobacteriota bacterium
ACTCTCACCGGGCTTATGTGCTGGAAACGGGCCGCATTGTGATTGAAGGACCATCAGCACAGCTTGCGGCAGACCAGCGTGTCAAGGAAGCCTATCTGGGCGAACGATGAGCAGCGGGACCGGGGGAGCAGAGGCGCAGAGGGGCAGAGAAGCAAGGATTCCGGCACTGATTCACCTATGAGTTTGCTTGCGCGAGTCGCTGTGGGTCTCAACAACTGGACCTCGCGCTGGGTTCCCAGCTCTTTTTCGATCGCCATCCTGCTCACTCTCTTCACGTTGCTTCTTGGCTGTTTTGCTACCGGCCACACACTAGTTGAAACTACCCGTTTCTGGGGAGATGGATTCTGGGAGCTGCTTCCTTTCAGCATGCAGATGACTCTGATCATGGTGACCGGATACATTGTCGTGGTAACGCCTCTTGTGAATCGCATTCTGAAAGCCTGCGCGCGGCTTGCCAGATCCCCGCATTCCGCCATTGCGCTCACGGCCCTCACCTCCATGCTTCTCTCCTTGATCAACTGGGGTCTTGGTTTGATCGGGTCTGCAGTGCTTGTCAAATACATGGCCCGCGAGCACAGGGATGTGGATTATCGTTTGCTCGTTGCCGTTGCATATTTCGGGGCGGGCTGCACCTGGCACGCAGGGCTTTCTGCTTCCGCGCCCATTCTTGTAGCCACGCCCGGCCACTTTATGGAGGCACAGATCGGAATCATCCCGTTGACCCGGACGATCTTCCATCCGTTCAATCTCGCGCTCACTGTTGTTGTGCTTGGTTTGATGACATTCATTGCATATGCGCTTCATCCTCGAGACCCCGCTCAGCGAACACACGTGGATCCCGCAAGACTAGAAGCGGTCGGAGTATTTAAAGTCCCTGCGCCTGAAACCGGCGGAAAGCAGAGCTTTGCAGATTATCTGGATGATCACTACCTGCTGAATCTTGTGATCGGCGGACTCGCGCTGTTCTGGCTGATCGATTCTTTCCGTCTTCATGGATGGAACATAACGATCAATACGGTCAATTTCATGTTTTTGACCGTGGGAATTCTGCTGCATCCATCTCCCGCTTCTGTTCTGAAAGCGGCGGCCGATTCGGCGGCGTTTATCTACAACATTGTGCTGCAGTTTCCGTTCTATTCCGGAATGTACGGCATCATCAAAGGCACCGGCCTTTCGGATGTGATCGGAAACGCGTTCGTTAAGATTGCAAGCGCGAAGACTTTGCCGCTGATTGTTTACTGGTATTCCGGCATCCTGAACTATTTTGTTCCGTCCGGCGGCTCTAAATGGGCTGTTGAAGCGCCTTACATTACACACGCAGCACAGACACTCGGGGTCGGATTCGACAAAATCGTCGTATCTTATGCCTGGGGTGATATGATGACCGATCTGCTTCAGCCTTTCTGGGCGATCCCGCTTCTGACTGCGGCCGGAATCGAGTTCAAAGAAATACTCGGATATGAGATGATTGCGTTTTTGTTCTATGCGGTTGTCGTTTCAGTATTCTTCTACTTTATGCCTTTTTACGCGTAAGGGCGCATGGCATGCGCCCCCTGCGTTTGGTTGTTTTTGATATTTGATATGGAATGGATTCACCAGTTCGTTGATTTGTTTCTACACCTGGATCGGCATCTGGATGCTGTCATTCTGCAATACGGTGTCTGGACGTATCTGATTTTGTTTCTGATTATTTTTTGCGAGACAGGTCTTGTTGTGACACCGATCCTGCCGGGAGATTCGCTGCTCTTTGCGGTAGGAACATTCGCCGCCCGTGGATCTCTGGAACTTTCCGTCGTACTCGGCTTGCTGATCCTTGCTGCAATTGCAGGAGACACGGTGAATTACTGGGTCGGACACCTGGTGGGACCGAAGATTTTCAGCAGGGAGAAAGTACGCTTCCTGAATAAGGACCATCTGAAACGCACACATGAGTTTTACGAGAAATATGGCGGCAAGACGATTATCCTTGCGAGGTTTATGCCCATCATCCGTACGTTTGCGCCGTTTGTCGCAGGAATTGGAAGCATGACCTACGGACGTTTTCTCACGTACAACGTGATCGGCGGAGTCCTGTGGATCGCGATCTTCATTATCGGCGGATACTACTTCGGAAATATTCCGGTAGTCAAGAAAAACTTCACGATAGTCATTCTTGCCATTATTTTCCTCTCGATCCTCCCGGCGATTGTCGAGTTTATCCGCAGCCGTCGCTCCCGTTAGGGCTGGGGGCGGCGGGCACGGAG
This sequence comes from uncultured Acidobacteriota bacterium, assembly GCA_964504105.1. Taxonomy (GTDB): domain Bacteria; phylum Acidobacteriota; class HRBIN11; order JAKEFK01; family JAKEFK01; genus CAZDDB01. Next base: position 2,244 of record CAZDDB010000115.1, read on the forward strand.
GCCCGCCCCACAAAAGTTCGGTGAGCGACTACTTCAACGATTTCTCGATGCTGATGTTTCCATTCACAGTTTCAAGAATGATCTCTTCGCCGCCCCCGTTCAGCATAAATGTTGCCCGGATTTCCTTCGTGTCAGGATCCTTTTCATACGTCTTCGACTTGAAATCTGATTCAATGGAGTAGTCTTCCGAATTCTCTTTCCATCTGCCGCGGATGCTGATCACGGCTTCGATGGATGCTTTTGCATTTTCCGGAATGTAGAGAACCAGATCCCCCCCGGAGGAAGTAAGACGGCTTCTTCCGTTTCCCGAAGGGTGAAGCTCCGCTACGACATCTCCACCGGCTGTGGAGGCATCGATCGACCCGGAAATATTTTCCAGATTCATATCACCGCCGGCAGTTTTCGCCTTTACAATTCCGGACGCGCCGCGAAGCTCCACGTCTCCGCCGGCCGTCTTGAGCGTAGCGTTTCCGGAAACCCGCCCGATGATGATGTCTCCCCCCGCGGTAGTCGCGGTTGCCTCGCCGCCGACATCTCCGATCTGGATGTCGCCGCCGGATGTTTTTGCAATAAGTGACTTCCCAACGTTTCCGATGGTGATATCGCCACCGGAAGTGGAGAGCTGAACTTCGCCGGTAGAGAGTTCAACTTGAATGTCGCCGCCGGAAGTGCTGAGACTGCATGTGCCTTTGATTTTTCCCGCAGCTATATCACCTCCGGACGTGTTCATATCTACAGTTCCATCAATATCAGCGATCGTGATGTCTCCACCTGAAGTAGAACCTTCCAATTTTCCCTGGAAAAGTCCCTGGAGGCGGATGTCGCCACCGGATGTATGAAGATCACTATTGAACTGTGAAGGCACGTTGATGGTAAACCGGACGCGCATCGATTCGCCCCACTCAGGGTTATAATCAACACGTACCGTATTTCCGGATTGGATCATCCGAAGATTTTCGAGCTCATCCGGATCGATCCCCTCCGCTTTGATATGGACTTCATTCTTCTCCCACGAACCGAGGATGATGTCCCCTGCGGCCACCGATACTTCGAGTGTTCCTCCGGGACTCACATCAAACGATTTTGTCTGAAAGGAAAGCTCCGTTTTAGAAAAAGCGAGCTGGGCAATCAAAATTAGAAATGCTGCCAGGACCGTTTTCAATTTCATTGTTTCTGTCTAACCTCCTGAATCAAGTCTCGTGCTTTGAGACGAATATAATCGATGTCATTGGAATGAACTTTTTGTTTGAAAACATCTAAGACTTCCTTATCTGTTTTTCCTTCTGATTCAAGCCCCTTGATGGCCGAAACACGCATCCCGGCATTCTGGTCATGAACCAGCACGTGCAGGAACGCCTGTTTGATTTCTTCATCCATGGGGAATTTTTGCAGGACTTCCAGAGCCTGTTTTCTCACTCCCGGGTTTTCGTCGGATTTCAGAACCGTGATCAACGCATCTCTGACTTCCGGGTCCGTCCCTTTTGTCTGCCGGGAAGTCCCAAGCGCGCTGATTGCCCGCAACCGGATTCCGGGGTTCTGATCATTGACAACTGCATAACTCAGCACTTTTTGTATTTGCGCATCGTTGATGCTTCCCTTTACGCGCATCGGTGTGACCGCATCAAATCCAAACTCAACCTGGCCGTCGCTTGCATCGGAGTCCAGAAACCTCACGTTTGTGATCTCCATGTTCCCGCGCTCCAGATCCGGTTGCCGAACCGGCGTCTGAGTGGCAACTACGGGGGGTTGTGTCCGGCCAAACGCAATGTATCCAACAAACACACCCGCCGCGAGCATAGCTGCGGCGCCCAGTGCAACCCGGTATTGCGGAACTGCGGCTGTGAGACTTTCCCGAACGCGGTTCCAAAAAGATGGCTTCACTCGCTCGATTCGAAGCGCCACGCGAAGTCCTTGCCGGGACTCCTGCAGCAGCTCTTCGGTGACGCTTACGCGCGGCAATTGATCCAGTGATCCCTGGAGCTTTGCGATTTGTTCCAATTCCGTATGGCAATCCGCACATTTTTCCAGATGCTGCTGCAGGGTCTCTTTGTCGATGTCTTCCAGATCTCCGTAAGCAAACAGTGGAAGCCATTCTCGAAATTGCTGGTGGTTCATGGCCATTCTCCTAATACACTTCCTTTAACCGGATGCGCAGGCGTTCGGTTGCGGTAAATAAATATTTCTTCACAGTGCCCTCGGCACAATTCATCATGGATGCGATTTCCCGAAGCTTGTAACCTTCATAATGACGCAGCGAAAAAACCAGCTTCTGCCTGGGCGACAGTGAATTGATTGCTTCTTCCATGTGTCTGCTGATCTCCGAGTTTCGTGTTTGTTGTCCCGTATCGGCCCGGTCTGCCAGAGTATCCGCAAGAGTTATTGAGCCGTCTTCCGTTTCGAATCGCTCATCAATTGACATATGCATTTCTCTCTGTCTCTTAGACCTGTAAGTCAGACAAACGTTGGTTGTGATGCGGTGAAGCCAGGTGGAAAACGCGCTCCGAAACTCAAACCGCGGCAACGCCCGGTAGACGCGTAAGAATACTTCCTGATGAATGTCTTTTGCGTCCTCGGCGTTTCGCAGAAACGACACGGCTATGGATAGTACCTGTCTGTCATAACGGGACACCAGTTGTTCAAACGCAAGCGTATTTCCTTTCTGGGCGTGGCGTACCAATTCATAGTCGTCAGGCATCACGCTAACCACTTTATCTTAGACCAGTGGGGCAAGGAAAGGTTGTGGCTACGGCAAGGATGAAGGATGAAGGATGAGGGATGACAGCCTCGTGCACCAGGCTTGATTCTGGCGGGATAGTTTCATCCTTCCGCCTTCATCCTTCATCCCTTTCAAAGTGCCAGGACGCGGACGAGATAAGCGAGGATCGCAATCAGCAGCACGACCGCGATCACCAGCGCCTGGTTGGCCCTTGCTGTTTCCGTGGCCGGCAAACCTGCTGCCTTCGCGCGCTGTGCCCGGAACATCACGGCAGGGCAGAGGAAAATAGCATCAAAGATGAGCGGAAGCGTCAGCCACCATGAATTCACAAACAGCCAGTGATCCGCTCCGCCGCCGCGGATAACGTCCATGATTCTTGTGATCAGCAGCAGCAGAATGCCGACGATTCCAAGAAACGCTCCCACATGTGCCGTTTCCACATCATGTAATTCAGGTTTGCTTGCCAGCGCCCGCCCGGTAAGCTTGCTCCTAACGCTGCCGTAGCAAGCGTAGATCACGAAGCCGAAGTTGAGCCATGCAGCAAAACGCAGCCAGGAAGTCGGGGGCAGATAATAAATCAGAAAAGTACATCCGATGATACCGAGAATCGGAAGAACAAGCCCGAAAGGCACGCGGAACGGACGAACACGGCCAGGGTCTTTTTTCCGGAGAACGATGACGCCGATGCAAACGAGGATGAATGCAAACAGAGTTCCGATATTCGTAAGATCTACCATCTCATCCAGGCTCGAGAACATCGCAGCAACTCCAACAGCAACACCTGTCAGAATGGTCGAACCCCACGGTGTACGATATTTTGGATGGACAGTCGAAAACATCTTTGGAAGAAGACCATCACGCGCCATCGAAAAGAAAATGCGCGGCTGCCCCAGCTGAAACACAAACAACACAGCCGTATGCGCTACTACAGATCCAAATGCTACGATCGTCAGCGCCCATCCGCCGATGTTTGCGTACTGTAGAGCCAGGGTGAGCGGCTCGGCCTGCTGGCTCGAAAGTGTCTTTACAAGATCGCCATACGGAATCATTCCGGTAAACACAGCGGCAATGATTACGTAGAAGATCGTGCAAACGATCAGTGAGGCAATGATACCGATCGGCATGTCCTTTTGCGGGTTCTTCGCCTCCTCGGCAACCGTCGAAACAGCATCAAATCCTATGTAAGCAAAGAAGATGACTGCAGCTCCCGAGAAAACTCCGACAAATCCGTTCGGCATGAACGGGTGCCAGTTACTGGAATGGGTGGCCTTGTAGCTGATGAAGATAAAGAAGGTCAGTACGACCAGCTTGATTGCAACCATCCCTGCGTTAAACCATGCGCTCTCCCGGATACCCATTAACAAAATGATTGTAATTGCGGCCACGATCAGGAAGGCAATGAGGTTAAATACGATTGGAATCCCCAGGGCGTGCGGGGCGTTCTCGATCAAACCGGGGATTTTGTGAGCCGTCTGAAAATCGATCGAGATCCAATCAGGGATAATGAATCCGGACTCTCTCATGAGTGTCTTGAAGTAGTTGGCCCAACTGATAGCCACCGCGACATTCCCGACAGCGTACTCGATGATGAGATCCCAGCCGATGATCCAGGCGATCAATTCACCCAGTGTTGCATAGGAATACGTATAGGCGGATCCGGAGATCGGGACCATCGCGGCAAGTTCGGCATAACAAAGCGCTACAAAGGCGCAAACGACGGCTGCAAGAACAAACGAGAGCATCAACCCGGGACCGGCGCCTACGCGGTGCATATCCCCCGCAGCGGCAGTTCCGATTGTCGCAAAAATCCCGGCGCCGATGATGGCGCCGATCCCCAGCAGCGTTATCTGCACAGGCCCAAGTACTCTGCGCAACTGCTGCTCAGGGACTTCCGCGTCCTTTAGAATTGCATCCAGATTCTTGGTCGAAAAGATTCCCCGCATGCAGTGCTCCTCCTATGTAGGGACAACTATACCAGAGAACCTTTATCCGACAAATAGAGTTCTCACCTTGGGGAGGGATCTAACCGCAAAGACCGCAAAGACCGCGAAGGGGGACTTTTTCAGGGGCTTTTGGACACCCTTTCCATTTTTGATCCTAAACTTTTGCTTTGCGATCTTTGCGGTCTTTGCGGTTGGAATTCTTCACATTAGTTCGATTTCTCGTCCAGCGTGGAGAGTACCTGTTGCGCGCGGCTCTTGTTGCCGCTGTTTGGATACTTCTTGAGGAACTGCTCGAGATAATAACGAGCCTTGTCGTTTGCATCCAGCTCCATGTGGATTTCAGACAACAAGAGAAGCGCATCTTCACCGGATTCACCGTTCTGATAGGTCTTTTCGTATGATTCCAGCGTCCCAAGCGCCAATTCAAAATTGCTCTGATAATATTGTGTAAGCGCCAGAGAGAATTGGGATGCTTCCTTCTGACCGGTCGTTGTATCGGGCGATGAAAGTATCCGTTGGAACCGGGATTCTGCTTCCGCATTCATGTCGCGTGATAAATATTCTTTGGCCAGTTGAAACGATGCATCCGCATCCTTCGAATTCTTTCGTTCCCGTTCAACCAGTTTTTGGATGCCGTCTAGATCCGCGATCAGGTCATCCACTTCCATAAAGCCCCCAATCCGGTTGGTCAAAATCCCATTCCCATCTGTTACCAGCAATGTGGGAAGCCCTGTGATCGCGTACTTCTCCGCAAATTGTGTTCCTGCGCTGCCGTCTTCTACGTCTATTTTGACCGGAACAAACCGCTCCATGTACTTTACAAATTTCGCATCTGCATAGACCTCCTGATCCAGTTTGTGACACCAGCCGCACCAATCCGCAAACGCGTCTATGAAAATCGGGTTTCCGGATTTCTTCGCCTGGATGAGGGCCTGATCGAAACTATGGATCCACTGAACCTGGCCGGCACTCCAGCCCTGTACTGCGGAAGAAAAGAGAAAGACAAGGATAGCGAGCTGTTTCATGAACTTATATAGTAATGGGGGGTGTTATGGCGGTCAAGAAAACGGGGAAGAATGCTCGCTGGATTGCGCTGCAGATCCTGATGAAATTGGAGCAGGAGCGCTCGAATTCAGGCGTTCTATTGCGAAGGAAGCTGACGGAGGTTCCGGATGCAAAGGACCGGAACTTGATTACCGATCTCGTTTTGGGCACGTTGCGATGGCGCGGACGGTTGCTGTTTCTAATCGATTCATTTTCAAGCAAACGGCGGTTAGACCGGGAAGTATCACTCATCCTTCAGCTAGGTATTTATCAGCTTGTGTTTACCGGAATTCCTCAGCATGCGGCGATTCATGAAACGGTGGATCTGTGCAGGAGAGGTAAACTTTCCTCTGCTGTATCGTTTGTAAACGGAATCCTGCGGAAAGTCCAGTCAAGGCTCGCTTCACTTCCTGAGCCGCACGGTGATCTGGCCACGGTCCTGTCCATTCGCTGGTCTCATCCCCTGTGGCTGGTTCAACGTTGGCTCGAGCGATTCGGAGAAGAGGAAGCAGTTGCGCTGATGCGAATCAACAATGAGCCCGCGCCTGTCTACATCCGTGTATCGCAAGACAGCAAACAGGTTGTTGATTTGCTACGGAACGAAGGAATTGAGGTTGAGACGACTGTTCTTGGGCCGCTTCTGTTTCGTATACGGAAGGGAGCGCCTCAGAAAACTCGTTTCTTCGAAAACGGTCTCTTCTACATTCATGATGCGGGAGTCGAAGTTCTGGGCGGTATCCTTGGTGTAAAACCGGGGATGCGCGTGCTGGAAATTGCTGCGGCGCCGGGAGGAAAGACGTTCCAAATCGCTTCCCGGATGAATGGTCAGGGATCGATCGTATCTCTGGATACGGAATTGAGTCGGATGAAAATCTGGAAAGAAAACATCCACCGGATGAAGATTCGTTGCGCGCTTCCGGTTGTAGCCGATGCGCGCCGGTTGCCGTTTGCCGGCCGGTTCGATCTTGTCGTGGTCGATGCTCCCTGTTCAAGTCTTGGAGTCATTCGGCGCCATCCGGAAGGTAAGTGGTGGAAACAGCCGCAAGACCTGATCGGCCACCAGCGTCTGCAACTGGAAATTCTGGATTCGTGCATTCGGGTTGTTTCCGGCGGCGGCGCTTTGGTGTATTCCGTATGCAGCTTTGAGCCGGAAGAGACAGCGCAAGTCAAAGAGAAGTTTCTGACACAGCATCCGGAGTTTTCACTTGTGGAAGAGCGTTATTTGTATCCGCATCGCGATGATACCGACGGCTTCTACATCGCATCCCTGAGAAAGAATTGAAACCGCCAAGATACCCTGTTGAAAGTCAAGCGATAGTTTAACCATTCTGGTCACTTGGGTTAGAATTTATTGAAGCGGCTCCAGGACCACGCTTAAACGAGTGATACCCGTTTTGTGGCAAGGCAGCCGCTTTTCTTTTTTTTGCTTCCCGTCTGGAGACGGGCGCTTTTAGAGAAAGTTGCTTCGATTTAGAAGATACGATGGAACTTTTCGGCTGAGAGTTGCTCAATTTTTTCTTTGCATAATCTGGATCGAAAGTTTTTTCTGTGATGCAACATGCGTAAGCTAAGAGGATCAATTTACGCATGCAAGCGACGATGCAGACAAGCTCTGGTTTGCCTGAAGCCAGTAACCTGACATAGAAGTCGCGGATAATGGGATTGGTACGGATGGCAGCCAAAGTGGGCATATAGAGAGCAGCTCTGATTTGCTTGCGGCCGCGGTGACTGATTCCGAGGTGATGCTCGGAATCGCCACTTTGATGGACACGCGGATCCAAGCCGGCAAAGGCTACGGCTGCATCTGCAGAGTAAAAGCGCTCGAAGTTTCCGAATTCCAAGCGAAGACACATTGCAGTCCAGAGTCCGATACCCGGTATGCTGTCCATGATTTGTACGGCTTGATCGGTTTTCATGGATTCACACAAATCCGCTTTTAGTTGTTCGATGTTCTCGTTGTTTCGCGTGATCTCTTCGGCCAGAAAACGGACGGTGTCTGCGGTTTGCTGATCAGATTGAGAAGCCACACTTTCCTCGGCTTGGGCTATGAGCGCTTCGGCCCGCTCAGCGGTAACATAGGGGATTTGAATTAGTTTCGCTTTACGTGCTCGTGCCAGTGAGGAAGCAAGTGGATAGCTGATCAGAACTTGAAGAACCCACTCTGGGAGGCCATCACGACAGAATTGAACCAGATTGGGTTGAACCCGTGGCAGAAGGCTTTGTAGCTCGCACTGAATCTCGGCCCTTCGGCCAATGGCGTTTGCAAGACAGCGGTACAACGTGCGGGGGCCTTCCATCTGCGGCTCAAACTCCACTTCCTGGGGCCGCCTTGCCACCCGGAGATACTGGGCTATTCCCCGTGCGCTGATGCGGTCATTCACATTTCGGTGCAAATCACGTTCCAGATATTTTTTGACAGCAAGAGGATTCAGCAAGAGAACCTCTATTGGAAAGCTATTTCGCAGGTCGCGAAATAATTTCAACCAGTTGCGTTCCAAACCACCCGAAGATTCCAAGCCCACCACAAAACTTAGAGGCCCATGTTTTCGGCTCATCTCAGCGATCAATTTCCGCATGATGCGATGACCCTGCGGCGTATCATCGAAACGTGCGCCCGGTTCCAAACAACTTCCGGCTTCGTTAACAAATTCGAAGTCTACATAACCTTTGCTAACGTCGCCTCCTACAAAAATCGTTTTCATCTTGATCCCATCCTCTAGTTATTTTGGCTGCAGAGAACTTCCGGAATCTTTGAAGTGATCTTCTGTCTGGTAAATACGCGCTCGTAGCGCAAGATACCCTTCGAATTACACTTCATTCCGGAAGCGATAATCTTGGCGGCAAGGTCACGCCTTAGGACGCCCAACATCTTCTTCCGCAGCAGTGAAATCTTACCAGACAAAAATAACAAAAATGTTAGGAATGCGTAGTTGTGGCCTCTTTGCCCGAAACGACCAAAGCTGGAATCATGAGTATCTTCTTTAGCTGCACAGTTCCCTCTTTTAAAAAGAAAGAGGGAACTGATTCAACATACCAG